>JBEKMW010000160.1:0-7787 GCA_049523455.1 Verrucomicrobiota bacterium | reverse complement strand
TGGACAGGTGCGTTACAAGGTCATCATTCTGGAGGAATTGTTTGGCGCCAACAGCCCGGACGAGAATCTTACGTTAAAGGCGTTGCAACAAATGCCGGTCAGCCAGCGCCGCCACGCCACCATTATGTTGCTGGGCGACTCATTCCAAACCTTCGTGCCCATGGAAGCGTTTAAACACAGCGTCCACGCCGTGGTGAACAGCTCGGAGATGTTTCTGCTCAAACAGCTCGTCGAAAAAGCGGTGGCCGAAAACGACGTCTTCCTGCACAGCTTTCGCGACGTCCAGAGCCGGGTCCATGCCGGCGAGAATCGTTAGGGCGGGCACGGACGGCTTTATCGGTATTGTTCTAATTTCTGCAGGGCGGGTCACTTCGTGCTCGCCGCTCGGTGAGGCTTGACCAAATCGTACGACCCACCACATTCGCGGCGGGCAGAAGACTGTCCGCCCTATCTACCAGTCGTGTTACCGGCCGCCGGTTTGCGGTCCGGTTGAATCAGCTTCTTGCTTTCCAGTTTATCGAGCTTCGGCGCGATGACCACCTGGCAGTACGGCGCGTCAGCATTATGGTCATAGTAATCCTGGTGGTAATCTTCGGCCGGATAAAACCGGGTGAACGGCACGATTTCGGTCACGATGGGGTGCCGGAAATCCTTCTGGGCAGCCGCCTTCGACTTTTCCGCCGCCAGCTTCTGCATCTCGGAATGGTAGAGAATGATGGAGCGATATTGCGTGCCCTCGTCGGCGCCCTGGCGGTTCAACGTGGTCGGGTCATGCGCCTGCCAGAAGACATCCAGCAGTTTGGCATAGGAGACTTTGGCCGGATCAAACACAATCTGCGTCACTTCGGCATGGCCGGTTTGGCCGGTGCAGACTTCCGCATAGGTTGGATTCACCGTGTGGCCGCCCGCGAAGCCGCTGGTGATGGAGACGACGCCCGGTACACGTTCATAGACCGCTTCCATGCACCAGAAGCAGCCGCCGCCCATCGTGGCGGTTTCATATTGATTGGCATTCATGGCGTGGTTGGTTTGTGCCGGCGCGGAAGCACCCAGTGCGACGGCCATCAGCAGCAAAAAGGGCGTCCTTGGCATCATCAATCCGGTAATAAAACGCCGCCCGCTCACTTGGTCGCCGCGGCGATGGCCTTCAGATCGTTAACCACATCGGTCACCTGGTCTGTCGGCACGGCGGCGTTCTGAAGAATCTTTTGGACATTGGCGACGACGATTTGCACTTGCGCCGCGGTCAATTGGGAACCATTAAAGACGGCATGGAGGTATTGGGCCAGCGGCTGGTGCTGGGGCGGCAGCTTTCGGTTGCCGGCCACAATCTTCGCCAGATCGTCAGCCAGTTTGACGACGGCCGCGGGCGGCGGTTTGGCGCCGATGGCCGCGGCTGCCAGATCGTTCTGCAACATTTGCTTCGGCGCGGCGGCCGCGTTGGTATCGGCGGCGTTCCCCAAACCGGCGAGGTCCGCGCGCAAGTTGGCAATGTTCCGCAAGGTGGCCTGCAGCACCGGGTCGGGGGCCGGCGCATTGGGTGACGGCGCCGCCGGCGTCGGCTCGGCCACGGCCTGGTTCTCCCGGGCAGTGATGGTGCCGGAGGCGTTCCGGGCCTCTTGTTTGGCGCCATTGTAGGCGCCATAGTAGCTCTGAGCTTGCGCGCCCCCCCACACCAGGGCCGCACCCAAAACGGTAACGAAGCATCTCATAAATGGTCTGCCACCACTATACCATTTTTCGACAATAATGAAATGTAATCCAATAAAATATTTTCGGTTTCAGCAACATACGGGTCCACCGGCGGCGTGGTTATTTTTTCGGCAGCGGCCGGGGCGTTGGTGGAAGCCGGCGCAGCCGGCGTGGCGGCTTGGCCAGCGACTTCGCTGGCGTGCGGCGAGAGATCAACCGGCACGCTCCTGCCCTGAATTTCCGGTGTGACGCCCGCTGAGATGATTTTGCCCGTCAAGTTGGTCTCCAGCAACGGCGGGGGCAGGCCGGGTTCATCACAGTTCTCCACCGTAAATTCATAGATTTTGTAATCGGGCGCCGCGCGGGCGGCGCGTTCGGCATCGCGGGCCTTGTTCTGTGCGAGGCGACGTTCCTGTTCCATCAGCGCGTTCTGCTCATTGAGCGTGACGGTCTTTTCCGCCTGAATTTTTTGCAGTTCGGCAATGTCCTGTTGGATGTAATTAAAGTCCTGGTTGGTAGCCCTGCGCGCCTCGGAATCCAGACGCAATTTACCGAGATAGGGCTGCACGAGGTTCAATTTGGTGTAAGCAACGCTGCCATTGGTGTCATAAGGAAGCGAATTGGGCAGCGTCCGCTCGCTCTCCAGGTCGTTCCGAAAACTCAACGGGTCCGGCAGGACGATGTCCGACAAAACACCCTTCCACTGGGTGGAGCCGCCGCTCACGCGATAAAACTTGCGGATGGTGATCTTGACCCAACCCGGATCGTTGGTGGCGGACAACATGAACGGCCAGAGGCGGTTCAGGTCCTGCACCGTGCCCTTGCCAAAGGTGGCAGGGTCGCCGACGATGATCGCGCGTCCATAATCCTGCAAGGCCGCGGCGACGATTTCCGAAGCGGAGGCGCTGAAGCGATTGACCATGACGGCGAGGGGGCCGCGGTAAAGCGGGGTTGAATCAGGGCACGAATAAACGGCGGTCCGCCCGTCGTAATTGCGCGCCTGCACCACCGGGCCGCCTTTGATGAAGAGACCGGTGAACCGGATGGCTTCATCGAGCGACCCGCCCGGATTGCCGCGCAAGTCCAGGATGATGCCGTCCACTTTCTCACGCTCGAGCCTTTTGATCAGGCGGGTGACGTCCACGGTGACGGGGATAGTGTCGGTTGCCATCTCGGTTTGCTCGTCCAAATTCACGGGGGCGTAGAAGGAAGGCACGTCAATGATGCCCAGCCGGTTGGTGCCGCCGTGGCCATCGGGTGACTCAATCAATTGGGCCTTGGCCATCTTGTCCTCCATCTTGATTTCGTCGCGAATCAAGCGCACCACCGGTCGGGCCGTCCGGTCCGATTCCGGGCTGATGGTCAAGCGGACCTCGGTGCCTTTGGGTCCGCGAATCAACTGGACCACCTTGGGGAGATCCATGGCCACGACATTGACCGGGGGCTGGTTGCTTTGGGCAACGGCGATGATGCGGTCTTTTTCCTCGAGCTGTTTGCTCCTGGCGGCCGGGCCGCCCGGAACGAGCATATTGATGGTGCAGTAGCCTTCATCCTCGCTCAGTTGGGCGCCGATGCCGAAGAGCGAGAGATTCATGCCAATGGCAAAATCCTGCGCGTGCGAGTGATTGAGATAATCCGAGTGCGGATCATAGGCGTGCGCGAACGCATCCAAATAGATTTGCAGCACATTGTCACTGTCCCAATTGGTGAGCCACTGGAGGTTCCAATGGTACTGGCGCTCCAGCGCCGAGGCGAACTCCTGCCCGGCGGTCTTGGGGGGGTTGGCGGCTCCGCCGCCATTGGTGGCAGAAAGTTCGCCGGGAAGCTTCTCCTCATACAAGTAGTCGTAACGCACGTGCTCACGCCAAAGTTGCTTTGCCTCGTCCAGGTCCCTGGGATAAGGCACGAGCCGGCGGTCGAGCGGCGAAATTTGCGCCATGGGCAAATAGCGGTCGTCGCCGGTGAACTTGAATTTGTCGTCTTTGAGCAGATCGTTCACGTAAGCGGCGTGTTGCTCCATGCGGTCGGCCAGCCGCTGATAAATGGCGAACGCCGGCGTCAAATCCGGGCTGCTGTGCCGGCCATTCATCAGGTGGTCGAGGTTGGTCCGATATGCCGCGAATTCGGCCAGGTCCGATTGGAGGAAATTTTCGTGGTAGGGATCCAGCGTTTCCAGGTAGGCGTCAAAAAATTTTCCCGACATCTCCGTGTCGAGCGGCTGCTGCGAATAATGGTATTCGGCCAGCAACCGTGCCGTCCAAAGCGCGATCGGCCCGTCGTTGGGGTCCGGCTTCAATCCTGCCAAAGACGGCGTGGGGGGCTGGGAGGCCTCGGCGCGCTTGGAGGTGACACAGCCGACGGCGACAAAAAAGCACATTAACGCCGCCAGCCCGAAAGTGGCGACGTCTCTCAATTTGAATTGGCGCATGGCGACAGGCACAAGTTCGACCAAGTTTAGCGGAATTTGTTCATTGGTGAAGACAATTTACTCGCGGAGCGCCGATTTTCAAAAGGGAGGGCATGGATTCTCAGGCCGCAGGCGCGACGCCGGTCAGACGCCGCCGAACCGCCGATGCCGCCGCGCGTATTCCTCCAGGGCCGCGAAAAACTGGGGCTTGCGGAAATCCGGCCAGAGGGTGGGCGTGATGACCAGTTCCGCATAGGAGATTTGCCAGAGCAGAAAATTGCTTACCCGCATCTCGCCGCTGGTGCGGATCAACAGATCAGGGTCCGGCACGTTGCGCGTCCACAGGCGGTCGGAAATGACGTTCTCGTTGATGTCCGCCGGGTCAAGCTGCCCGCGTTTGACCTCTTCACTGATGCGGCGGACGGCATCCACGATTTCAATACGGCTCCCGTAACTCAACGCCATCACCAGGGTCAAACCGTTGTTCTTGGAAAGGGTGGCGATGGATTTCTTAAGGTGTTCCTGGACGTTTTCCGGCAGCCGATAAATCTGCCCAATCACTTCGAGCCGTACGTTGTTCTTGTTTAACTCCGGGGTTTCGGTCTTGAGATAATGGACCAGATACTTCATGAGCGCGTCCACTTCATCCTTGGGCCGGTTCCAGTTTTCCGCCGAGAAGGCGTAGAGGGTGAGATATTTGATGCCCAGTTCACCGGCCGTGCGAATGATGTTGCGCGCCGATTCGGCGCCCTGGCGGTGCCCCTCGATCCGCGGCAGCCCGCGCTGTTTGGCCCAGCGGCCGTTGCCGTCCATGATCACCGCGACGTGCTGCGGCAACGATGCTTTGGCTGCCAGGCTGAGATGGGGGACGGAACTCATTTGACAAAAATCGTCTGCTGGCGCGCCGGTCCCACGGAGGCGATGAACAGTCTGGCGCCGGACAATTCGGCGAGCGCCTTCAAATAGGCCCGCGCTTTGGCGGGCAATTGCTTCCATTGGCGCACCTGGTTCGTGGGCGTGCGCCAGCCTTCAAATTCCACATAGACCGGTTCACATTCGGCAAGCGTCTGCGCGTCGTTGGGCACGAAATCATAACGCGTCTTGCCGTGACGATAGGCCACGCAAACCTTGATGGTTTCGACCGTGTCGAGGCCATCCAGATTCGTGACCGCCAGGTCGTCAATGCCGTTGACCATGGTGGCGTGGCGCGTGGCCACCGAATCAAACCAGCCGCAGCGGCGCGGGCGGCCCGTCGTGGCGCCAAATTCCCGGCCCATGCCGTGCAGCAAATCCGAGATCTCGGCGTTTTCGGTGGGCAAGGGCCCTTCGCCCACACGCGTGGTGTAGGCCTTCATCACACCCACGACGCGGTCCATGCGATGCGGCGGAACGCCGGAGCCCGTGCAGGCGCCGCCGGCGGTGGTGTTGGAGGAGGTGACAAAGGGATAAGTGCCGTGGTCAATGTCCAGAAATGTCCCTTGCGCCCCTTCAAACAGAATGTCGGCCTGCGCGCGCATTTGGTGGTGGAGGAGCACGACCGTATTGCAGACGAATGGCTTCAAAAATTCCCCCGCCGCCCGGTACTCGGCGAAAACCTTCCCGAACACCAGCGGCTCGGCGCCCAGCGATTTGAGCACGGCGTTGTTTTCCTCGATGCGGAGGGCCAGTTTGTCTTTCAGCCGCACGGGGTCTATCAAATCATTCATGCGCAGGCCCACGCGCGCCGCCTTGTCACCGTAGGCCGGGCCAATGCCGCGCTTGGTGGTGCCGATCTTGTTCGTGCCCTTCAGCACTTCGCGCTGGGCATCCAGTTCGCGGTGGTATGGGAGGACCAAATGGGCGGTCTCGCTGACGACGAGGTTGCCGCCGACCTTCACGCCGAGTTTTCGCAAGCCCTCGATTTCCTCCACCAGGCTGACGGGATCCACCACGACGCCGTTGCCGATGACACACAACTTGCGTTTGCGCAGAATGCCGGAAGGAACCAGGTGCAGGACGTATTTTTGTTTGCCGATGAATACGGTGTGGCCGGCGTTGTTGCCACCGGCGTAGCGGACGACGACGTCCGCCTCCTCCGTCAGCACGTCAATGATCTTGCCTTTCCCTTCGTCGCCCCATTGGGCGCCAACCAATATCGTATTAGCCATAATTGCTCCGGCCCGCCATCCCACGCGGCTGGCAATAAAAATCCCCGAACGTGAATTCGGGGCAAAGCGGGCGTCTTTGCCGGGTGACACTAGGAAAGCGAGGGGATGATGTCAACGCTGATTGCAGCACGCTGATTGCGGCGAGGCTGGAAATCAGGAACCGAATCAAAGCTCATTATTTGCAGGCACTCCCAATTCACCAATTGAGTTAATATTTTCTTCAAATTCGGGCAGTGTCCTAAATTCAGGAGCGCGGCTCTATGAGCCGCAGCACATCCCCATGCAATCCAAGCCGCTGCGGGTCGCAGACCCGCGCTTCGAAAACAAATCGGGACACTACCCAAATTCCTCCGCCGGTCGCGCCGGTGGTTGACCGGCCAAAATCGCCGCGTCCTCCGCCTAAACCATTGGGCCACTGCTATTTAGACGAATCCACTGAATTATTTCCTTGCATTATGAACCGGCCGTGTGTACTCTCTAACAAGAGGAGTTCGACACAACGTCGGGAACACGTGCACCTAAGAAAAACACTAATATTCTCATACAGAGAACATGTTCAACCCGAAACGACACACACAATGAAAACCAGGACAATGAAAACCAGGGCGACCATTCCAATCCGTTCCATTTGTTCTTTTATATCCAGCCTTTCCTTGCTGCTTCTGCGCCTGGCGTGGGCGCCCGCCGCTCACGCCGGGCTGACTTTTCAGATGGACTTGTTCCAGTATGGTTCCACGACCAATTACACCTACTATTTCAACCCCCAGTTGAACACCAACTCGACGGGTGCGAACACGTCATTCGGCAACTATTATGTGGCTTCGTTTGGCATTCCAGCCAACGGGTCTTCCTCGCTCTGGCAATTCGACACGAACGGTTTCAACCAGATTGGCGGCGTCCGCTATTCTTACGGAGATTTCAATTCCATGGTGCATGAAATCACCAACGGTGTCTGGTCGTTCTTCGTCACCAACGCCACCATCACCAATGTCTATCTCTTTACGGTGAATGTGAACCTGAACAGCAACGGCTTGCCCAAGGTGATGGTCACCTCTCCGGCTTATGGCTCCGCCAATGTAACCAACCAGCCCACTTTCACCTGGCAGGGGCCGGCCAACTACAGTTCGCTGGGCGTTTCCGAATACAATAACAGCCAATCTCTGCCCGTCAGCCAGACCAGTTGGACAAGTTCGCGTGTGTTGTATGAGGGCCTCAACGATTTCAATGTGGATTATGTGAGCAATTCGACCACGGTGGTGGTCGCTTCCATACCCACCAATAGCCTGTTACAACCCTTTTCCGGTTGGGACTCCACCAACCAATTGGACGTATCTTATGACTGCCAGTTTTCGGTGGGCTTGCCCGATACGTCGGGAAGCTACCACGCCCTGGTAGCGCATTTCCCCTTTGATGCCACCAGCGGCCCCGTATTGAGTGCCGCAGTGGACACCTCCGGCAATGGCTATAACATGAGCTTCGACGGCACTTTCGGCTCCCAAGGCGGCCTCAATTTGACATCCGATTCAGCCGCCGGCGTCGGC
>JBEKMW010000159.1:0-7935 GCA_049523455.1 Verrucomicrobiota bacterium | reverse complement strand
AGAAACTGGCCGACGCCTGGGGCGACACCTCGATGGACCCCGAAACGCTCATGGCCTGGCAGGACAAGTATGCCAAGGCACAGGAAGAGGGCGTCGCACCGCACGTCGAAGTCGTCACCGCCAAGGAAACCGCCGGCGCGGCTGCCAACTAAGCCGCCGGCCTGCCGGGCCGTAGCTTTCGAGCGAAGGCCGGCAAAGCACGCGCGCAGTCGTTGACTGCGCGCCTCTTTGCTGACTTTTTAAACCACCCTGCCAGCCACGCCGCGCTTTACCGCGCCCGCGTGCACCCCTTTTGTGACGCCTACGTGTTAGCCGCGGTCGCCTGACGCTCGTGGGCAACGGAAAGCGTCACGCTCTTTACCCGTGGACCGATACGGCCCATGAACGGTTAGGCGGCCCGATACCTGAAACCGCCAAACTGCCCAGCTCTTCGCAAGAAGGGCTGGGCTTTTATGCTGTGGTTCTGATTATGCCGAGTTCCTCCGGCTAATCCTCAGTTTTCTGGGGATTCACGGCCGTTTTGTTCTTTGCAGCTCGGCATAATCAGAGGCTCTGTAGAAACGCCAATACTTTGTCCTTGGGCCGATACCGGCCAATTTGTCCGTTGAATGGACGCATTTTGGCAAGCGCCTTTTGTTTAAGTTCCAGATTTGAGTGGAGGTAAACTTGGGTGGTTTCCACTGATTCATGTCCAAGCCACAAGGCAATGACCGTACGGTCAACGCCAGCTTGAAGCAGATCCATAGCCGTTGTATGGCGAAGGACATGCGGAGAAACGCGCTTGGTTTTTAGCGAAGGACAGATCGAACTGGCACGCCGCGCGTGCTGGGAGATTCGATATTCGATGCCATCACGGCTGAACGGATTGCCGCGAGCGTTCGGGAAAAGCGTGTCCTCGGGCTGCCCGGCTCGTTCTCGCAGCCACTTTCGTAACGCAGCGATAGTCTCTTTGCGTAACGGAATACTGCGCATTTTTCGCCCTTTGCCGGTGCATTGCACATGCGCGCCGCCCTCTAAAGCGACGTCTTGGCAACGCAGCCCGATTAACTCCGAAACACGTAAACCCGTTTGGACTGCTAATAACAGCAATGTCCGATCACGCCGACCGGTCCAAGTGTTTTGATTTGGTGCACATAACAAGGCATCGACTTCGGCACGGGCCAGGAAGTCCACAGGTTTAGTCAGTCCCCGTTTGCTCTGGATAGCCAGAACACGTTGCGCTATGCCCCCAAAGCTAGGTTCTTGAAAGGAGACATAAGTGAAGAACGAGCGGATTGCAGCCAAACGAGTATTTCTGGTTCGATGGGTGTTGCCGCGTTCCGATTCCAAAGAACTCAGGAAACGGCCCACAAAGGCAGCATCCAAATCTTGGATGGTCACCACCGTTGGAACTTTTTTCAGCTTGCGCTGGGTAAAATCAAGAAGGAGACGGAAAGTATCCCGGTAACTTGCAATGGTGTGAGGGCTGACGTTGAGCTGTCCCGCTAGATATTCGGTAAAAAATCCTTGCAGCAATTCCGAAAATGTAGAGTGGGCTTTCATGGGAACCTCCCCCCTTTTCTGCGCTGTAAACGCGCTGTCGCCAGTTTCAGCAGCTCAGGTGTCGCCGAGAGATACCAATACGTATCACGTACATGGACGTGGCCGAGATAAGTAGCCAGTTCAGGCAGACGTTGATCCACGTTTATCCTGGACTTGTACCATTTTTGAAGCGTGCTTATGGCGAAACGATGCCGCAGATCATGGATACGTGCATTGCCGGACGCCGCTGGTCCGCGCAACCCAAGCAGGCGGGCTATGGGGTAATAACGACAATATACCATGTTAGGCGTCACACGCATACCCTGTTCTGATACAAAAAAGGTCGCACTGGATAGCTGTGGCAAGATTCGATCTCGAAATCGCGCATACCGCCGGAGTACTTGCCCGGTCGAATGGTGAAGCGGAACGAGGCGTGATTTGTTTCCCTTTGTCTGGCGGAGAGTCAGCACATTCTGGTCAAGATCGACATCTTTACACTCCAGGTTGAGAGCTTCGCCGATGCGCATGCCTGTAACGGCCAATAAACCAAAAATGGTTGAGTAGGTACTACCGTCCAGACCTTTTGGGGAGTCAATGTTTCGCGCAGTATTGATTAAGCACAGCACATCCTTATCTCGATATAGATACGGGGTCCTTCGCGGAGACTCATAAGGAAAAATCCGCTGCGGAGGGATTTCATTACGTGCATCAAAAGCATTCAAGTATTTGGCGAATTTACGTACCATGCACAGGCGAACGGCCCGGCGGGTTATGCTGATCCCTGGTTTGGCAGCCCATCGAAGTGCCAGCTCTACGGTCACATAAGACGCTCGTTCCTGTTCAACAAAACGCACGAACTGGGGAAGCTGGAGGCTTGGCCTTTGGAATTTGAAACCGAGTTGACGATGGAGCTTTAAGTAGTCATCAAGATGATGGCCTAGCGTTGTCATCGGGCACCTCCGGGCCATGATTGAGCCAGCGCACGCAGTGCTGCCAAGTCAACTTTTGCGTAAACTTCGGTAGTCTTGTTCAGCCGATGCCGCAACACTTGGCCGATTTCCGACAAAGATGCGCCGTCTCGAAGCATCCACGTAGCTAAGGAATGGCGAAACAGATGAGCGCCTTGATGTGGTGGATTCAGTCCGGCGCGTTTCAGAGTCCTGCGGACAATCAAGCTGATGGCACTGGGGCCAGCAACCTCTTGAAACGGCCGGTTGGCTCGGAGAAAAACGTGTCGGCAAGAACAATTAGGCCGTGCCTTTTGTAAATAATCCGCGATTGCCGCGCCAACGTCCTGAAGAAGTGGCAAGCGATCCACTTGCGCACCTTTTCCGCAGATTTCCAGTTCTGCGGTTTTCCATTTGATTTGCTCCAAAGACAATCGAGCCACTTCTCCAGCACGCAGGCCGAGCCGGGCCATGAGAAGCAAAATTGCAAAATCGCGTTTGCCTATTTTTCGTCGCCTGTCGCAGTTACGCAGAAGTCTTTTGACTTGTGCTTTTTCCAGAAAACGTGGCAATTCCGACTCACGCCAACCTGCAACCGCTGGAACCACCGTCGTCATATTGACCACAGTTTGGCTCCGTTGGAAGAGGAACCCCAGAAAGCTACGTATTGCAGTTGTTGCGGTTTGAAGTGAAGCACGACCTCGCTCAGAACTGTCGTGAAGAACAAAACCGGTGACATCATGTGGGCGAATCGTTTTTAGTTGGATTCTGCGATTGCCGAATCGGTAAGCTAAAAACCGCCGCACTGGGCACAGATATTGGTTAACAGTTGGCGGGCCGAGTCCTCGCTCTTGCAACAGAAACTCTTCATAATCCCGTATTACCCAATGAGAGGGATCGTAATGCTTTTTCATAGATGTCTTTTCCTTTCTTTTGTTGTGAAAGGAAATGACACCCTGATTATGCCGAGCTGCAAAGAACAAAACGGCCGTGAATCCCCAGAAAACTGAGGATTAGCCGGAGGAACTCGGCATAATCAGAACCACAGCATAAAAGCCCTTATGCCGAGCTCGGCATAAGGGCTTTTTTTGTCGCTTCCGCCGGGGTGGGGAAAACCCGCCACGCGCGGACCAGGCCTCGACACCAACTCAGGCGTGGCACTGCTCTTAACGGGCGGATTTTTTTAGCTCCGGGAAACCGGCGCGTTCCCACCGTAATTCCGATTTAACCATTGAGGCTTGGCGTGAACCAATTCCCATCTTCCCCTCCTGAAAAGCTCGCGGCGGAACTGGCCCAGAGCATTGCCGCCACCGTCACGCTGGGTGACCTCGCGGCCGTGCGCGAGCGATTGCAGCAGGCCGTTGGCCTCCTCGCCGACGACCGCGCGGCGCTTGAATTCGCCCTGGCCGAACGGGAGGCTTTTCTGGCCAGGCTCTACCTTTTATGAAAATCCGCGGCCGGGGCTTTTTTTTGTGATGATCACTCCCCGCAAAATCAAAATTGAAGAGATGGGCGCGGATTATCCCAAACCCGGCTGGCCGCTGGTCAGGCTCAAAGGCAAGTGGCTTGGCAAACTCGGTTTGGCGCCGGGGAAATATCTTACCCTCACCCAAATATCCGCCGGAGTCCTCGAATTGCGGCTTGCCGAACCGCCGCCCCCACCTTCCCCCGACTTTTATGTTGCCTGTGGCCGGCTGGATAAGGCACTCGCAAAATCTCAATCCCTATGAGAGTGAGAAACAAGCCCGACAACTACGCCGAAGAATTTCTTTTCGCCACCGACGGCCAGAGCGTTTATCGCATCACCAACGATGGCGACAATAGCGAACCCACGCGCCTTTGCGCCTCGTCGTTGATTGTCATCCGTGAACCGGAGAGAGACGGTCCGCGCGAAGTGGTGTTCACCGGCCAGGAATTTCTCGACCTCTGTCGTCAGGGACTCAAGTTCGCCCGTCAACTCAAACGCTCCGTCTGACTGATTTTTTCCCATGCGTTACAATCCAATTCGAAAATCACCCCCCTGTGGCGCAGGCGTCCCGCCTGTGGACGGGGCCGTCCCGGCCACGGATACAGAGACCGCCGCCGGGCTGCCGCCCGAAGCTTCTGAGCGAAGCCCGGACTGGCCCGCCCGCTTCATAGCCCACTACGGGCGCGGCACGCAACGTGTGGCCATCCCCTACGGCTACATGGCCGTCACTCTGTCCCTCAAATTCAATGACTCCGCCCCCCAGGTGGACCATTTCGACTTTCACGCCGGCACCGGCTGTCCGGATTTCGTCCTGCTCATCGTTCCCAAGCAGGCCAAGACTGAAACCCTGGCGCGCCGTGCACTGGCCTTGGTCCCCGAGCTGGCGGTGGGCGGCACCTTGGACTGGGAATGGAAGTGCGAGAAATGGTCCGGTGGCCACGGCAGCTACCTGCAGAGCACCAGCTTTGAATTGCCGGAAGACTTGCGCGGTTGCGCCACTCGCACCTTCGGTGGCGAGCCAATCACACATGCCTTCTGGGAAATCGAATTCACGACCAACCTCCGCGAAGGCGACACCGTGAAATTGTTTCCCCACCGGAATTTCCGAAATTTCCTACCGGGAAATTTCGACGCGTCGAAGCGCAGCGAAGACGGGCTGAATGGTCGGATTTCCGCCCGCGTCGAACTCAACCCCACGCACAACGGCGTGGAAATTCATTTCAGCCGGCGTCCCGACGACCCGGCGCTCCAACCCTTGCGCGACGATCGCCGCTGGCGTTACACTGGCTTTTCCCGCTGCTGGTACGCCCGGCAAAGCCCCGAGACCGTCGCCTGGGCGCACGATTTCGTGGCCAGATTCAACCGTGTCACGGGCCTTGGGCCTGTATCAGCCACCGTCCCGGTGGTCGAACCCGTTGATCAGCTTCAGCCAGGATGAATCAATGAAAGAGAAGGATGGCAAACAACCATCCCCCTCCGATAATGCTACTTACATGCCTACACTTTTCACACAGCCTCGCGCAGCCCCGCGCAGTGGGGCCGTGTGGCCTAACGGCGAAACTGCTGCTGAATCGCTTCTAGCACTAAACCTATAACCATGCACAACGCATTGTCTCCGATGCCAGTCTTCCGAATCTCACGACCTCGCAATGCTTCTGCTGCATCAGCGAAAGCTTGCTCGGCCTCGGCGCGCTCCTTCGGGTCGCGCGCCCAAAGCTCAATAATGCCGCTATCATCAATTTTCAGAAGTAGCTCAACCAAACTGCCGTTATCGGCGGCGGCATAAATGTCGTCGAATGTGAACGGTGCTTGTGCGCGATGGTCAAGCATCATATTTGCGCACCATCCAACAGATGTAAGTGTCGAAAGTTTCATGTGTGTGGCCCAACAGTGTTAAGCATCGAAAGTGAGGTTAAACCAATTTTTTATTTTGATATGGTTTCTATCATCCTGCCAAATTCGCGCCCCCAATGTCAATTCTGTATTCATAACTGGCTCATCAGTAGCAGGTTACGTCGGCCCGGCCGCCTGAACACCTTTTCGTAATCGTAAACACATCTAAACCTATGGATATCCATTGTGCCAAGTGCCACGAGCCGTGGGATTCCTACGGAGTCCACGCTTCAAAACGAAACGAAGGCGACATGTCGCCCCAGGATGCCAGGCGTTTTCTGGCCGGGGAGGGCTGCCCGCATTGCGAATTCGGAACCAAATGCACCGAATGTGCCGGCACGGGATTCGCAGCGGATTCGCATTCACGTTGTCCATCCTGCCGTGGCCAGTTCTATACGTTCGTCCGCTTGGTTCAGCCCGGCGGCGGATTATGGAACCGAAACCCCCTGTATTTTGACCTGCTCAAACGGAAATTGGTCGTCGGACAGCCGATTCCCGACGATTTCGAAATCCATGAAGGCTACCTTCCAAACGTGACTGTCTGGACGCCCGCAAAGCGCGCAATCGGTCATCTCCTCAAGATTGATTGCGGCGCCGAATGCCGCGATGGCTGGTATATTTCCGTTAAAACCCGCTGTCCGGTCTGCACGCCAACGGTCCAATGTCCCGTGTGCAAAGGCACCGGGAAATTTCAAACACTCCCCGACGACAAAACCGAACTCTTTCAAGCTGCATCTGAATTGCTGGGCAGCGACACCGATGGGTTGGTCGCTACTTTGGAGGATTTCTCATGATCCCCACCCTCAATCTGTTTGAAAATTCCGCCGCCGCCTACGGCCGCGCCTCCACCGATAAACAGGACCAATCCATCGCCGCCCAGGGCGAGAAGTTGACCTCGTATGCCGTCGCCAACTCACTGATATTGGACGACGACAGCCTGTTTCTCGAAGACGACGTGAGTGGTGGCATTCCCTTTGCCGAACGCCCCGGCGGTCGCGCGTTGCTGGTCCAGTTCGAAGCCGGCCGGTATCACCACCTTATCGTTCCCACCATTGACCGGCTGGGCCGCAACGCCCTCGACGTGCAGAACACCATCGAGCGCATCCACCAGCTCGGCGGCACGGTCCACATCCTTGACCTCGGCGGCTCCAATTTTAATACCCGCTCGCCCGTGTCCGGCCTCATCATCGCCGTGCTCGCTTGGGCGGCGCAGATGGAACTGGCCCGCATCCGCGAGCGTGTGCAAGGCGGCCTCGACCGCAAACGCGCCAACGGGGAACTGTGCGGCACCGAGTCCTACGGTTGGGACGCCGTGCCCACCGGCGAAACCCGTATCAACAAAGGCGGCAAGACCGTCATCGTCAAACGCATCGAACCCAATTTCGAGGAACAGAAATGGATCGTCCACATGCAAACCTGCCGCCAGGCCGGCATGTCCTGGCAAGCGATTGCCCGCGACCTCAATCAACGCGGTGTCAAAACCAAGCTCGCCGGCCGGCGCCTGAATTTGCGCGAAGGCGACCGCGGTGCGCGCAACAAAGTTGCTTCCGGCCTCTGGCAGGGCGCGCAGGTCAAAAAGATTCTCGACTCCAAAACCGTCCGCGCCTGGCTCGCCAGCCGCGAACAAAATTAATCCGGCAGTGCCACCGAGCAATATTTGTCAATGACCTTCTGGGCTGAAGGCGGAATGTAAAACTGTGCCAGCTTCCGTTTGGCTTTGAGGTAGAATCTTTCGGTCAAGCGGACTTTCTGCTCCATCTTTCTTCGCTGCGCCTCGTCAAATCGCTTGTCTTCGGCCAGCGTGCTTGACGCCAAATAGAATGCAATGTTGACGTAATAAAGCGCCGCAACCATTCGCATGGCGTCATCGCCAATAACGACTCTCTGTTCTTCCAGTTTCGGTGGCAATTCGGGCAGTTTTATCATGGGGTGTCCCCCAACTGTTCCCGCAAATCTCGTGCCAGCAAACATCGGCAAAAGCTTCCTCAAATCAAATTAAACATGAAAAAACCACCCAAACCACCCACCCTGGCACTCGCCAGAATCAAAACCAAAATGGTGCCGCCGCCCACCAAAGCCGACCTGTTGCGGGCCACCGCTCAAGCC
>JBEKMW010000158.1:0-7947 GCA_049523455.1 Verrucomicrobiota bacterium | reverse complement strand
TGCACCAGAACTCATAGACACCGCGAAGAGATTGGTCGCCGGCGACAAGGGGCTGCTGGCGATGGACGAAAGCAATCCAACCTGCAACAAACGATTCGCACAGTTGGGGATTCCCCAGACCGGGGAAACCCGGCGCGCCTATCGGGAACTCATCCTGACGACGCCCGGTCTCGGCGACTGCATTAGTGGGGCGATTCTTTACGACGAAACCATCCGCCAGCGAAAAAAAGATGGCACTCCTTTCATTAAAGTTCTGGCAGCCGCGGGAATCATTCCTGGCATCAAAGTTGACGCCGGCGCCAAAGACATGGCAGGCCATCCCGGAGAGAAAATCATTGAAGGTCTGGACGGATTGCGTGATCGCCTGGCCGAATACGCAAAAATGGGCGCCCGTTTTGCCAAATGGCGCGCGGTAATCGGCATCGGCAAGGGCATTCCCAGCCGGGGGTGCATTGAGGCCAACGCACAGGCACTGGCTCGCTATGCCGCGTTGTGCCAGGAGGCTGGACTGGTTCCCGTCGTCGAGCCAGAAGTGCTCATGGACGGCGGGCATAGCTTGCAACGGTGTTGTAGGGTAACGGAGGAAGTTCTGCGAACGGTTTTCAACCAGCTTTACAACCAACGGGTGATGCTGGAAGGCATGATTCTGAAACCCAACATGGTGCTTTCAGGATTGACCTGCCCCCCGCAGCAAGAAGTGTCCGAAGTAGACGTTGGCGAACAGCAGTATCAGGTGAGATTGATCGACCGCCAGGAAGACGAGTTGGAAGATTTAGACGAAGTGGCCGACACCACGGTGAGATGTCTCTTGCGAGCCGTCCCTGCTGCCGTCCCAGGCATCGCATTTTTGTCGGGCGGCCAATCCGCTGAACTGGCCTCGGCCCGTTTGAATGCTATGAACGTCAGATTCAAAGCGCGACTGCCTTGGGCATTGGCGTTTTCATTTGCCCGCGCCATCCAGCAACCAGCTTTGGAAATTTGGAAAGGCGAGGAGGCCCAGGTGTTGGCGGCACAGAAAGCCTTATATCATCGAGCGAGCTGCAATCGTGCCGCGCGTCGTGGTGAATACAATGCCGCGATGGAACAGACAGGAGCGTAACGGCTGAACGCGTAGGTCAAACCATCAGCTGCCCCCATAAGGAAGTGGCTGTTTGATAATGCAACAAACCAAACTCGAAACCTCAATCAATATCAAGAATACCGGCTTCCCGTCTGAACAATGTCTGCCAGTTGATAAAGCCTCCGATTGTTCTGTTCTTCCACCAAATAATTCTTCACGGCTTTAAATTCGGGCTGTCCCAGAAATGCCGGAATCTTTTTCATGACCTGCCAGATCAGCTACTCCGGGGCTAGAGCACAATCCATCGAAATATCAAGCCCCAGCCTTGATGTCACCCGGCAACAGCGGATCAACGCTGCTTGTTTTTTTCACGATGAACCAAGGCGGCCATAATGGTGTCCAGAACCTGATCGAGGCGCTTGCCCGCATCTTCCGCCAGGAATCGCAATACGAAATATCCATTTTGTTGGAGCAGGGTGTCTTTCCGCCGGTCACGCCGGTACGCTTCAGCATCAGCCAGATGCTGTGCGCCATCCAATTCAATGACCACACCACTTTGGGCGCACAACAGGTCCGCCTCCATTTCCCCAGCGCCGTCAAAAGCAATCGGCAATTTCACGTTCAGGTGAAAACGACCGGACGTTCCGGGCAAGGTTTGCAGGCGACGAAAAAGAAAGGCTTCACTGGCGCTCCGGGCACGATCTTCTCCCTCGGCGTTGTCATCGGGAGACCGGGCCACGTGCACGAACAGGCTTGCCAGGGGAACATCCACTCCGTCGCGGATTAGCCGGCGAACACTGGCGGCGTAATCCCTTTTCCATTCCGGGGAAATCGGCAGCGGAACCTCCGCAGGCCAGCCAGGCAGAGCGCTGCCAGGCAGCAGGATGGTGTAGCCGAGCGCTTCGTATCCGCGACACCGTCTGTCAAACATTTTGGCCAGCATGGGAACGTCCAAGTCTGCATAGTCATAGACGCGCACTTCGCGTTTGCCTTCGTGCAAACGATGAAGCCGCCCCACGTATTGTGCGATGGTTCCCCGCCATGAGACTGGCAGCGTCAAAAACAACGTGTCCAATCGGGCATCATCGAAACCTTCGCCTATGTATTTTCCAGTCGCGAGAATCACCCGCCCCGCAGTCTCTGGAATCTCAGCCAGACGTGCGAGGGCAGTCTCCAATTCCTTTCTGCTTTGACCTCCTCGCAACAGAATCAAGCTGGGAATGTCCGGGGACAGCAGTTGGGCCAAACGTTGCAAGTGTTCTATCCGTTCGGTGAGGACCAGAGGCGATCGCCCGTGGTTGACGGCGCTCACAACGTCTGCGCAAATCATTTGGTTGCGTTTGTCGTCATTCCGCAAGGCTTCGTACAATTGGTGAAATTCCGCGCGCGGATCGGGGTCGGGTGTCGAAGACGCGCGAAAGCCGGTCGGACGGACCAGGACTTGATGCGTGAAAGGCCGCGCGGCAGCCTGGGTTTTCGCGTCCACGCGATGGCGAACCGGGCCGCACTGCATGAAAATGATTGGGTGGTGACCATCCTTGCGAGCCACCGTGGCCGACAAACCGGTAACAAACTTTGCTTTGGCGCGCCGGACGACTAATTCGAAACTGCGCGCTGAGATATGGTGACACTCATCCACAATGAGATTGCCATAACCCGCGACGCGATCATCCACCACCTCTTTGCGAACCAGGCTCTGCATCAGCGCCACATCCAGCGCACCAGTCAGTTTTTTGCGGCCACCTCCCAACCTTCCGATTCCCTTGGCCGGCACGTTCAGAAACGAGGACAGGCGTTCGATCCACTGTTCCAGAAGCTGCAGACGGTGAACCAGAATCAGCGTGTTGACGCCGCGTTGAGCAATAAGCCAGGCCGCCACCACGGTTTTACCAAAAGCCGTGGTCGCTGCCAAAACGCCCGTGTCATGTCGCAGTAATGCCTCCGCGGCCCGTTGCTGTTCTGGCCGCAGTTCGCCGGTGAAGGAAACGCTGAACGAGTTTCCACCAAATCGTTCATCGCGAAGAAGTGGCTGTATTTTGAGTGCCTCAAGCGTTTCCATTACCTCGTCCAAACAGCCTCGTGGAAGGGCAAAATGTTTTGGATGATCTTCGGCGCAGGAAATAATCCTTGGTTTGTCGTAGGTCGGCAAACGCATGGATTGCGCACGGTAGAACTCAGGATTTTGGAACGCGGCCAGACGGAGCAACCGGTTGCGTAGAGCGGGGACGAGGTCTTCCTTGCGGACGTAAATTTGGTCTCCGAGGATCACTTCGAGTGTTTCCGGTAGCGGTCCGGCGATGGGGGGTTCCTTTCGACGACGCGAAGGTGGCGCGGTCCACGGATTCTCGTCATCCTCATCCGCCATGGCCATGCGCACCCCAATAATCCGTCCTTTGGATTCCGCGTCACGCACCAGAGCCTCGACTTGTGTCCGGCTCATTCGCCGCACCGAGGCCAGGAACGCCCATTGATCGGTGTATGGCCTGAACTGTTCGTCAAGGAAGACAGTGTTGCCGCGCTGCCTCGCCTGCTTCTGGAGAGGAAGCGCAATCAGGTTTCCGAACCCGCCTTTGGGCAGGGTATCCTGGTTGGGAAATAGCCGGTCGTAGGAATGGAAGCCGATTTCCGGACGGTGCTCCATTGTCTCAGTGAGAATGTGCGAACCAAGTTTGCGAGCCAGACCGGCAGGAATGGCGTCTTCAAAGAAAAACCAGGCATGAGCGCCCTCGCCGGACCGCGAGCGTTCCAGCACCGCGGGCGCATTGAGACACCGGCAGGTTTCGAGAAATGCCGCCGCATCCGGCTGCCAAGCCTCGCCATCGAAGTCCACGGCCAGGAAAAAGCAGGTCTCGTCCTGCAACATGGCATAAACACCCATGACAAAATCGAAGCCCCGATAGTCACGTCCTGAAAGATGCCAGCCAATTACTTCATCGGTAATTTGAAGAAAGCGGCGGCTTGGACAATCGGTGCACTTGATCCGAGGCTTTTCACAGACCCCACGAATCCATTCATTGGCGCACGCAGGCGCGTAACCGGATTTCCCGGTCTTCCGGCTCTCGAAACGGCGCGGATAAACGTCCTCCCTGCCCCGGAAAAGAGATCGAAACAATTCTATCTTGGCAGCGGGCGGGGAATTGTTTGTGACCAGGGAGGTTCGTTGATTGGTGAGCATTATTTGTGTGCCGCCCAAAGGAGCGGCAGTGGCAGGCCGTGCAGGGCAATATAATCAACCATTTGACGGATGATAATCAACCAGAATATGGTGGCCGAGCGGCCGTTTCCCGTCTCGGCCAACTCAAACATGGGCCAGGCATTCCGCTACGGGTTTCCATTCGGATTTCGGTTCCTGGACGAACCGCTTGAGAACAGGCAGGGCCTCAGCCCAACAGCGCGAGAGCGGAGGTTGCAAGGCGTCTCTCAATTCGGGCGGCTCGGGCAGACGGTGCTCAACGGCCAGTGCGCTGGCGAATGCCTGGACCGCCTCCAACAACGTCGAGCGCGCTTCCTCGCCAAATCCGCCTTCGCCAAGGACCCGGGCCATCTTGAGCTTGTGAGTCGCGCGTTCGCGATGAACTTTTGCCCTGGTCCGTTCTTCGGCAGAGAGGGCCGAGGATCCGGCGTCGTCCTGGCCTGGGAACAACAGACGGGCAGCGCGCGCGGTCTTGCTGATGAGACCCGCGGCAATCAGGCGCTGGATGGTTTCGTCCGTTGCGCGGTCAATCACCTCCAATTGCACCGGCGCCAGCGGGTCGGCTTTGCCCGGTCCAAACAAATCGGAATGCAGTGAATTCAATTTTTCACGCCAGTTTGCCGCTTCGCGGTCCACGACCACAACTAGGACGGAATGGGGGCCGGATTGCGGAAAGGTTTCTTCGCAACGAACCAGCGCGCCGTTGATGCGCTCGGCGGCGAGTTGAACGAAGGCCAGCGCCGGGTCGGCGGGCAACATGGGTTTTAAATCCGGCGGGCGGGAACCGGCGGCGATGTGCGGCGGGACAACGAGTTGTTGCAGCCGTTCGACCATGGCCTGGCGGCCGCTGCGCAATTTAATTTCTTTCACTTCACCCGGTTTGTCGAGGACGCTCGCCGCCACGCATTGCTTGAGCGCCAGCGTTTCGAGCATCCGGTGCTCAATGGTGTTTTCGGAAATCAGGTTGATAACGGTGACCGGTTTCGTTTGGCGCTTTCGCCAGGCACGGGCGATGCGCTGTTCCAACTTCGCGGGATTCCACGGCAGGTCGCAGTTGATGACGACACTGGCGTTCTGGAGGTTGAGGCCGGTCGCGCCGGAGTCGGTGCTGAGGAAGACCCGGCATTTCGGATCATCCTTGAAGGCGTTTATCTCGGCGCGACGGCGTTGTTGCGGGACACTGCCCGTGTGCCACGCATGACCCAGGTTGCGCCGGCTGCAAAGGTCGCGGACGAGTTCGAGCATGCGCTCCCATTCGGAGAAGATGATGACCTTGGCGTCGTTTTCCACGCAATCGTCAAGGAGCTTTTCCAGTTCGGCGAGCTTGGGGCAGGTGCGGTCGTCCGAATCGAGGATGTAGTTGGTGTCACAGATCATCCGCATCATGGCGAGTTCGCGCTGGAGTTTATCCTGCTCCTGCTGGGTAAGGGGGCGTCGCAAGGCCGCGTTGACCAGTTTGAGCACCTGTTGTTCGTGTGTGGCATAGTTCTGCTTTTGCAATTCGCCCAACTGGACGAAGTGATTGCGGTCCGTCCTTTCCGGCAGTTCAGTTTCCACTTCGGCCTTGCGGCGGCGGAGCATGAAGGGCTTGATTCGATTGTGCAGCACGTCGAGATTGCGGCAGCCGACGGGGCGCCCGCGTTCGTCCAATTCATAAAAATCGCGGTTGAAACGGAACAGCGGGCCGAGCACGGCGGGATTGAGGAAGTCCATCAGCGAATGCAACTCATCAATGCGGTTCTCTATGGGAGTACCCGTGAGGACAAAGGCGTATCGGCTGCGGATGCGCTTGACGGCCTGCGCGGTTTTGGTGTTCCAATTTTTGATCCGCTGGGCTTCGTCGAGGATAACAATGTCCGGCGCAAGGCGCGCGTTCACATCGAGCGCGTCGGCAACCATCTGTTCGTAGTTGACGATGGTGAAAAACGGCGTGGCCGGATCGGTGCTATAACGCTTGAGCCGGCGGATTTTTCCGCCGAAGACAAGTTGTAAATCCAAGGCGGTGAATTTTCGAATCTGCTCCTCCCATTCCGTTTTGAGCGAAGCGGGGGTGACGACCAGCACCCGGCGCGCCTTTCCCAAACGGCGCAGCAGCGCGCAGGCGGCAATCGCCTGAATGGTCTTGCCGAGGCCCATTTCGTCCGCGAGCAGCGCGCGTTCGCTGAAGGCCAGATGCAACATCCCTTCGCGCTGGTAGGGAAACAGCGGCACGGTCGTTTCGTGCGCGGGCCACTCGCCCTGCTGGACCTTGACCTCGTATTCGCGGCGAAGTTGCCGGCGCTCGCTGGCGCGGTGCCGGTTCTCCAGCCACGGCCCGATTTCCTGTGAAAGGCGGATTTGCGGAACATTGGTGTCGCGCAATTGGCGTAGCGCGTCCAGCGCGGTTTCTGCCGACACCTCGGGATTGAGCAGACGGCCCTGGGAATCAAACCACTTGCCGACGGCACGTGGCAATCTCTTTTGGCCGCCAAGCACACACAAAGCATCCGCCGCCGAGTCAACCGCCACTTCAATGCGGTTTGAGCCTGCCGCGTAGGCGGACTTGAAGAGTTGCTTGTGCCGCGCCCGAAGGTAAAGCGTGACCGCTTCCACGTGCTTGCAGAAACCCAGGCCATTCGTGCGGAAATCCACACAGTCGCAAACCGACTGGTGCGGATTCAGATCGCGAATTTCAACTGAGTACGTCAGGCCGCTGGCGGATTTGACGCGGAAGTTGGAGAAGATGGGATGCTGTGGGTCGGTGTTTGTGATGGCGAACACTTCCTCGCGGGCGCGCTGGCGGCGTTTGTTGATTTCGTCGGTATCGGTTGTGCGCCAGTCATGGGCGGACGGCAACTTGAGTTTCTGGTTCGATTTGGATGGCTTCGTCATGAAGGGATAAGGATGGTGATTCGACCCGGTTCGTCAACGACGAGTTCTTCACATCCATCAGCCTGAATGACTCGCCAAGCGAATTGTAATGGCCTGATGGCCTGCGCCGCCAACCAAAGCGTGGGTTCTCACTTTCGCCAACCGCACCATGAAGCGATCACGCAACGGCGCCGCGCAGAATTTCGAACATTTTCCGACCGGCGTCCGGGTCCACCGGCCGTTTGTCCAAAGCATCCTCCACCAACTCAGGCGGCAGTTCCTTGAGAAAACGCGAGGGGTGGCACGGCATCAACTGGCCGTAGCGTTTTCGGCCCGCGCAATAACTGAGGGTCAGTGATTGCATCGCGCGCGTCAGGGCCACGTAGAGCAGTCGCCGTTCTTCGTCCAGCGTGCCGCCGGCCGCCGAGCGCGCGTGGGGCAACAATCCTTCCTCCAGACCCACGACAAATACGCGCGGAAATTCCAACCCCTTGCAACTGTGCATGGTAATGAGGGTTACCGCGTCGCTGGCCTCCGCTTCCTCCTCGCGCTCAGTGTCGAGCGTAATCTCCTCTAGGAATGTCTGCAACCGGTCAGCCAACAGGTCCGTGGGCCGGCCCGCATCATCCATCGTGGCCATCAGTTCGCGCAGGTTGTGGATGCGGGCCTCGGCGTTTTCGGGATTCTTCTCAAGCCGTTTGAGTTCGGCAAAATAACCGGCTTGGTTCAGGAAATGATCGGCCCAGGTTTGCAGCGGCTGCGCCGAGGTGGAGGCATGATGCAATGGCACCCGCGTTTGGTCCACAAATGCCACAAATGCTCCGATGCTTTGTTGCGCCTTGGT
>JBEKMW010000157.1:0-8258 GCA_049523455.1 Verrucomicrobiota bacterium | reverse complement strand
TCGGCGGCTTGAACCATGACCTGCACTTCGATTCTGAAGGCGCCGACCGGCGGGACTTGAAACTGCCGTACGGGCAGGACGAACTGATCCAGAAAATCGTCGCGGTCAATCCGCGGACGATTGTGGTGCTGGAAGGGATGATGGTGGAAATGGACGCCTGGCTGGACCGCGTGCCGGCGGTGGTGGAGGCGTGGTATCCAGGCATGGAAGGCGGCAACGCGCTGGCGGGGGTCCTCTTTGGCGATGCAAACCCCTCTGGGAAACTGCCGGTGACGTTTCCGAAGAAGCTGGCCGACACGCCGCAAGCGGCGTTTGGCCCCATGGCGTATCCGGGCGTGAATGGCACCGTGACTTACGCCGAAGGCCTGTTGGTGGGTTACCGTTGGTACGATACCAAACACATCGAACCGCTGTTCCCGTTTGGTTTCGGATTGAGCTACACCACGTTTGCGTATTCGAATTTGAAACTGGTGCCGGACGCGAGCGGGGTCACTGCGCAATTTGACATCAAAAACACCGGCGCCGTGGCGGGGGCGGAGGTCGCCGAGCTTTATGTGCACGCGCAAAACTCCAGCGTGTCGCGGCCGGACAAGGAATTGAAAGGCTTCCAGAGGGTCTTTTTGAAGCCCGGCGAGACGCAGACCGTGTTCATTCCACTTAAACCGGGTGCGTTTTCCTTTTACCGGCCGGATGACAAGTCGTGGGTGGCGGAGAAAGGCGATTACCAGATTCTGGTGGGTGGTTCTTCCCGCGACTTGCCGTTGCAGGGCGATTACAGTCTGGCTGCCACCGTTGTGGAAAAGGATTGAGCCCAAAAATCGAATTGAAATGGGGAGCGCGGCCGTCCCGGGCGCAGTTTTCCGCGCCCCCGCGGAAGACATCGGACGCACGGGGAAGTTGCAGGCATTGAAGATCGCTCTTGCCCCAAAGAGCTGCATACGAGGGCGTATGCAGCAACGCCCGAGGCGGGCGTGCTCCCCAACTTCCGTTTCCGCGTTCAACTGCGCCTTTGGCTTTTGCGCTGCCCCGGGCTTACGGCATATCAAGCCTGAACACGCATGGCTGCTCAAAAGGACGGTCGGCGGCCGATTGCCATTGCGCGGGAAGCGTGATGACCGTTCCATTCCCGTCCTGGCGCCACGGCAAAGATTCGCTGGTGCCGAGAATCCGCACGGCAGCCCCGGGTGACAGTTTCACGTTGTGGAGCGTCATTTCGTTGCCGGGCCATTGATAGGCGATCGCGTAGGTAATCGGCCCCAGATCGCTGCGGGTCAGGCGGAGGTTGTCACCATCCTTCCAGCCGTCTCCCGGCATGGCGTGCGTGTTGAAGATCGCTTCTCCATTGGTCCTGAGCCAGGCGCCGGTGTATTGGAGGGCGGCGATGGCTTTGGGATGGAACAAGCCGGTGGCGTCCGGTCCGATGCCCACCATGAAATTGCCCCCCTTGGCCACGGTGTCCACCAGGTTGGTGACGATCCAATTCCCGTCGTTGTATTTGCTGCCGTCGGGTTCATAGGTCCAAACGCCATCTCCCTTCGCCAGCGGATAGATGGTCATCCAAGGCATGTCGGTGTTCGCCGCGGCGCCGGGAACGAACCCCTCGGGTGTGTAGTAATCGCCGTAGTTGCCGATGCCGCGGCAGCGGAACATCACGTCTGGTTGGAGGCGGCGGACGATTTTTATAGTTTGCCGCAAATCCGGCCAGGCGGCTTGATCGAAATAAAAGTCGAGGCAAACGGTGTCAATTTTGCCATATTGGGTGAGCAGTTCGGTGAGCTGGTCGCGGGCGCGCATGACAAAATGGTTCCATTGGTCGGGGTGCTCGGTCCGGTTGACGCGATCGTGCAAGGGGTGCTCGCCGTAGGGGCGGAAGTCGGCATCATACCAGTCGGCCAGGGAAAAGTAGAGATCCAGCTTGACGCCATGCCGGTGGGCGGCGTCGGTTACTTCCTTGACGATGTCGCGGTGAAACGGCCCGTCCATGATGCTGTAGGTGAAATCACAGTCCTCGATTTTCGGCTCCGGGCTGTTGGTCCAGTTGACGCGGCGGAGGACGTGGGTGTGGGTGTCAAACATGGAGAAACCGTCATGGTGTTTGGTGGTGAAGGCGACAATCTTGACGCCGTTGGTTTGGAACAGGTCCATCCAGGCGTCGGCGTCAAAGTTGGTGGGATTGAAGGTCTGGTAAAAATTCTGGTACTGCTCCCGCTGTTCGTTGTTCAGGGCGGGATGGCCGTTGTCGGCGCGGACGAAGGGCCAGGAGGCGTTTTCGCCGTAGCCGAGCATGGAATAGACTCCCCAGTGAATGCGAACGCCGAATTTCATTTCCCGGAAGGCGGCGCGGGAGGCCTCCGGCGCCTGGCTGTAATCGGGATTGGGCGTGTCTTCAATGTAAGACATCGTGTTAATATACTGCTCGTCCGTGACGGGGAGTTTGACGAAGTTGTGAAAGGCCAGCGGAGCCCGGGTATCGGCGACGAATCGGAAGGGCGACCCGCCGATGATCTGGTCGCTGGTGATGGTGGGGCACCAGTATTTTTCAATGTGCCAGGTCATCAAGTCCGTGCCGGTGAAATGGTCCACATACGGCTTTTGCCGCGGGTCATACATGGTGTCGGTCATATCGCGCATGAGCACCACGTTCTGGCCCTGGTAAACCATCTGGCGGATGCCGAACGGGCGGTTGACGATGCACATGTTTTCATGCACGCCCATGACAACGACGTTGGTGATGCCGCGCTGGCGCATGAGGTAGAACGCCTCGGTATTGTCGGTAATGGCGTCGCCGTCCTCGATCTTGATGCTGTCATTTTCGTGGGACCAGGGCCACGGCCCCACCGTTTGGGGCGGGGTTTGCGGATCGTCGCTGCAACCGCCATCGGAATCATCAATCGGCAGGGCCGCCTCGCGTGAGGAATCAAACCCGCAATTGTTTCGCAGGGGGACCGCGGTGGCAACATGCGGAGCGGCTTGCGCCAGCTTGCGGCCGGGCGTGCCTTCGTAATAGGCCATCGTGTCGCTGGGGCAATGGATAATCAGAACTCCGCGCCGGCGCAGTTCGGTGATTACCTGGTTCATGCGCGGCGCCATCTCATCCACGCGGGCGGTCGCATCGCGGCACCAATGCTGGTTCCACATGTCGCAAATCACCACCGCCGTGCGCGTGGGGTCCCATTGCGCGTGGTTGGTCACCTGCTGCCACTGGTCCACGCCCGTGTCCAGCTTTTGCAGCCGGCGCATGTCCAATTCGAGCATCCCGGATGACGAAGCCTGCGGCTGCGCCCAACAAGGGATGGCGGTGAGGGCGGACAAGGCCATGAGTGACAATGTGCGACGAAGGACTTTCATAAAGTGATGATGCGGGCTTGCTTGCATTGCCAGTGAGTATCGCCGCGCGCGGGCCGTGTCAAGCAAAGCCGCCTGTGTGCAGCGTCCTAAATTCAGGAGCGCGGCTCTATGAGCCGCAGCACATCCCTGTGCAATCCAAGCCGCTGCGGGTCGCAGACCCGCGCTCCGAAAACAAATCGGGACACTACCCGCCTGTGCTTCGCCGCCAAGGTCTGGCGGTGGAAGTTGCTTTCGAACCAGCGTCACGCCCGCCGAAAACTCACACCCGCACGACGGCCTTCAACTGCGACTTGAAAGCCTCTACCAGCTTGGTATGCGCCGCATTCACTTCGGCGTCGGTCAGCGTTTTTTCCGGCGACCGGTAGATAAACGCATACGCCATGCTCTTTTGGCCTTCCGGCACGTGCTTGCCGCGAAAGACGTCGAACAGCTCTACGGTTTCCAGATTGGCTGGCTTGGTTTTCTTGACCGTTTGCAGTACCGCCTCGTGGGCGGTCACTTCCGGCACGATCATGGCCACATCGCGGCGAATGGCCGGGAATTGTGGCAGCGGTTTGAAGTACTTGGCCGGATTCCTGCGTGCAAGCAATTGATCCAGATTCAATTCCGCCAGGAACACGGCGTCGCGCAAATCATATTCTTTGGCGAGTGCCGGGGTAAGCTGTCCCAGTTCGCCGAGCGGCAATTTTCCGCCCAGCGCGATCGTGGCGGATTCCAGAAACAACGCCGTGCTTTCGGTGCGCTTGTTAAATGTCACACCGCGAACGCCAAATTGTTCCAGGAATTCCTCGACGAGGCCTTTGACATCGAAAACATCAAATTTCGCATCCCGTTCCGCGCCGCTCCAGAACGGCAGGGCGCGTTGGCCGGTGAGGGCGATGGCCACGCGGCGTTCCTCAAGCGGAGCGCGGACAGCTTTGTCCACGTGTTCTGACGATTTCAAATTCCCGCGGACATGGCTGTCCGCGCTCCTGAACACCCGCCCAATTTCAAACAACGCTACGTCGTAATTCTTCCTGCTGACGTTATGGCGCAGCGAATGAATCAAGCCCGGCAGGAGGCTGGGCCGCAGCACGTCCATATCACTGCTCAGAGGATTGGCCAACGCAACCAATTCTGCATTCTGCATTCTGCATTCTGCATTTGCGATCAGCGTTTGTCCCTGCGCCTCGTTCAGGCCCAGGCCGGTAAGAATCCGCCGCGCCTCGGCGAACTGGTCGTGGACCGCGTCAAATTCGTTTGCCCCAATCGCTCCGCGAGGCGGGGTGGCCGGGATTTTGTCCACGCCGTGCAGCCGGGCGATTTCCTCGATCAAATCCACTTCACGCTTCAAATCCACGCGGAAGGTGGGGATTTGGAATGTGACCGGTTCCGGCGAAGCGTCGGCGCCCACGGGCCGCGCCTTGCGATTGGTCACCTTCAACCCCAGTTGGCCGAGGTAAAATTCGCATTCCTCCGGTTTCAGATGGATGCCCAGCAATTCGTTTGCCTTCTGATGGCGCAACGCGATTGGTTTCGGCTCGAACGGCTTCGGATAGGCGTCCACGACGCCATCGGCGAGTTGGCCGCCAGCGGTCTCCAGGATCAACTGTGCCGCGCGCCGGCTGGCCCAATCGCAAATGCCGATGTCCGCGCCGCGTTCGAAGCGATAGGACGATTCGCTGCGCAAGCCGAGCGCCTTGCTCGTGCGGCGGATGTTGGTGGGCGAAAAAAACGCGCTCTCAATGAGCACGTCGCGCGTGTCGTGGTTGATTTCCGTGTTCGCGCCGCCCATGACGCCGGCCAGTGCGATGCCTTTTTGTTCGTCGGCGATTAAAAGCATTTCGCTGGTGAGCGTGCGGTCAACGTTGTCGAGCGTTTTGAATTTTTCGCCGGCGGCGGCGCGGCGAACGACAATCGTTGGTTTGTCCGCCTCGTTACCTCGGCGGCAACGGGAAATCAGGTGATAATCGAATGCGTGCAACGGCTGGCCGGTTTCCATCATGACGTAATTGGTCACATCCACGACGTTATTGATGCTGCGGATGCCGACTTTTTCCAGCGTCGAGCGCAGCCAATCCGGGCTGGGACCGATTTTTACGCCTTGGATCACGCGGGCGGTGTAACGCGGGCAGAGCTCCGGGTCTTCAATGCGGACGGAGACGAGGGCGGAGGCGGGTTGCGTGTTGCGGGTTGCGTGAATTTCGACGGACGGCAACTTCAATTTGTTTCCAGTTACCGCCGCGATTTCGCGGGCGATGCCAATGGCGCAATTCAGGTCGGGCCGATTCGGCGTGACTTCCAAATCGTACACGACGTCGCTCTCGCTGCGCCCGAGATATTCGGCGAACGGCTTTCCGACCGGCGCGTCGGGGGGCAGGATGAACAACCCTTCGATCTTGTCCGGCAGGCCCAATTCCTGGGGCGAACACATCATGCCCTGGCTGGTGATGCCAAAAACCTTGCGCTCCTTGATGACGAACGGTTCCTTGTCACCGGACTTCAGCGGCAGGGCAAAATTGGGCAGGATGAGCGGGACCTTGTCGCCGGGCTGATGATTCTGCGCGCCGCAGATGATGGTGCGCTCTTTTGTGCCGTCGTTGACCTTGCAAACGGACAGCTTGTCCGTGCCGGGCACGGGGTCGCGCGTGAGGATTTGGGCGACGACGATGCCGGCAAACTCGCCGCCGATCTGGTGGACGCCCTCGACCTCGAGTCCGAGCATGGTGAGCCGCTCCGTCGTCTCCTCCGGCGACCAATCGAAATCAACGTATTCTTTAAGCCAATTAAGGGTGACTTTCATAATAAATTAAAATTGCTTCAAAAACCGCACGTCATTCTCGTAAAACAGGCGGATGTCGTTGATGCCGTAGCGGAGCATGGCGATGCGTTCGATGCCGAAGCCAAAGGCCCAGCCGGTCCAGATTTCCGGGTCGTAACCGACGTTTTCGAAGACCTGCGGATGCACCATGCCGCAGCCGGCGATCTCCAGCCACTCTTTGCCGAGCTTTTTCACGAGCGCGTTGCTGAAATCAATCTCGAAGCTCGGCTCGGTGTAGCTGAAATAGTGCGGACGAAACCGGATTTTCGTCTCCTCACCCAGCAGTTCCTTGAAAACAAACTCCACCGTGCCCTTGAGGTCGCCGACGGTGACGTTTTTGTCCACGTAAAGTCCCTCAATTTGCTGGAAGGTGGGGTTATGAGTGGCATCGGCGTTGTCGCGGCGATACACGCGGCCCGGCACGATGATGCGCACGGGCGGCTCCTTCCCGGCCTTCTTCATTGCTTCCATCACACGAATCTGGACAGATGATGTATGCGTGCGAAGTAGTAGGACAGGCGTCGCGCCTGTCTCTGATTTCTTCTCAGATGGAGACAGGCTGGAAGCCTGTCCTATACTTAAATAAAACGTGTCCTGCGTATCACGCGCCGGATGGTCGGCGGGCGTGTTGAGCGCGTCGAAACAATGATACTCGTCCTCGATTTCCGGTCCGTCCGCGACCACGAAGCCGATTTTGCGGAAGCTACGCACGATGTCCTCGGTCACTTGCGTGAGCGGGTGCAATTTGCCCAGGGCGCGACGGCGACCAGGCAGCGTAAAATCAGTCGGCTCCTTCGGCAATGCGGCTTTGAGCTCCAGTTCCGCGCGGCGCGAGGCGAGCGCCGCTTCGAGTTCGGTCTTGGCGGCATTGATGGCCTTGCCGGCCGCGGGTTTCTCGTCCTTGGGCAGCGTACCGAGTTGTTTCATCAGGGCCGTGAACTTGCCGCTGGGTCCTGTCCAGGCGCCTTTGGCGTGTTCCAGCGCGGCGAGGTCCGGGGCGGCTTTGAGTTCCGCCAGCGCGGTTTGTTTCAACGGCTCGATGTCGTTCAGAAGGCCCATATTTAAAGGCAGAAGGTAGAAGGCAGAAGGCAGAATGGAAAGAATGTTTGCAAGCGGGACCGCACTCCGTATCGCCGGAGCGCGAATTGTCTCAATCCGCAGCGCGCACGTTTGTCGCAGCCGCTGCGAGTTGGGACAACTCGCGCTCCAAAGCAAAACGGGCGGCTGTCGCCAGTCGCCCGTTTCGCCGAATTTGAGATTTGAACTTTCAGGCTTTGATCAAGGCCGCGCCGGGTTTGGCCTGGAGGGCGTTTTTGGCGACATTCACCAGTTCGCCAAAGGCGGCGGCATCGGTGGCGGCGAGGTCGGCGATCACCTTGCGATCGAGCGTGCATTGGGCGGCCTTCAGGCCTTCGATGAGGCGGCTATAAGTCAGCCCGGCGGCGCGGGCGGCGGCGTTGATGCGGGCCTGCCAAAGATAGCGGAACGTGCGTTTCTTGCGGCGCCGGTCGCGGTAGGCGTACTGCCGGCCATGATCCACGGCATCGGAGGCGTAGCGGTAAAGCTTGCCGCGCTTGAGGCGGAAGCCTTTGGCGGCGCGGATCATCCGGGTGCGGCGTTTGCGGGAAGCAGGGGCGTTGGTAACTCGCATAAAATCGGAACTGGTTTCTGGCGCTGGGCGCCGATGGTATTAGTGGCTGAAAGGCAAATTCTGGGTGATGCGGTACTTGTCGGTGGGATCAATTCCGGTGAGGCCGCGCAGGCGGCGACGGCGCTTGGGGCCTTTGCTCTGGGCCAGGTGCCGCCGGCCCGCGCTGGTGCGCAGAACCTTTCCGCCGGCCGTAATCTTGAAACGCTTGGCCACGGACTTTTTGGTTTTAATGCCTTTGGGTCGTCGCATATAATCTCAAATTCGCTATCGCAAAAGAGCGCGCAATATACGTGGCGGGCTGCCGCCGGGCAAGCGAAAATGATTGCAAAGACTTCCGTTGGGTGCGTTGCAGGAAAGTTACAGGCAAGGTGGTCAAGCGGCTTTGGGCATCGGTTGATTCCACAGGTAATCCCAACCGCCGGCGGAAAGCAGAGCGCAACGCAAGCTCAGTACTGCAGT
>JBEKMW010000156.1:0-8264 GCA_049523455.1 Verrucomicrobiota bacterium | reverse complement strand
TGCACCAGAACTCATAGACACCGCGAAGAGATTGGTCGCCGGCGACAAGGGGCTGCTGGCGATGGACGAAAGCAATCCAACCTGCAACAAACGATTCGCACAGTTGGGGATTCCCCAGACCGAGGAGACCCGGCACGCCTATCGAGAACTCATCGTGACGACTCTTGGTCTCGGCGATTGCATTAGTGGCGTGATTCTTTACGACGAAACCATCCGCCAGCGAACAGAAGATGGCACTCCTTTCATAAAAGTCCTGGCAGCCGCGGGAATCATTCTTGGCATCAAAGAAGATGTTGCATGATTGCTTCATGGTGCAGTCGGCGAAAGTGAGAACACACGCTTCGGTTGACTGGTAGGCAACCAGCGGCTCCCCGCCGGGCTCATGGCTGTGACGGGGCCGTCCAAGGTGCAAAAACTTGCACCCGACTAGTAACCCAAATGGAAATTTTGGGATTTTGTGAGATGCCAAGGGATAGCATCTAAACATTGAGCATCACCAATAAAATCAATGCCTTGGCAATGGCGGCTAAGGGGGTTCAAAACGTGATAAAAACGGCTAAAATTCGCGGGTTTGAATTAAAAGGGCACTGTCCTACGATTAGAGGACCGTGCAAATTTGGTAGCCCGCCAGGTCACGCTCCCTGCTCAACCGATTAGAACTCCGTTGCATCACTTTAATGCTTGCCTGCTGTTGCCAGCGCTTCCGACCTGGACCCGGCAGGCAGCTGAACATGAGTTCCATGTTCGCCTCGAAGGTGGATTACAGATTCAGCTTTCGCAAGAATTGCTCAACCACGGCGAAATGCTTCTCCAAGTCCGGTTCAAGGCCGCATTCGGCGGCCATTCCCGAGAACGGCCCGAGCCATGATGACGGCGGAGGTGGTAGTGCCGGAGGCGTGTCGTGGGTCTTCCGACGCTGAAAAGTATCACGGATGGCCTTCGGCAGGCGGGCAACATCCAGTGTGGTCCGTTCGATCAAAAGAATCAAATCTACCAAATCTTTGACCCGGGTATTCTCCCGGCCTGCCCGCGGCAATGTGTAAGCGTGGAGCTTTTCGGCGAATTGTTCTTCGGGTGAAACTGCCGGAAAGTCCATCTTGGTAATGCCGGCAAACCCCAGCCAGTCCCGGCTTGGAAGCAATTCGTATGGCTGGTGCAAAACATCGCCCGCGCTCACGTCCAAGTGAAATTTCACGAATGAGCGTCCCGCCAATCGAGCATCAACGTGGAAACGTGCCCCGCCGTATGGTGCGGCATCCAAATCCTGCATCGCATCGCCAAAAATAAAGGTGAAAAAATCCTGCAAGTCCAACTTGCCCGCTTCACGCAGTGCTTCGAGAATAGTTGACGCGTTAGCACTCCAATCCGCCGACGGCACCGGAAGCTGTTTTAGCGCCAAATCTATATCGCGTGTGGTACGAGCTGTTTTCAGGCGTAATTCCATTGCGTAACCGCCTTTCAGCAACCACGCGACGTTTGCATTCGCAAACAGGCGGCAGAGGAGCCGGTCGAATGCAACTTGCCGACGCACACGCTGAAGATCAAAATTTTCTTCCTGTGCCAATCTTTTTAGGCGGGTTTCCAGCGCGCTGCGAAACGCGGTGGCAGAACTGTATTTTTGCGGTGCTTTCATCGCTGACTCTCAACGAGCAGTTCGTCAAACCATTTTGGAATTTGTCCCCGGTGGCGCAGCTCCGAGATTTCACGCACGGTAATCAGTCCGCGTTGCCGTCCTTCCGTCAGGGCTTGTTCAATGATGTCGCGAGAGATCGATTCAGCCGCTACCAGATCGGCGATGGTGCGGAGCGGTCGTGTTACTGCAAAGCCCTGCCGCGGCTCAACGTCCTTTTCATCCACGTGTGCGCGGTGCAGCACCAGTATCTTCGGTGTTTCTGCATTCCGTCGAAATGTGATTGGCACGGTCAGGTGAAGCTTGGCGGGATTCACATCCGAGAGTTCGTGGATGCTGAGTGCGGTTTGATGAGAATAAACACCTTCCAACTTGCCCGCACGATTGCGCGACCAGAGAGCATAGATGACCAGTTGCTCCTCGTCCGATTGGGGGAAACGTGCCAATCGGTAGATACCCCGCTCGACGCGAATCCAATTCTCCGATTTGACGTGATGGGCTTGGCTGCCAAGCTGGTAGCCAGCCGCTGCCGACTGTTTGGCGGTGAAATACCCCTGTTGCCCCTCGGCAATCTCGAAGAGCGCAACGGCTGCGTTTTTGCCTTGTCCTTTCACTGCATGAATATACAAAAATCTTGTATAACCAGGCAAATAATTTCCCGCGTTGCTGATGACTCAGTGCCAAGCCGGACGCGAAAATTGCGCGGAAATTGAAGCGCAAATTGAGCCCAATTTTCCTTCGGCAAAAGCGATTGAAAATACACTTCCGGCATCCGCACCGACTCCTTCAAAACCCAACCGAAACCGTAAATTGCTCTTGTCTGAAAATTGCGGCTTGCCTATGCCAATACTGTCAGAAGAACTGTCAGAAAAAATAGTGGCGGACACCGATCGGCACGTGACAGAAACTGCTTGAATAGTGAGGCGGAGTATTGTATATACATGCCGAAACCTCAATAGAATTGAGGGGAGCCAGACGCGAGCCCTGCCTCTGGAGCCAACTTCGAAAGTCGTTGGTGGACAACGACAGCTCCAAGGAAGAGGGCTTCGGCACGTCTTCCAACTTCTTCTTACCCGGACGATGATAAATGAGGGCTATCAAATTATCACAAGGTTATGGCACAAGAACAGCGCAGCCTTCGAATCGGCCTGCGCGCAGATCAGCAAGGGCTTGATTGGCCTTTTGGAGTGGATAGGTCGAGGTTTCGGCGACGATGCCGACCTTCGACGCCAGACCCAGGAAATCAATCCCATCCTGCCGCGTGAGATTGGCGACCGACACGAGCTGCCGCTCTTCCCACAGCAGCTTATAGGGAAAACTCGGGATGTCGCTCATGTGGATGCCCGCACAAACGACGCGCCCGCCCTTGCGGACCGCCTTGAGCGCCAACGGCACGAGATCACCGGCGGGCGCAAAGAGGATCGCTGCATCAAGAGGGTCAGGCGGCATCTCGTCTGATCCGCCCGCCCATGCCGCATGGAGGAGCCGTGCGAAGGACTGGGTGATCACGTCTCCCGGCCGCGTAAAGGCGTACACCGATCGCCCCTGCCGCGTCGCGATCTGCGCCACGATATGGGCGGCGCCGCCAAAGCCGTACAGCCCCAGCCTTTTGCCATTGCCGGCGATGATGAGCGAACGCCAGCCAATCAGTCCGGCGCAGAGAAGCGGGGCGATCCCTGCATCACTGCCGACCTCGCCAAGCGGAAAAGCAAAGCGCGCATCGGCAATCACCGCCGTCGCGAAACCGCCGTCACGCGTGTAGCCGGTGAAGAGCGGGTGATCGCAAAGATTTTCCTGACCCGCCTTGCAATAGGGGCAAACGCCGCAGGTGTGGCCAAGCCACGGAATGCCGACGCGCTCATCTACATTCAGACCTTCGACCCCACTCCCGATCATGTCGATCCGGCCGACGATCTCGTGGCCGGGAATGATGGGCACCTTCGGGGCGGGAAGCTCTCCATCGACGACGTGCAGGTCGGTACGACAGACGCCGCAAGCGGCCACTTTCACTCGAATCTCTCCGGGCCCGGGCTGCCGATCGGCAAGCTCCGTCCATTCAAGAGCCGTCCCTAGTTTCTTCAGCACCATGGCATTCATACGGTTCTCATCTCAATCCGTAAAGCTGGCGGAACACGCCCGGCAAAAGGTTCGGCAGATTCCCGGCGATGACATAGATAGTGACGGTTATGCCGGCGCGTCGATCGAAGCGACGCGAACCAGCTTTTTGTTCACGAACTCCTGGATGCCCAAGCTGGAGAGCTCGCGTCCGTAGCCGGAGTTCTTGATGCCGCCGAACGGCAGGTCCGGTGTTGTCCAAGTCGGGTGATTGATGAACATCATGCCCGTGTCAACGCGGCTCGCCACGCGTTTGCCGCGCGCAACGTCCTTGGTGAAGACCGAGCCCCCCAACCCAAATTCGGAGTCATTGGCCAGCGCCACCGCCTCGTCCTCGTTCTTGACGCGGAAGAATAGCGCGACCGGCCCAAAGAATTCCTCTCTAAAGGCGGGATTGTTGGGCTTGATATTTGTCAGGATCGTCGGCTGCATGAAAGCTCCCGGCCGATTGACACGTTTGCCGCCCATCACCAGGGTGGCGCCGTTGGCGACGGCTCGTTCGACCTGATCCAGCAGTTTTACCAAGGCCATTTCCGTGGACAGTGGTCCGAGTGTCGTCGCCTTGTCCATCGGGTCTCCTGGCTTGAGTGCCGCCAGTGCGGCCTGGAACTTTTCGAGAAAGCGGTCGGCCAGTTCTTCGACGACGATTAAACGCTTCGCCGCGACACAGCACTGACCCGTGTTGTTCATCTTGCCCCAGACCGCCCACTTGACCGTCTTATCGAGGTCGGCATCCTCCAGCACGATGAAGGCGTCGCTGCCGCCAAGTTCCATCGTCGACTTCTTGAGGTTTTGTCCAGCTTTCCCGGCAACGCTTTTTCCCGCTTCCACACTACCGGTCAACGCCACACCCTTGATCCGGGGATCGTCGATCACGCGGTTCACCTGATCATACGAGATCCGCAGGTTGGTGTACGCGCCCACCGGCGCACCCGCCTCCCGCCACAGCTTCTCAAAGGCGATGGCACATTGCGGAACGCAGCCCGCGTGCTTCACCATAACGACATTGCCTGCCATGAGGTTGGGCGCGGCAAACCGCGCGAGCTGGTAGTAGGGAAAGTTCCAGGGCTCGACGCCGAAGAGCACACCGAGCGGAGTGTTTACGACCTCAGCTTCGCCCGAACTCGGCTTGAGGGGTTGTGGCGCGAGGAAACGCTCGGCGTTCCTTGCATAGTAGTCGATGATGTCCGCGCTGAGCACCACTTCGCCCCGGGCCTGGTCGATGAGTTTGCCCATTTCGAGCGTCACCGGGCGGGCGAACTCGTCCACGCGCGCGTGCATGATGGCGGCGACTTTTGCGACCACGGTCGCGCGCTCGGCGAAAGTCTTGTGGCGCCAGGTCTCGAAGCAGGTCGCGGCGGTTTCAAGCGCCGTCTCGAGCTCCTTGTCGGTGAGTTGCTCGAACGTCTTCAGGATTCTTCCGTCGTAGGGGTTGACGCTTTGGTAGCCGGATCGAACCTTTGGGGTCGCAGTATTTGACTTGGGAAGTTTGTTCATAATTTTCCAGTTTGATTTTAATGGTGGAAGTCGTGTTTTTTATTTCGGCGCCTGGGAATGGGCTTCAACGAACCACAGCCACTTGTCAATCCCGCGCGAAACCTCGGTGAACAAATCCGCCGTGTCGGCGTCCTCCAGGTCGTCCGCCTCGTTGATCGTGCTGCGGACTTCGCGTCCGAAAGTGGAGAGCGCTCTGGCGACCGCCTCAACATGAGCCGCACCGTCGGCCATGGCGAGTGGATACTCTTCCAGCCGCGAGCGTGCGGCGGCCACGCGCACCGTCCCCTCGGTGATGCCGCCCAATTGCACGATGCGTTCGGCGATGAGGTCCACGTAATCACCAACCGCCTCGTAAATCTCGTCGAAAAGTTTGTGCAAACCGATGAAGTGCGGGCCTTTGACATTCCAATGCGCCTGTTTCATCTGCATTTGGAGATCCACGGCGTCGGCCAGCCGCTGGTTCATAAGCGCGTTCAATTCCGATCGCCGCTTTTGCGAGATGTCGTTTTCGGTTTCATACATCGTGGGTTCTTCTTTGCTTTTCACAATCTTTCTTTTCATATGTTTTGTCCTTTCGTTTTAATCATTGCTTGAATGTTTATGACTTTGCGGGGTGAGTAATCGCCATGCCCCAACACTGGCCACGTCCGTACCAAGGCTTCCCCGTTTAACGAATGATCTGTTCACCATCACCACCGGCCCCGGCTCGATCAGACGGTAAACCCGGGACAAGGGTAAGGATTTTTTTATCATGCCTGCATCTCCCCCGGCGTTATTTCCAGGTAAGAATTTCCGGCTGTTTGCGGGGCACGGGCGGCGTTGGGCCGGCGGGCACACCCACAATGATCGGCGCGATGGCGGTCATTTCAGCGGGGATTTTCAATTCCGCCTTCCACTCCGCCGAATTGAGCGCCGAAACCGCAAAGCCGATGACGCAGGTGCCCAGCCCTTTGGCGCAGGCGGCCAGCATCAGGTTTTCCGCCGCCAGCCAGCAATCCGCCACGACAAACGGCCCCGGGAATTTGCTGTAGATGACGATCAGTGTGCCGGCGTTATAGAAAACATGGAAATCCGGTGCGGTCACCAGCTCCAGCGAATGCTTGGCGTGGTGGGAATCTGAACCTTGCGCCTCGCTGCGCACCCTCTCTCTGGCGCTGTCCGACAAGCGGTTCAGCACGGACTTATCCTGAATGACGGCGAATGACCAGGGCTCCTCGTGCATGGCCGTGGGCGCATGGACGGCGGCATCGAGCAGTGTGCGGATGACGGCTGGGTCGATTGTCCGGGGTGTATAATCCCGCACGGCGTGGCGATGATAAATGGCATCCCTCACGCTCATGGGAACTTCGGGCTTGGCGGCTTTCTGCGGGTTGTTCATATCCTTTTGGTACGACGGTGATGGGATCCGCATGGCAACACGATTATCGCATAAGGATTAGGAAAGAGTGGCGAGAGCCTCTTTGCTATAACCGACCAATTCGGAGGAACGCCCTTCGTGAATTCTTCGGGTCCATTCCGCATCGGCGAGCAGGGGGCGGCCTACGGCCACCAGGTCGAAATCTCCCCGGTCCAAACGCCGGAGGAGTTCATCCAACGGGCGGGGCGTCGCGCATTCGCCAAACTGGAGGGCGGCAGAAAAATCTCCGGAAAGCCCGACTGAGCCCACCGTGACGGTGGGTTTACCCGTCAACTTTTTAGCCCATCCGGCAAAGTTCAAATCAGAGCCGGTGAACTCGGGCTGCCAGAACCGGCGCTGCGAACAATGGAAGATGTCAACCCCCGCTGCGGCCAATGGAACCAGCCACGCCTCCATCTCCTGGGGCGTAGCCGCGAGCTTCGCGGCATAATCCTGAGGTTTCCATTGCGAGACACGGAGACCGACCGGAAAGTCCGGGCCGACGGCCTTGCGAACGGCGCGAACAAGTTCCGCGGCGAATCGGCTGCGCTCGGCCAAAGTTTGGCCTCCGTAACCGTCGGTGCGCTGATTGGTGGGGTGCCAAAAGAACTGGTCAATCAAATAACCATGCGCTCCATGAATCTCAACCGCGTCAAATCCCAGTGTTTTGGCCTCCGCCGCCGCTTGCGCGAACGCCCGGATGGTTTCGGCGATATCGTGTTCCGTCATCGCGACGCCGCCGATTTTCCCGGGTGCGACGCAGCCCGAAGGCCCTTCGAACGGAGTGGCCGGCAGCCAACCGGAACCATCGGGAGGCACCACGCCCATGTGCCAAAGTTGCGGCGCCATGACACCACCGGCGGCATGCACCTTGTCAATCACCGCCTTCCACCCTTGGAGTGCCTTCTCGCCGTAGAAATGGGGAATGTTGGGATCGTTGGAGGCAGCGGGCCGATTTACCACGGTGCCCTCGGACAGAATCAGTCCGACTTCCCCTTCAGCACGGCGGGCATAATAATCCGCCACATTCAAATTGGGCACCCCGCCGGGAGAAAACGAGCGCGTCATGGGAGCCATGACCACCCGGTTTTTGAGTTCAAGAGTCTTCAACCGGAATGGCTGAAAGAGTTGATGAGCAGTCATATTATCAACCGCCATCCCGGCTTTTGGGTCTGACGTGGATCGGCCTTGTTTCAAGGTTATTGTCGTAGTCATTGCTCCGTTTGCGCTTTTACGATTTGTTCCATGTTACTTGTTCTCTTTACTGCGGCGGGAAATTTAGCAGCACAGCGATGGTGGGTTCTATAATCACTTGGTATCGGCTATCCCATTCCAAGAGGCATTTCTTGCCATCCAGTTCCAGGCCCGTTGCAGTTGGAGCCTAAATCAGCAGTGAGGCCGGCAATGCGGCTCAAGCAACCGACGATGAGGCCGATGGGTCCGGCGAATTCCGCCATGATGGCCAGAAACGCCAGCAACCGGCGTCAGAGATCAAAGCCTTTCTGGCCTGATGCATCACAAGTTGCAGGATCGCGTGCAATCAACCCGGTGCGCCCGCCCGACTTTTCGCGGCCATCCCGCGCGTTTTGACAGAGTGGCCGCCGGAGCGGCGCGGCCAACCTTCCA
>JBEKMW010000155.1:0-8278 GCA_049523455.1 Verrucomicrobiota bacterium | reverse complement strand
GCTTCCCGGCAGCCAAAGGGGCATCGCAGGTTGTGCCGGCCGGCATTGCGCGGGTGGGTCAGGAAGTAAATGCGACAATGCCTGCATCGGGTCAGGCAGCGTCGCAACTGAGGCTGGGCATGCAAAACCGACCGCAGGAGCCAACAATATTCCAACACCAGGACGGCGACCGCGCCCCGGCGATACCACTCGGCCCGAAACTCGAATTTCTCCGCAATCCTGATTGCAAAAAACCAAAGCGCTCGCTCAAACGACTAATGGAGCGACTCATATCCTCGTTCTACCTGAGTCACCCCGTCACCGTCGAGCATAAGCGCATCAGCCGCTACAACGGCTCGCTTCATAAACATCATAGTGTACACTTACTACAGCGACGATGCGAGGCCCACGTTCACGATGCCGGAGTCTGCCAGTTTTTCCTGTCGGCAGCAACATCAGCTTTCCACTCCCTGCTCACGCGGATGGCACTGGCGATGCGCCTCTTTCAGGTCGGCAATGATCAGGTGCAAGTAACGCTCGGTCGTGGACAGGTCGCGGTGGCCGAGTAGTTCCTGGCCGTGCCGCAGGTTGGCCTTGTTCTTCACCGGATGCATGGTGCAACTGTGCCGCCAGATGTGGCAGGTGACGTGTTTGTTGACTTCGGCGATGCGGGCATATTTTTCCACCAGTTCGCCCAGCGCGTTCTTGCTCAACGGCGCTGCCCGCTGCGAGATGAACACGCGGTCGGAGACGCCGCCTTGCAACAGCGCGGGCCGGATGGCCTTCAAGTAGGTTTCCAAAAACGAACACGCCAGCCAGGTCAGCGGCACCACGCGGTCTTTGTTGAACTTACCGCCGTTGATGCGCAACACGCCTTCTCCGGGTCAACGCCGCCGTCCAAATACCAGACTTCATACAACCAGGCACTTAACCGCTTTCCCTGACAGACCGGTTCTTGCGGACGCAGCAATGGCCAGCCAAATCCCGCCAGAAGCATCACCACCGCGACTGCGAACAGAACATACAGTTTTTTGCTGATGCCTGTCGTCATTTTTTGGGCTCGTCGCCGTCGTATAAACCATCACGAGTTGTGACTCCGCGGTCGTAGTTGTGCCTGCCTGCCCCAAGAACCCGATGAATCTTGTAGAGCGGATAATAAAAATAATAAAGAGCCCGTTCCTCGCGTTCTGTTTCGTTACCGCCACGTAGGTAAACCCAATATGCTAGATTGCCCGCCGGCCTCCTATGAACATAAAAAGCAAAATAGCTACCAATGTACAAAAACGCCAAACAAATACCCCAAACTACAATGTGTCTCTTTAGCCACATATCGTTTCAAAAAGGAATACCAGTGTAGAAAAACATATAAATATTGTTCCCTTCAGGAACATCTCCGCCGCTTCCCACTTTGCGGAATGCCCCAAACGCAACGTATGGCTTATAGTCATACACCCAGCTTTCCCCAACGTGTTGCGGGTTTTTGGTCGGCGTCTTCCCGTCATCCGATGGCCAAATGACAAAACTGTCCTGTGAAGTTTTTCCTTGAGCCAAATTGGCGGCATCCACGCAATCTTGCCACTGCGCCGTCTGGACTGGGGTTGTAGGAGTTGGAATCATTGGTGCCGATATTTTTCTTCTGCCGAGATTTGCGACTTCAGCAATTTTCTCTCTCGCTACATTGAGGGACGCCCTTGATTTAGAATCCCAGTTTGCCGGCCCTCCAGGCGATTTGCCTGCCATCAGCTGAGGAACTATGAGCGATGTTTCACCAAAAACGATTCCTGCAACTCTATTTCCATCTGCGACCGGCGTAAACGCGCCTAGCCCAGATTCGGACAATAGCGGAGCGTAACCGCTTAGAGCGCCAAAAATGCTGCCGAGCCTAATGTTAAAACCAAAGTCCAAATCATCATCATGTCCGCTTGGGTCGGTTCCAACCACCGGATTATCCTGCGCATAGAGGTATTTGTGGACGCCTGACGCAAAATCGTAGCCACAACTGGGGTTTTCGGCGCGTGTGCCAATGGGATTTGCGGTTTCCTGGGAAGCAAAATCAGACGAAAAAACCGGAGACCCCCCGACGCGATTTTCTGACCGGCAAACGCCCCATGCCGGCGAGCTCATCAGCGTGAGCAGCAACGCGCAGAACACTACTTGAAGCAGGCACCGGTTCATGGTCGACAGCGTAGCAAAAAGCGGCTGGCACATAGCTGGAATGATCGCATCCCTCACCGAAAGCGAACCGCGTGGTGAGAGTGAAAAACTCCAAAACCACGCTTGGTTAACCGGGACAACGCCGCGAGGTGGGCAAGGTGTTTGGCTGTCTCGTCGCGTCGAAGCGCAGCGTAGGCGGATGAGTTTGATGTAGGCGAGCTTTCTCATCGTTCGTAGCCGAGAAGCCAGTCTAGTGTTTAATTTTCGTTGGCATCACGCGTGCTATGGTTGGCGTGTCGAGTTCGCGTCGTAGCAGTTCACTTTGATGGGGCTTTGATGGATTTCGCGTAGCCGCGAAACTCCGGGTAACCGCCACCAGCAACCGATTCGTAATGCGGTGGAGGTTGTGTCCCGGTGAGATGTGCTCGCTGCGGCGTGAGCAAGAGATGATAATTCCCCAACAGCTTTTCAAAATCAATTTCGACATACGGCACTGGCAACGCGCATAATTCCAAGCCGTCAAAAATGTGCCCCGACTGACCGACCCGCCCTAAAACAGCAACGATTTCTCCTTTGGCCTCCAAGAATTCTTCAACCACAAAGTCAAAGTTGCCGGGAGTATCCATTCGCGTCGCCTGTCGCTGCGGATCATACTCGCTCCACCCATACCCAAAATCCGGGGCAACTGTGAGACGCTTTCCTTTTTGAGAAATGACACTCCAGGATAATGGCATAATGTTTTACTCGGTTGGGCCGGTCCAATTTGGGCCGTAAAGCTTTCTGAAAATTCCAATTCTGACTGGCGGCATATACACTGTCGTGCGCCATTGATTAACGCCAGGTCTCAGGGGCGGAAATGGTTCGATTTCACTCGGCGATTTTATAGCAACCGCGTATACAAATAACCGCGAACCGCTTTGAAATGTGATGCTGAGTGCTTGGTCGAATGGAAGGTCTCCACGATCTGTCAACCATGTTCCAGTTGGGAAGCCAGTCGCCTGAAACTCAGGAAGGGTATCATAGTGGAATAACATCTGACTACCCCCACGGTCCCCACCTATTTCTGCGCCTATTGCAATGGCAGCGGTGATGACTCTAAACGCCGCCCACGAGAAGGCGCGAGTAGTCGCTGGAAGCGCAAAACCTTCTATTGTTATAGCCCCGCCAGCCGTAACTGAAAAACTTCCCAATGTAAAATCTTGTCCACTAGGATCAATCTGGTTGACAGGGTTATCCCCCACATAGAGGTATTTGTGCACCCCCGACGCAAAATCGTAGCCACAACCGGGGTTTTCGGCGCGTGTGCCAATGGGATTTGCGGTTTCCTGGGAAGCAAAATCAGACGAAAAAACCGGAGACCCCCCGACGCGATTTTCTGAGCGTGTGATGGCCTTTGCCGCCGGGCTGGGCAGCCCCAGCAGCAGCGCGCACAGCATCAGATTGAACAGTCGTGCGGCCATCGGATAGACGCGGCCAGTGTAGCCCAAGGGCGGCTGGAAGGGAAGCAGCTAAAAGGAAAAAATCAGCGTGTCTGCGGGCCTGCGCCGGTGCCCGGCATCAGCGGATTTCCAGGACGCGCACGCCTTGCTCGATCCATTCGATGATTTGGGGCAACTGCGGCAGGAACCACTGGCGCAAAGCGCGATTGGAAGCATTGCCAATGCACAGCCAGACGATGACCGGGCTGGCGTCGGCCTGCTGCGCCCGTTGGGGAAAGTCTTCATCCTTGGTCACAATGACTGCGCCGGTCTTCTGCGCGTGATTCCAGATGTCGCCGTCCTCCGCTTCGCGCAAACCCACTTCCCGGACGGCCTGTGCCTCGTGCCCGGCCTCGCGCAACCAGCGCGCCAGCGCCGGCGGCAGTTGGGCGTCCACGAGGAACTTCACCGGCTCACCACCAAGACAGGGTGATCGAGTTGTTCCGCCGCGTATTCAATGCAGGCTTGGATGTCCTCGGCTTGAAGGTCGGGAAAGTCGGCCAGGATTTCCGCCTCGGGCACCCTCGCGGCCAGCAAATCCAGCACGTCCTTGACACGGATGCGCATGCCCCGGATACAGGGGCGGCCGCCGCATTGCTTGGGATTGAAGGTGATTCGATCCGCGTATTTCATATGCATTACTTTACTTGCTAACCGGGCTTTTCTCAAGCCCTGCTTCCGGCAGCTTGGCCGGGTGCGTCAGCCGGTGGACTTCAATCAGCTCCTGGATGTTGACGTGCGTGTAAATCTCGGTCCGGTTCAATCGGGCATGGCCAAGCATCTGCTGGACGTAACGCAGATCGGCGTCGTTCTCCAGCATGAGCGCGGCCATTGCGTGATGGAACAGGTGGCAACTGCCGGTTCTGTTCACGCCGCTGGCCTCCACGCACCCATGAACCACGTGGCTCAGGACACCTGGCGTCAGGCCGGGCCCCGACACGCACAGGAACACTTCGCGCTCGTCGGGTTCAACGATGAGTTTGGGCCGGGCTTCTTCCAGGTATTTGTTCAGCCAGGGTATAGCAAGCCAACCAGCAGATGTTCGGTCTGCCCCTGTTTGCAAAACGGAATTGCCCCTCAGGACCGACTTTCGACGCTCGATTCCCGGCGTCGCCCACAGTCCCAACTGGTGATGGGTGACAGTGCCGGTTTCGATTATTCTCCTCAACATGAAAACTTCACCAGAACTCCGTCGCTTGGCGGATTCAATTGCCGGCTTGGCGGCGGCCATCACCGAAATCATCAATGCGAAAGTCCAAACTGCCGTGAAATCGCAGCCACCGGCCACCGTCCAAGTTGCATCGTGTGACCCGTGGCTAACGCAGCAACAGCTTGCTGCACATCTGCACATTTCACGGCGGACAATCCACAACTGGAGGGAACAAGGGTATCTGCCTCATTATAAAATTGGCCGACTTGTGCGCTTTAGGCTTAGTGACATCCAAACTGCATGGGACGCGAAAGTCAGGCGGGATGCTCACCGTTATTGGTAGTTTTGACGGGACGCGACCCGTCAGGGCAGGGGGCGGAGGGGGTGGCTCGTGCCGTGGGCGAATCGAAAATACCTGATGGGTCCGATGAACGCGGAATTTTCGGTAAAGGGGTGCTTCGTATCTGATAATAACGGCTCGGTGCCTTCGCCCAAAATCTTCAACGGTCGTAAGTGCAGAGCCGGCCATATTCGCAGAATTTTTGCGGCAGGTGATTCGCGGCCTGAAGGCCAAATATTTCATCAAAGACTTCACCACCTTGGCATTCGACCGTTTTTCCGGCTGCGGAATGAAGTTGAAACCCGCATCAGCAACATCGGGACAACCGTCACATCATCCACCGCCCCAACCACTGCTTCTGGGTCATCCCCGAAAAATCCCGACCCCACCCACCCTGTCTGGCCAGACGTCCTCGCTCACCACCGACTCTGATCAGCCAGTCCGCTTTTGTTCCAACAATTATTCCGATTTTAGACTATCGCCGACAGAGCATAATTTTGTGATTGACTTGGTTACCGATTAGCATTAGAAGAAAAGAGCCACGGTTTAAGAATCGGTTGAGCACTGAGGGAGGTGAAAAAACGACGATGACAAATATGTGGATGAGCCGCACTGCCCCCACCCCGGCGATCCTGCTCTATGTGCTGGCGCTGACCGGTGTAACTTCTGAAATGCGGACAGCCGCGACTCCGCTGGATCATTTTGCATGGAGCACAGTCGCATCTCCACAATCAACGGGGACACCGTTCAGCGCGGTGCTCACGGCCAACGACAATGCGGGCAATCTGGTTTCCAATTACTCCGGAAATGTCTCCGTTTCCACCGAAATTCTGTCAGTCCCGCCACTGGTTATTTCAGAAGTGGACAATGGGACAACAAATCAGGTGGAATTTACCAATCCATCCACTAATTCGGTTGATGTCTCAGGATGGCAGGTGGCGTTTTATGACTTCAGCAAATGGCCGCAGCCCGCCATGGTTTTCACAATTCCCGCCGGCACCGTTTGCCCGCCCCAATCGGTTTTTGTGATCGCAGCCGGGGGCGTTGCTCCAGGTGCCTTCCCTCGGTTCTTCCTCGGCACCGCGCTCCGCTGGGGCCGGATTTCCGACCCGGTTGCTGTATCGCTGTTGAATCGCACCAACGGGCTTGTCGATTTTTTCTGTGCTTCCACCGGCTATCCATATCTTGTCACCAATCCTGTTCCCGTGCTTCCGGGAGGATGGTTCGGCGCGCCAGTCGCCCTCAATGCAAACCTGAATTACACGTATCAACGCCAGGGCGATTTCGACGATGGGGAGGCTCTTGACTGGATCGCTACCAACCGGTCGATCGGAACCCTCAATCTTGGCCTCAGTCTTCCTTTTGCCCCGAATTATATGCCAGTCGGAGTTTCACCAGGCTCGATATATTTGACCAACGGCGTATGGAGCGGATGGCTTTTAGTCGTGGCGGGAGGCAGCAATGTTGTGCTGCAGGCGGATGACGGAAGTGGTAACCCGGGCACGAGCAACCCATTCAACGTGGTGAACGGCGCCGCGGTGGAACTGTTGTTGCCGGCGCAAACTTCAGACGCCAGTCCGGGGGTTCAGGTGGCCTCCATCAGCATTCCAGCCGCGATTGGAGCCGATCTGGTTTTCAACCTTCAATCCAGTGATCCGGCCAAGGTTGAAGTTCCTGCTACGGTTGTCATCCCCGCCGGCATAACTTCAGCACCGTTTGAGGTGACGAATTTCGATGATCCTGTTGTGGATGGAATCCAGTTGGTGGCCATCACTGCCTCAAATTATCTTTTTCCATCAGCCCAAGGGGTCATCACAAATTTCAGCACGCCGGTACCTTTGGAGCTGGAGGTGCCCAGCCAGGCAGGGCAACAACCTGGCGCGATTCTCGGGCAGGCTCAACTTTCGACCAGCGTGCCGGTGACCTCAAATTTCCAAGCAGAGATCGCTTCGAGCGATCCCAGTTTGCTGGCGACACCGTCATTTGTTCAAATTGCGGCCGGTCAAACCAATGTCACCTTCAACCTTTTGTCGCCAGCGGGTCCGGAAATTGTCGGGAGCCGCGACGTATCCGTCACTGCTTTTGCCGGGACCGGGGCGGCCGCCAGCGCCTCGATCACGATTATCGGCCAGCCCACGAATTTGACGCTTGTGCTCCCTGCCGAGCTGGTCGAGGGTGCGGGTACCGTCAGTAATGCGGTCATCACTATTGCCGGAATTCTTCCGACCAATGTGTCGGTCAGTTTGAGCAGCAGCGATCCTGCTACCCTGGAGGTTCCCGCGACCGTCATGTTGCCAGCCGGCCAGACTTCGGCGCTGGTTTCGCTGACGGTTCCTTCCAATTCCGGGCCTGGCCCGGACGTGCCGGTCACGGTATCGGCATCGGCACCCGGCTTTGCCGACGCCAGTGGCTCGATCACGATCCAGGACAACCATTTGGATCATTTTGCGTTTGAGGGCATCCCTTTGGGTCAAACTGCAAATCAGGCGTTCACGGTTTCCATTGTGGCAGAAAATCAGAGCGGGGATATATTGGAGAGTTATTCGGGTTCTGCCTCGTTGTTTCCGCTTGGCGTTCCATCCGGCAGCCTTGTTCCAACACAAACGGGCAACTTTACCAACGGCCTGTGGAGCGGAACAGCCACCATCAGTGTCGCTGGTACCAACGTCATTTTGGGCGCGCAAAACGGTTCGGCATCTGGCCAAAGCAACCCGTTTAATGTAGCACCCGTTTTCGTGTCGACGCTCAATGCAACGGTGGGCGGTCTGGTTTATGACCCGGGCACGGACAGGATATACGGCACAATTCCGGCCGCTGCCGGCGCCGAATCCAACACGGTGATGCGCCTTAACCCTTACGCCGGCACCGTAGAGGCTTACATTCCAGTGGACATCAATCCGGGGTTAATGACGCTTTCCGCCAGCAATCAATACATTTACATTGCCGTGCAAAGCGGGGCTTCGGTGGAGCGTCTCAATCTTGCCTCACAAACGCCGGATCTGGAGTTCGCCGTCCCACAAAGTTTCTTCGGCAATTGGGTCGGTAACATGATGGGTCTTCCCGACAGCCCGGCAAGTGTCGCCATTTTCGGCCAAAGCACTGGTATTACCCAGGACTATATTTTTGACGGGGATGTTGAAAGCACGAACCTTACAGATTTGGCTCTGGCGCCGGGCC
>JBEKMW010000154.1:0-11334 GCA_049523455.1 Verrucomicrobiota bacterium | reverse complement strand
CAGTTCGCGTCGCCGCCGGTCGCCACGCGTAACGGACTCGCTCGCCCCCGCCCATAGGCGCGCCCCTGATGTCCAAAGAAGAATTACCCAAGAAATCACCCACAAATTGTGCTACAGACCCAACTTTTGAAACAAACCACCGCCGGCGGTGTCTATATGGATGGATGTAACCCGGGGTTTTGTTTTTTCACGTAACCAAGCGGCGGAAATACCGTAGAATTGAATTAATCATCCATGAAACGCGACACGTGGCAAGTGAAGGGGAACAAAAGGGCAAACTCACGATCCCAAGCGCCTTGGTGTCATGTCTCATTTGCCGGCCGGGCCGAATCTTCCAGGCCGCGGACGGTTTCTCATTGCTTCCCGGCGTTTACGCTCGTCGAACTGCTGATGGTCATTGCCGTGATCGCCATTCTGGCCGCCCTGCTCATGCCCTCTTTGAACGCCGCCAAAATGCGGGCGCAGGCAGCGGGATGCATGTCCAATTGCAAACAACTCGTTTTGGCCTGGCAGCAATATGCCATGGAGAATAATGACCGTTTGGCCATCAACTCCGATCAAAGTCTTCCCTATCAGGGCACGCCCTCCTGGATCTCCGGCGTCCTGGACTGGACCACGAATCCGGTCAACACCAACACCTCCAATCTGATTGACGACAGTTATTCCTTGTTGGGAAATCTGCTGGGCCACAACACGAAAGTCTTTGCCTGCCCGGCGGCAAATTATGTGAGTCCTGCGCAGCAGGCGGCGGGCTGGACCGGCCGCTGCCGAAGCGTGGCCATGGATGGAGGGCTGGGCGCCGGCAACCGGGCGGCTTCGTTGGTGGACCAATGGCCCACTTTTTTCCAGGCCACCAAAATGTCCGATTTGCGCAATCCCGGACCGAGCGACACCTGGGTTTTTGCCGACGAACACCCGGACTTCCTGGACGACGGGATTTTTTACCTGAATCCGTCCGCCACCGGGAGCGGGACCGAGTGGTTCACCGAACTTCCCGGCAGCCAGCATGGCCTGGCTACCGGCATAAGTTTCGCCGACGGCCGCGCGATGGTTCGCAGGTGGCTCGACCCGGAAACGTGCCCGGGAATTGACTACCAGTGGCGCGGTGGCAACGATGAGTCATATGTGGATGATGATCCAGACCTGCCTTGGCTTTCCCGGCGCTGTCCCCTCTCGCCGAATTGAGCCGGCGCGCTTTTCCTGATGACCGGTTTATGAGGTTCAAAATCCTGGTGTGGGCGGGCCTGGCAATTCTGACGGCCGGTCTGGTTGCCGGCGCGCTCTGGCGGCAGTCGCGGCCGCAGACGTTCACGCTGCGCAATGGAACCAAACTGACCTTGTTGGCGGTCGCTTACGGCAAAATCCAGCATTTTCCAGCCACCAAGGCGACCAACGGACGGCGCCACGCCTTCCCCGACAGCAGCAACGACACGCTGGTCGTTTATATAGAGCAGCACCACTCGAATAATATCTGGCCAAATTACCAATTGTGGGCTTGTGACGAGGCGGCGACCGCTTGCGCGGAATCCGCCGGTCGGAACCAGCGCCAGAGTCACATTCATGAGCAGACCGCGTACCGCGTGCTTGCGATGGTTCAAGAACTTGATGTATTTATACCCGGCGTGAGCGTGAGCTTGCGCCGGTGGGATGATTTGGGTAGCAGTTGGTTTCAATTCGCAACCCGGTCGCAAACAGGATCGCAGGTGACCGCCTGGTACGATTGATGGCAGGTCGTGGTTAAATAGTGCGCGCGTGGCGGAATGGCAGACGCGCCAGACTTAGGATCTGGTTCCGAAAGGATTGGAGGTTCAAGTCCTCTCGCGCGCACCAGTTTTACGTTCTTCCACTTTAGCTGTCCATCCGTGGTTGAAATCAAATCGGCAATCGGCAATCGGCAACCGGAGATAGTGAGAGACTCGCTACCTCGCCGGCTGCTATCATGGCGCCCCACGGCATGAATAAAGTATCTTACGCGGGAGTGACGATGTGGCTGGCTTGCCTGGCACTGGCCGCCACGTTCGTGGTTTACTGGCCGGCCATGCAAGGCGGTTTTGTTTTCGACGATGCCAATTGGACAACGGATTTGGTCCGTTGGTTCCAGAATCCCGCCGGTTTATGGGCGATCTGGGTCCATCCCACGGTCCTGCAACAGTATTACCCGCTCACGGCCACGTCGTTCTGGCTGGATTATCAGCTCTGGGAGTTCTGGACGCTACCCTATCACTTGGAGAACGTATTGCTGCACGTCCTGGCCGCGGTGTTGTTTTGGCGGGCCCTGCTCCGGCTGCAAGTGCCGGGCGCGTGGCTGGCCGCGTCCCTGTTTGCCCTCCATCCGGTCATGGTCGAATCCGCCGCCTGGATCACCGAACGCAAGAACGTCCTTTCGCTGGTGCTGTTTCTAGGCGCATTGCTGGCTTACCTGCGCTACGAGCAAAGCGTGGCCAGCCTTCGCTCCGGCCTTCGCTCCGCAGCTACGGCCCGGCAGGCAGAAGCTTCGGCTCCACAGGGAGGGATACGGCACCCTGACCCCGACCCTCTCCCGCTCCGGCGGGAGAGGGAGAAGTCCGCGCCCAACCTTTCACGTTTCACGCATCACGCATCACGTTTTTATTGTCTGGCTTTGGGATTGTTTCTGGGCGCGTTGCTGGCCAAGAGCACGGCTTGCTCACTGCCGGCAGTCATTCTGCTGCTGGCTTGGTGGCGGCGGGGCCGCCTGGGTTGGCGGACGGACGTAGTGCCGACGCTGCCATTCTTCGCCCTGTCCCTGGGCCTGTGCGCCGGGACTGCCTGGCTGGAGAAGAACCACGTGGGCGCCCAAGGTCCGGACTTTGCGCTGAGTTTGGCGCAGCGTTGCCTCGTGGCGGGCCACGCATTCTGGTTTTACCTGGGCAAATTATTCTGGCCGGCTCATCTCTGTTTAATCTATCCGCGCTGGCAACCTGATCCTGCGGTGTGGTGGCAATGGCTGTATCCGGCAGGGGCGGTGGGGCTGCTGCTGGGGCTATGGCTGGGGCACAAACGCTTCGGGCGGGGGCCGCTGGCTGCGCTGCTCTTTTACGTCGGCACGTTATTTCCGCTGCTGGGATTCCTGAACGCTTATGGCATGTACTACTCGTTTGTGTGGGATCACTGGGTGTATCTGCCCAGTCTGGGGCTGCTGGCGCTGGTGGGGGCGCTGATAGAAGGAAGAAGGAAGAAGGAAGAAGGAAGAAGTGCAGAATCGGACCCCTCACCCTTGGTCCCTCTCCCCTCAGGGGGGAGAGGGAAAGCGGGCGGTGGAAGGCGATTGCCCGGCAGCCGGGCGGTTTTGGCTTACGGATTTGCGGTGGTGGTGTTGCCGGTGTTGGGAGTGCTGACGTGGCGGGAGGCCGGGACGTATGCGAGCCTGGAAACTCTCTGGCAAACCACCCTCGCCCGGAATCCGGATTGCTGGCTGGCGGAAAATAATCTAGGCAACACCCTGGCGGTGCAGGGGGACCCGGAGGAAGCCATTCCCCACTACCAACGGGCGCTCCGGCTCAAACCGGATTATCCCGACGCGGAAAACAACCTGGGCAATGCGCTGCTCTCGCAGAGGAAATGGGCCGAGGCGATTCTCCATTACGAGCGGGTGCTGCAACTGGAACCGGACAAGGCCGGCGTGGACAGCAACATCGGCGCGGCGCTGGCCAATCAAGGGAAATGGGCCGAAGCGATTCCGCATTTTGAGCGGGCACTCCAACTGAACCCGGATTTCGTTCCGGCCAACATCAATCTGGGCGCCGCGCTGGCGGCCCAGGGGAAATGGGACGAAGCCATTCAACGTTACCAGCGGGCGCTCCAAATCAACCCGAATTCCGCCGAAGCTCATTATTATTGGGGCATGGCGCTGGCCAGCCAGGGGAGACGCGATGAGGCCAGGCAACATTTCCAACAAGCCTCGAACCTGGCGCTGGCCCAGGGCCAGGCCGCGCTCGTGCAGGCCATTCAAGCCCGGCTTTATCAGCCGGCGTTGAATCCGCCGGCAACACCGTAACTCATTGACGATTGACGATTGCAGGTCTGGAACGAGCGAGGCTCCTGATTCCCGTGCTGGTTTGGCTGGGTGCGCGCTGCGGATTGGGACAATCCGCGCTCCGCCAGCAGACCGATTCGTTGGTGGTGGCGTCAAGTTGCGCCCTATGCGCCGCGGCTGCTGATTTTCGCCGTGGCAAGGCGTTGAGGCTTTCCTACCATAGCTTCTGACGGAACCGTGATGAGCGAACGACCACAAAACCCTTCTCACGAAAGGCTTGACCTGGCGATGCCTTCCGGCCGCGCGCCCAACCCGGGCAACTGCCCGCCGCCGGAAGGGCGACGGCGCCAACGTTGGTTGTCCTTTGCCGTCTGCGTGCTGCTGGCGTTGGCCGTGTGGGCGGTCTTTGGCCAGACCCGGCGGTTTGATTTCGTCAACTATGACGATGGCGCTTACGTTTATGACAATCAGGTGGTTACCCACGGCCTTACTTGGCATGGCGCTGCGTGGGCGTTGACCTATGGTAAAATCGGCCACTGGCATCCGTTGACCTGGCTTTCGCACATGCTGGATTGCCAACTCTACGGGCTGAATCCGGCGGGCCCTCATCTGACCAATGTCCTGCTGCACGCAGCCAATGCCATCCTGCTGTTTCTGCTGCTGCGAAACATGACCGGTGCGTTATGGCGCAGCGCCGTCGTGGCGGCGGTGTTTGCCGTTCATCCGCTGCGGGTGGAATCGGTGGCGTGGGTCAGTGAACGCAAGGACGTATTGAGCGGATTGTTTTTTATGGTCACGCTGCTTTGCTACGCCAAAGGGGTGTCGTGTGACGAGTGTCGAGTGATAAGAGAGGAGAACTCCGATAGCCAGGCCAAAGTATCCTCGTCACCCGTCACCCGTCACCCGTCACTCTTTTACTGGCTGGCAGTGGTGTGTTTTGCGCTGGGTCTGCTGTCGAAGTCCATGTTGGTAACGACGCCATGGGTCCTGCTGCTGCTGGATTACTGGCCCTTGGGCCGCTTCACCCCGACATCCGACGTCGGGGTTCAACGCTTTACCCCGAAAGCTTTCGGGGTAAAACGTTTGTTGGTGGAGAAGATACCGTTCCTCGTGCTGAGCGCCGCCTCCTGTGCGGCGACCTTGCTGGTGCCGGAAGAGCTGGCGCCCGGCAACCAGGTTTCTTTTGCTCTACGGCTGGAGAATGCCTTCACCGCCTGCCTCACCTATATTTGGCAAATGATTTACCCTGCCCGGTTGGCCGGTCTCTACCCCTATCCGGCCAACGGCCCATCATGGGCAGAAGTGGCACTGGCACTGGCCGTGTTTGTGGCCGTCTCGTTCGCGGCGCTGGCCGGTTGGAAAAAGCGCCCCTACTTCCTGGTCGGCTGGCTGTGGTATCTGGGAATGCTGGCGCCCGTCATCGGGTTGGTCCAAATATCGTACTACGCCCACGCCGATCGCTATACCTACCTGCCGCAAATCGGATTGTACATCCTGGTGGCTTGGGGCGCGGTGGAACTTTGCCGAGCCTGGCGTTGGCGGCGGGCGGTGTTGGGGGCGGTTGCCGGATTGACGCTCGCCGTCCTCATGGCGTGCGCTCATAGTCAGGCTGGGTACTGGCAAGACAGTGTAACGCTGTGGGAGCATACCCTGGCTTGCACGACAGACAACCCGTTGGCCGATCATAACTTGGGCAACGCGCTGGGCCGGCAGGGGAAATTCGCTGAAGCCATCCCCCATTTCGAGCAGGCGCTGAAACTTAAGCCGGACTCCGCCAGCTCCCATATCAGTCTGGGCGTCGCCTTGGACCGCCAGGGGAAATGGGCGGAGGCGATTCCGCATTTCGAACGGGTCATTAAGCTCCAACCGGATGACGCCGAGGCCTATTACGATTTGGGGTATGCGCTGGCGGGCGAGGGAAAATTCACCAACGCCATCCCGCAATACCAACGGGCCATCCAGATCAAACCGGACTACGCCGAGGCTTACGACAGTTTGGGTGTCGCGCTGGCGGCCCAAGGCCGGGCCGCCGAGGCCATGCAGGATTTCGACCGGGCCATCCAACTCGACCCCGACCTGGCCGAGGCCCACTATAATTTAAGTCTGGCGCTGGCCAACCAGGGACGGTGGGCGGAATCCATCGAGCACCTGGAACGGGCCGTCCAAACCAAGCCGGACTACGCGGCGGCCCACTTTAATTTGGGCACCGAGCTGGTCCTCGAGGGGAGAGGGGCCGAGGCGCTGCCGCATTTCCAACAGGCCGTGAACCTGGCCACGGCTCAAGGCAACGCCAAGCTTGCGGAGGCGGCGCGGGCGCGATTGAAGGCAAATCAGCAGCCGCAGCCAAAATGATACCACGGCAAAGTCAAAGCAAAGTTTCAGGATGGTGGCGGTTCTTCCTGGACTGCGCCGGCAGAGCGCAGCGGCGACGGCGCTTTTGCAGCGCGTAAGGCGTTCCCCGAACAGCGGTGTCGCGCTTCGCTTGCCACCGCACTCCATAACGCTACAAAACAAATGGAGGGTGCTGGAACCCAGCACCCTCCACGCTGACGGGAGAAACCCCGTTTAAAAAACCGCTTCTAATTAGCGCTTTCTGCGAACCAGGAACAGACTGAGCAGACCGCCGATGCCGCACAGCGCCAAGGTGGCTGGTTCGGGAATCGGGCCGGCGAAGCCGACGTTGTCAAGATCATACGATAACATAGTCCCAGCGGCATAGTTATTGTCAGTCAGCCCGATGGTGATTACGTGGAGATAATTCCAGTTGCTGAACGATGTTCCGTTGCCCCCGTCAGCAATAGTATCCAGTGCGCCGGCGGATATGGTTACGTTTTGCCATGTGCCTAAAGACCCAGTCAGCGGCACAACATAGGGAACGTTGTTACCATTATTGTCAGTATTTCCGGTTGTCCCCCATTGCATCCAAACAACCAGAGACGGAAGGCCACCGGAGCTGTCCGTAGGCTCACTCGAAGGTAGCATATAGTCGAAAGTGAATTCGCTATAATACACCGACTGAGAAATTACACTGGCACTGGAATAGTACCCCTGCTGTCCCCGGATCCAGTTGGTCGGGCCGCCAATGGGGCCTGTAAACGTAATGTCTCCGGGCACGCCCGACGGGCTGGAGAGCGAGGACTGAACCCCGGAATTCCACACCGCAGTGGGACCTGAGTCACCACCTGTCGTGTAGGCGTCGCCACTAAAGCCCATGCTACCGGCGTCAAAGGTCCACAACAATTTCTGCGAAGCTCCGCTGCCGTACACGCTCGGGAGCGAGCTGGTGGCTTGGCCGTAGCTCGCAGCAACTCCCGCCACGACGAGCAGAGATGCAAGACCGATCTTGAGGGTTGTTTTCATAGCTTGTTTTGCTTTTGTTTTTTTACAGTTTAATTTCGTTGTATATCTCACTGCATGTTTAGGCTACCACTTGAAGCAAGTATTTCAAAACCGTTCAGAATTGTCACGAAGGCATTGGTCTATGTTGTGGATACGCCTTTGGTGTAGGTATGTTGCCGTCGGCTTTACGGTAGAGGGGGGCCGACATGTTGTAAACGCCTGTAAATCAATGAATTCCGAGGCCTGCCGAGGGCAGGGAAGAAAATGGAAGGAGGATTTACGACATACGATATACGATTTACGAGATGCTGTGGAATTGTGGACGCTTGCGTATATCGTCAATCGTAAATCATAAATGAATCACGGTGTTCGCGGGTGGGGCAAGGCCGGCGGGTGCGACTGAAGTTGGGCGCGGGCAGCGTTGGCGAGCCTGGGGTCGCCTTGGGCGGTGGCCAAGTCCAAGGCCTGCTGGAACTGGGGAATGGCTTGGTCGGCTTTGCCCTGGCTCGCAAACGCCATCCCCAGGTAATAATGGGCTTGCGCGAAATTCGGTTTGAGTTGCAGGGCCTGCTGGTAGTGTTTGATGGCGTCCGCCCAATTGCCCTGCATGGCCAGCGCATGGCCCAAATTATTGTGGGCCTCCGCATAGTCAGGTTGGAGCTCCAGCGCCCGTTCGAAGTGCGGAATGGCTTGGGCCACTTTCCCCTGCATGGCCAGGGCGTTGCCTAAATTCATCCGGGTGACGGCCAAGCCCGGGTCGAGTTGGAGCGCCCGTTGGTAATGTTGCACCGCTTCGGGCAGTTTCCCCAGCTTGGCCAGCGCATTGCCCAAATTATTGTGGGCCTCAATATAGCGCGGGTTGAGCTGGAGCGCCTGGTTGTAATACTGGATGGCTTTGTCCGATTCCCCTTTGGCGTCCAACGCGGCGCCCAAGCCGTTCTGCGCAATATAATTCCCCGAAGTGCAAGCCAGCGAATGCTGCCAAAGGGAAACACTGTCCCGCCACTGTCCCGCCAATAGCCGGTTTGGACATGAGCCACCGCCATCAGCGCAGCCAGCGTCACGACGGCTGCGGAGCCCAGCAACCGGCGGCGGCGCGGCAGCGCCGCCCTACCCAAAAGTTCCACCGCGCCCCAGGCCACCAGGAGGCCCAAGCCAATTTGCGGCAGGTAGGTGTAGCGGTCGGCCATGGATTGATCGCCCACTTGAACCAAACCGATGACGGGAATCAGCATGCCGACAAACCAAAACCAGCCGACGGCGACATAGGGAAACCTGCGCCCCAAAGCCAGAGCCGCAGCATCCAGGCCCGCGAACAAAACCACAGCCAACACCACTTGTTCATCGGGCCACGGCCCGGGATACGGATAGAAATTAGCCAGTCCGACCGGCCAGAAAGTTTTGCCCAGATAGCGGGCATAGGAAACAAAGACATTCCCCAACCTGTCAGGCAGGGGATACCGGGCCAGTTGCGCCACGGCGCCGCTTTGCTGCTGGACCACAAACGTGACCAGGCAAACGGCCGCGCTCAGCGCGAAGAAGGGAATTTTCTCGACCAACAGACGTTGAACCCCGACATCGGATGTCGGGGTAAAGCGCCCAAGCGGCCAATAGTCCAGCAACAGCAGGACAAAGGGGAGCGTTACCAACATTGGTTTGGACATCAGGCCCAAGGCAAAGAACAGCACGGCCAGCCAGTAAAAGAGTGACGGGTGACGGGTGACGGGTGACGCGATAACTTGGGCCTTGTCACCGGTGCCCCTGTCCCTCGTCACTCGCCACTCGTCACTCGCCTGCCGCGCCGAAGCTTCTGAGCGAAGGCGGGTCACCGCTTTTGCATAACAAAGCAGCGTCAGCATAAAGAAGACGCCGCTGAGCACATCCTTGCGTTCGCTCACCCAGGCCACGGATTCCACGCGCAAGGGATGAATGGCAAACACCGCCGCCACGAAGACGCTCCGCCACAGCGCGCCGGTCATTTCGTTTAGCACCACAAACAACAGCACCGCCGTGAGGGCGTGCAGCAAAACATTCGTGAGATGATAGCCAGCCGGTTTGGTTCCGTAGAGCGAGGCGTCGGCCATATACGAGATGACCGTGAGCGGATGCCAATTGGCGGCGACGTCGTGAGTGAAGGCCCAGCCAATGCCGTCCAGCGTGAGTCCTCTTCCAACCGCGGCGTTTTTATAGACGTACTGGTCGTCATCGCAGTTGATGAAGTCATAACGCAAGGTCTGGCCGAAAACCGCCCAGACGGCCAGGGCGAGCAAGAGGCAGACCGCCAAAGACTGCCGATGTTGGGGCGGCTGGCCAAGGGGTGGAAAAGAGACGTCACCCTGGCTGGTCACCGAGCCGGAAGGCGCCGGCAGGTCAGGGCCATCGCCAGAAGGATTTTGTGATTGTTCGCTCATTGTCGGCCGGTGCGAAAACAGGGTAAATGAATCATGGTGTGGGCGGCTGGGGAGCGGGGGACGGATTGGGTTGAAGCCGGGCGCGGGCAGCGTTGGCCAGCGCGATGTCACCCTGGGCGGTGGCCAGGTCCAGGGCCTGCTGGAAATGGGGCAAGGCTTCAGCCGATTTTCCTTCGTGGGCCAGCGCGGCCGCCAGATTAAAATGGGCCCTGGCGTAGTCGGGTTTAAGCTGCACTGCCCGCTCGAAGTGCGGAATGGCCTCGGCCATTTTCCCCTGCATGGCCAGCACGTTACCCAGGTTCATCTGAGGCAAGGCCTGATCGGGAGCCAATTGGACGGCCCGCTCACAATGTTGCACGGCTTGAGCCCAGTTCCCTTGGGCCGCCAAAGCTGCACCCAAGCCACTGTGGGCCTCGACCGAATCCGGCTCGAGTTGGAGGGCCTGGTTATAATGCTGAATGGCTCCATGGATGTCGCCTCCGGCGGCGAGCACGACTCCCAGGCCACAGTGAGCCGTGGCGGAATCCGGTTGCAATTCCAGCGCCCGCTCATAGAGCTGAATCGTCTCAGCCCATTGCCCCCGCTTGAATAGCGCGTTGGCTAAATGAATCCGGACATAGTTGTCCCCGGGAGCGAGTTGGAACGCCCGCTGGAACTGGTCAATGGCTTCCTCCCATTTCCCCTGGTCGGCCAGCGCGGTACCTAAATTATAATGGGCAATATAATTCTCCGACGTGCAAGCCAGCGAATGCTGCCAAAGGGAAAAGCTGTCCCGCCAATACCCGGTTTGGACATGAGCCACCGCCATCAGCGCGGCCAGCGTCACAACGGCTGCGGAGCCGAGCAACAGTCGGTGGCGCGGCAGCGCCGCCCTACCCAAAAGTTCCACCACTCCCCAGACCACCATGAGGCACAAGCCGATTTGCGGCAGGTAGGTGTAGCGGTCCGCCAGGGATTGGGATCCCACTTGAACCAAACCGATGACGGGAATCAGCATGCCGACAAACCAAAACCAGCCGACGGCGACATAGGGAAACCGGCGCCCCAAAGCCAGAGCCGCGGCACCCAGGCCCGCGAACAAAACCAGAGCCAACACCACTTGTTCGCCGGACCACGGCCCGGGATACGGATAGAATCCAGCCAGTCCGGCCGGCCAGAAAGTTTTGCCCAGATAGCGCGCATAGGAAACAAAGACATTCCCCAGCGGGTCTGGCGGGGGATTCCGGGTCAGCTCCGCCACCGCGCCGCTTTGCTGCTGGGCCACCAATGTGACCACGCAAAAGGCCGCGCTTAGCGCGAAGAAGGGAATTTTTTCGAGCAGCAGCCGTTGAACCGTTGAGGCGTTGAAGCGTTGAAGCGTTGAAGCGTGAACCCCGACCCCGACATCGGATGTCGGGGTGAAGCGGCCAAGCGGCCAATAGTCCAGCAAGAGCAGGACGAACGGCAGCGTTACCAACATGGGCTTGGACATCAGGCCCAAGGCAAAGAACAGCAGCGCCAGCCAGTAGAAGCGTGAAGCGTGAAGCGTGAAGCGTTGAAACGTTGAAGCGGCAGCAGGCACGGTGGACTGGTGGACGTAGCTCACATAAG
>JBEKMW010000153.1:0-8493 GCA_049523455.1 Verrucomicrobiota bacterium | reverse complement strand
GCACTCCAAAACCTGTCGGTATTTCGCTCGATTATTGGCAACCTCTAATTTTTATGCACAGACGTAATTGGCCGCCTCACCCCTGCCCTCTCCTCCTTGGGGTGGAGTGGGTGCAATCGGCGGGGCGGTCAACAGACCGCCGCGACAGAATTGGGCGATGGCCCTCCTTTGCTCCTATTTCGCGACGGTGAAGGGCACGGAGAACTGCGTGCTTTCCCACATCAACTTTATCACGCCGCCACCCGAGTCACCTTTGCCAACCGCCATGGTGAACTGGGTCACGGGCTGGTCCAGCGCGCTTTTGGTCAAGTCCACCCGCGCCAGGTCGTGTCCGGTATCCACCGGAATACCCCAGCCGCCGATGCTCGTGCTGATCGCCAGTTGCGAGGCGCCGTTTTCACTTGGCACCAGGTACAGGGTGTAGGCGCCGGCGGGCACGGTTTTGCCGCCCAACACAATCGGCTGTTGGGTGACGAGCAGCGTCGCTTCATCCGCGCCCATCCGCCAGGGCTCGCCCCAGGGAACCAAGCTGCCCCAGATTTTGCGGGCCTCGGTGGACCCGGGCTTGGTCGTGTAGGGTCGGCCATACGTGATGGTAACCCGGTTATGGTCAATCACCGCACTGATGGTTTCGTGTGGGCTGACCCGCTGGTGTTGTTGAGCCATGATCGGCAACGCGGTCGCCAGTGCCACGGCGCCGATTACTGCTGCAGATATGAGCGATTTCATATTTATTTTGGTTTCTCAGTTTGCGTTGGTTTAACGATTTTTATTACTGTTGGAGGCTGGAAATGAGGTCCGCGTTCATTTTTACAAAAGAGCTGCCGGGCCCTTCAGCCTTGGTGGCCAGTTGGCTGGATTGCGTGGCGGCGGCGATGGCGCCCGCCTTGTCGCCCTGCCGGGCCAGTATCTGGGCCTTCAAATGCAGTATTTCGTAGGCAATGCGTGGATTGTCCGCCAGGCCGGCATTTACCCAAACCAGCGCTTTCCCCAGGTCCAGGTTGTGGTTGTAGTAAAACGTCGCGGCTTGGAAATAAAAGCCGTCCGATTTCTTCCCCGGCTCCGCCATCGCGGCCTCGATTTGCGGCACTACCGTGCTGGTGGTGTCCACTTGCAGGTGGATGGTCACCAGCGTCTCCTCCCACAGCAAATACAGCACCGCCGAATCGTCGCGGAGGTTGTCAAACTCGATGGTAAACGTTTCCACCGGGTCGTCTTCGGTGTCCTCAGCCGGAGCTTGAAACCGTACCAAATCATCCTTGGGATTGTACTGGAACGCGCCGAATTGGTTGGCATTCGTACTCAGGATGATGGTCCATTCATTCTCGGCAGGGATGGTAAACAGCGCGTAGGTGCCGGCCGGGATGGCGTGGCCTTCCAGTTTCACCGGGGTGCTGAAGCTGATTTTTGTCGCGGCATTGGCCCCGGTGCGCCACACCTGCCCGTACGGCACTATGCCGTCGAAGATGGTACGGCCCTTTATCCCCGGCCGCGAATAGACGATCTCAACGTCGGTCAGACCAATCCGCTGCTTCAGCGTGCAAGCCGGGCTGGCGGCGGGAAAATCAATTCGGTTGGTTTGCCCGGAGGCTTCGCAGGCCAGGCTCAAAGCGAAAAAAAACGCAGGCAGCATGCGGAACACCTTGTAATTCATAAGCCGGTAAATACCCGAAGCCCGGAGGGAAAGAAAGTGAAAAAATTCGAACTTGAGTTTTACGCCCGCCCTCACCCCAGCCCCATGAACCGGGGAAGCGAGAACGGCCCCCTCACCCCAGCCCTCCCCCAGGAGAGGGAGAATCATCCGCCGTCATGCTGAATAACCTGCGACGGAGACAACCCGATACTCACACGGAGAATACAATCGGCCAGTCGGTATCCCCTCTCCTGGGTGAGAGGGTTAGGTTGAGGGCGGGACAAAAAAATCCTCTGCCCGCCAAAAAAAAACAAGCCCCGGTCGGGTAGGTTGATCCGCCGGCCGGGGCTGGAAGTTTGAAGCCGCGTGTGGATAACTGGCAGGTTATTTCAAATTCGTGTGCGTGATCGAAGCGTCGTCACGTCTCTTTCGTCAACCGCCTTCCACCTTGCTCTCTCATGCTTCCGCATAAATTTCGGAGTCGCAATTCGCGTGCCATCTCAAGTCCCGGCCATTTCCTTGAGGATTCAGCAACGGTCAACTTCTGCGTCCGGCTCCTGCTGTCGTTTCTTGCCCGAAACGATTAAAAAGCTTCACTGATTTCTTGCTTTTGTCACGCGCCTGCGCACACAATAGGGTACTGGCACGACTCACGCTATGAACCAACGGAACACGGTCTGGATGCGTTACGCCGTCGGCATCATCCTTCCCGTCGCCGCCCTGCTCTTGCGTCTCGCCCTGTTGGATTTTCTCGGACTGCACAACGTCTATCTGCTGTTTTATCCGGCGGTGATAGTGGCCGCCTTGTATGGCGGCTTTTGGGTGGGATTGACTGCCGGGGTGCTGTCAGCCGGTTTGGCGGATTACTTTCTGCTGGCGCCGGTCCATTCGTTCAAGATTGGACAGCCCACCGATTGGGTGGGTTTGGTGATTTTCCTCTTCAGTTGCATGATGATCAGTTGGGCTTCCGATGCCATGCGCCGCGCCCAGTTCCGCGCGCACCAGGCGGAGGCCTTGCGGCTGTCCGAGGAAAAGTTCGCCGCGGCCTTTGCCAACAACCCGGCCGCCATCACCCTGACGCGGCTGGACGATGGACTGTTTTTCGACGTGAACGACACCTGGGTGGCCCTGCTCGGCCACAGCCGCGATGATGCCATCGGCCACCACGCGCGGACCATGGGGATTTGGCCCAATGCCGACGCCGTGGCGCGCTTTGTCGCCGAATTAAAGGCCAAAGGTGTCGTACGCGGATGGGAGCAGGAGTTCCGCAAAAAGACCGGTGAGGCCTTGGTCGCGGAACTGTCGGCCCAACTGATCAACTTCCGCGGCGAACAGTTCATCCTTTCGACGCTGGTGGACATTACCGACCGGAAGCGCAAGGAAGCCCAACTGCGCCAGCTTAACCGGACGCTCAAGGCACTCAGCGACAGCAACCAGGCGATGATGCGCGCCCAAGACGAACACCAATTTCTTCAGGATGTCTGCCAAGTCATCGTTCAGGTTTGCGGTCATGCCATGGTCTGGATTGGTTTTGCCGGGAACGATGAGGCCAAGAGCATCCGGCCGGCGGCCTTTGCCGGCTTTGAGGCGGGGTACCTGGAGACGTTGCAAGTCACCTGGGCGGATACCGAACGGGGTCGCGGCCCCACGGGCATCGCCATTCGCACCGGCAAGCCTTGCATGTGCAAAAATATGCAGACGGACCCGGCGTTTGCGCCGTGGCGGGAGGAGGCATTGAAGCATGGCTATGCTGCTTCGCTCGCGCTTCCCTTTTTCTCCGAGGGCAGGCCCCTGGGGGCGGTCACCATTTACTCCCGGCACGTGGATCCATTCTCCGAAGAAGAGGTCAAGCTGCTCAGCGATCTGGCCGACGATCTGGCGCGGGGCGTTGCCACCTTGCGCTTGCGCGCCGAGCGCGCGCAGAAGGAGGAACAATTAAGGCTCCAATTGGCCGTCTTGCAATCCGCGGCCAACGGCCTGGTCATTACCGGACGCGACGGGACGATCCAGTGGGTCAATGAGGCTTTTACGCGCCTGACCGGCTATAGCCCCCCCGAAGCCATCGGCCAGAATCCCCGGGTCTTGAAATCGGGGCGGCACGACGAGACCTTCTATAAAGACATGTGGGCGACCATCCTGGCCGGACGCGTCTGGCACGGCGAGGTCATCAACCGGCGCAAGGATGGCAGCCTGTATCCCGAAGAAATGACCATCACGCCGGTGAGCAACGCGCGTGGCGAAATCACCCATTTTGTCGCGGTAAAGCAGGACATCAGCGCCCGCAAGGACGCCGAGGCGGCGTTGCGGCAATCGGCCCTGGAACTGGCCCGCTCCAACGAGGAGCTGCAACAGTTTGCCTACGTCGCGTCGCACGATTTGCAGGAGCCGCTGCGCGCGGTGACCGGTTACCTCGCCCTGGTCGAGGAACGAATCAGTGACCAACTTGACGACAAGGGCCGTCGTCATATGGCCGGCGCCATTCAAGGCGCCGAGCGGATGCACCTCCTCATCAATGATCTGCTCGAGCTTTCGCGCGTCGGCACCCGGGCCGTGAGCTTTAAGCCGGCCGACCTCAACGCCGTCCTTGGGGTCGCCCTCGACAACTTGAACGTCCGGGTCAAGGAGACCGGCGCCCGCATCGTCGCCGAGCCGCTCCCCACCCTCAACGTGGACGCCAACCAAATCACCATGCTTTTCCAAAACCTGATTGGCAACGCCATCAAGTTTCGCGGCCAGGCGGCGCCTGAAATCCACGTCGGCGCCAGCGCCCGGAACGGGGAATGGGTGTTTGCGGTGTGCGACAACGGCATCGGCATCGAGTCCCAGTACTTCGAGCGAATATTCCGCATCTTTCAGCGTTTGCATACCCGCGCCGAGTATCCCGGCACGGGCATCGGGCTGGCGATTTGCAAAAAGATTGTCGAACGCCACGGCGGCCGGATCTGGGTGGAATCGCAGCCCGGCCAGGGCTCGACTTTTTGCTTCACAATCCCGGCCTAAATGCTAATACTATATTGCCATGAATGATGCGAACCCCAACGACGGACGGCCCATTGAAATCCTCCTGGTCGAAGACAGCCCCAGCGACACCGATTTAACCGTGGAGGCGTTGCAGAAAGGGAAGGTGCTCAATCACCTCAGCATTGTGGATGACGGTGTCAAAGCCATCGAGTTCCTCCGCCGGCAAGGCCCCTACTCGGATGCGCCCCGGCCCGATGTCGTCCTTTTGGACCTGAACTTGCCGCGCAAGGATGGACGCGAAGTGCTGGCCGAAATCAAGGCGGACGGCAATCTCCGCACCATTCCCATCGTGGTGCTGACCACTTCCCGCGCCGAGCAGGACATCCTGCGCGTCTATCGGCTCAACGGCAATTGCTACATCACCAAACCTGTGGATTTCGGCCAGTTCATCGAAGTCATCCGCGCCATCAAGGACTTCTGGCTTACCGTCGTCAAGCTGCCGCCCAAACCATGACCGTTAAAGCGCCATTTCGCGACGCGCGCCAACCCATGCACCGAATCGTCGAGGAATCCAATCTGGCCGGTACCGCCAGCACGGTCAGTGTTCTCCTGGTGGAAGACAGCCCCTCCGACGCCGCACTGGTGGAAGAATCCCTGAACCATGGCGACGGCAAACGCTTCGCCATCACCCGCGTGGAACGGCTCGCGGATGCACTGGACCAATTGCGCCAGGCGAAGTTTGACGTGTTATTGGTGGACTTGTCGCTGCCGGACAGCAGCGGACGCGACACGTTTCTGCGCGCGCGGGAGCACGCCCCGCACGTGCCCATTGTCGTTATGACCGGCGTGGACGACGAGAACATCGCCCTGGACGCCTTGCGGCAGGGCATTCAGGATTATCTCGTCAAAAGACCCGGCTACGGCCAGCAGGCCTTGCGGGCCATTCGCTACGCGATCGAACGCAAACGCCTGGAATCGGCGCTGCAACGGGAACGCGACCAATTGGAGGCGCGCGTCCGGGAGCGCACCGCCGAGTTGTCCGACGCCAACCAGGCGATGCAGTTGGAAATCGCCCGCCGGCAGCAGGCCGAGGAGGCCCACCAGCAGGTCTTGCGGCGACTCAATGTGGCCGAGGAAACCGAGCGCGGCCGCATCTCGCGCGAGTTGCACGACCGGCTGGGGCAGGACCTCACCGCGCTCAAGCTGGGACTCCAGTCGTTGCAGAGACAATGTCCCTTCATCTGCGCCATGGATCGGCCGCCCGGGGACGAAGCCGGCCACACCGGACGCATGCTCCGCGAACTCAGCGCGAATCTGGGCCGGGAATTGACCGCCGCCGAGTTGGTTTCGCCTGTGCTCAAGGAAGCCTGTCCCTTTGGCCCCACCCTGCTGCAAGGCGTCAGCCGCCTCAAGCAATTGACCGACGGCCTGATGCAGGACATCCATCGGCTCGCCTGGGAACTCCACCCGCGCGTGCTCGACGACCTGGGGCTGGACGCGGCATTGCGCCGTTACACCGCCGAATGGTCCGCTATCAGCGCCGTCACGGTGGATTTTCACAGCGACGGCATGGAAACCCGCCGCCTGCCGCTCGACGTGGAAACCGCCCTTTACCGCGTGGTTCAGGAAGCCCTCAACAACGTGCTCCGCCACGCCAAAGCCCGCCGCGTCAGCGTCCTGCTCGAGTGCCGCGCCGACCGCGTGTCGTTGATCGTCGAAGACGACGGCGTGGGTTTTGATCCCCACGCCCTCTCGCAGAACCCGGGTGGGGAGGGCCGGCTCGGTTTGGTGGGCATGCACGAACGCGTCCGCTTGCTGGGCGGCGCCTTGGAGGTGGAGTCCACCCTCGAGCACGGCAGCACCATCTTCGCCCGCATTCCCTTGGATAAGATGTCCTCTTGACAAACGGAAGCCATCCTGGATGCCGGCCCTCTGATTGCCGCTTGGAACCGGGACGATGTACATCATGCCTGGACGAAAAACCTCCTCAAGCAATTCGCCGGTCCCTACCTGACCACTGAATCCGTTCTGACCGAGGCAGCCCACATGACCGGACAGGACGCTTTAATTGTCTCAGGCGTCCGGATGGGAAAATTTTTGATTGCGGGAACCCTCCTGCAAGATGCCGCCGCAATGGAAAGAGCTATGGACAGCTACCCCGATTGTGATCTGGCCGATGCCTCCATCATCGCGCTCAGCGAACGCCGGCCAACCATGCCGGTCCTGACATGCGACAAAAGACATTTCATCAAATACCGCCGAACGGACCATACTCCCTTGCCGATTGAAACTCCTTAAAAAAGCTTTCCGGCTAATTCCGCTCCACGCTCACGATTTTGCCGCGCCAATATTTGAAATTACGGCATATAGAACGAGCGATAATAACGATGAGGGAATTTCCCCGCGTTCGTGTCCACGAACGTGAACGAACCGGTGTGCGTGGCGATGGACGTCCAAGTCGTTAAATTGGTGGACGCCTGAACCACGTACTCGTAGCCCGACACGCCGGCAACCGTCAGGGCAAACTGCCCGCGGACCGGCGCCACCGCCGGCGCTAAAGTCGCTGCCGCTGTCGCGTAAACCGACACTGTGGCCGTGGCGTTGGTACTGCCCAGCAGGTTCGAGACGGAAACGCTGTATTGGCCGGATTGCTTGGGCGTAATGTTGGGCAGCGACAACGTGGCATTCGTCGCGCCCGGCAAAGGCACGGAATTGCACTGCCATTGATAGGCCAAAGGCGTGGTGCCGGTCGCGGCGGCGGTTAAGTTGACAGTCTGGCCGGCCAGCACCACGCGATTGGTAAAGGGGCTGGTCAGCGAAGGCGCGGCGCTTCCCTTGGCCAACACGGTGACGACAAAGGAGCGGGTAATCCTATTGTTCGAGCTCTGGCCATTATTCACGGTAACGCTGAGGGTAGCGGTCCCAGTGGCCGTGGCTGCCGGCGCAAAACTCAGCGTGCCGGTGGAACTTGCTGAAACGTAACTGACCGTCGGCGTGGCAACCAGCCGCGTGTTGCTCGAGGACGCCGTGATGGTGACCGGCTGCGACGAATTGACCAAACCTGAACTGATGCCGGTCAGGCTCACCTGCTGTTTGCCGCACGCCGCGACCACGGCCACATTGTTCAGGGCCGCCAGCGTCGGCCCGTGGTTTACAGGATTCACCGTCACCACGAAGCTGCGGGAAACGATGTTGTTGCTCAAACCGCCATTGTTTACGGTCGCCGTGATGGTCGCCGTTCCGTAACTATTGGTCACCGGGGCAAATTTCAAGGTCCCGCTCGTGTTCGGACTGGCATAGGTGATCGTCGGATTGGGAATCAAAGATGGATTGCTCGATACGGCGGTCACCACCAGGGTCTGCGTCTGGTTCGCCGCGCCCGAACCGATGCCAGTCAGGTTCACCGTCTGCTGTCCGCCATTCTCATTGATCGTCACATTCGCCAGGGCATTCAGCGTGGGCGGCTGGTTCACCGCGGCGACGGTCACCAGGAAGCTTTGCGTCACGATGTTGTTGCTGGCCCCCTGGTTGTTGACGCTCACCGTGATCGTCGCAGTCCCATTGTTGTTGGTCGTGGGAGTGAAACTCAAGCTGCCGGTCGTGCCGGGGCTGGTATAAGTCACGGATGGGTTCGGAATCAAAGAGGGGTTGCTCGAGCTGGCGGTCACCACCAGGGTCTGCGTCTGGTTCGCCGCGCCGGAACTGATGCCGCCCAGATTCACCGTCTGCTGTCCGCCGTTCTCATTGATCGTTAAATTGCCCAGCGCATTCAGCGTAGGCGGCTGGTTCACCGCGGCGACAGTTACCAGGAAGCTTTGCGTCACGATGTTGTTGCTGGCCCCCTGGTTGTTGACCGTCACGGTGATGGTGGCCGTCCCGCAACTGTTGGCCGCCGGAGT
>JBEKMW010000152.1:0-8593 GCA_049523455.1 Verrucomicrobiota bacterium | reverse complement strand
TTCGTTGTTGTGCCGGATGAAGTCCTGAATGGCGGCAATCAGTTCGCCCACACTTCTAAAACTGCCACGGCGGATGCGCTTGCGGGTAATCTCTCCAAACCAACGCTCCACCAAGTTGAGCCAGGAGGAACTGGTCGGGGTGAAATGCAGATGGAAGCGGGGATGTCGTTTGAGCCAATTCTGTACTGCGGGGTGCTTATGGGTGGCGTAATTATCCACCACCAAATGCAGTTGCCGCTCCGGAGGCGTTTCCCGGTCGATCTGCCGCAGGAACTTTAGGAACTCCTCATGCCGGTGCCGATCGAAGCAACCGCCAATGATGGTGCCCTCCAGCACGTCCAAGGCCGCAAACAGGGTGGTCGTTCCGTGCCGGATGTAATCGTGCGTCATCGTGGCGCATCGGCCGGGCTTGAGCGGCAACCCCAGTTGCGTCCGATCCAAGGCTTGAATTTGCGACTTCTCGTCCACACACAGCACCAAGGCCTTATCGGGCGGGTTCAGGTAAAACCCCACGATATCCGTCAGCTTTTCGACAAATTGTTTGTCGCGGGACAACTTGAAGGTCCGCACCCGATGAGGTTGCAGTCCGCAACGGTCCCAGACCCGCGCAACGGTCATGTGGCTGATGCCCAAATGCCCTCCCAAAGTCCGGGTGCTCCAATGCGTGGCCGCCGGAGGCGTCGTTTGCAGGGTGGTGTCCACGATCTGCTTGATCACCGCCTCATCCAAGCGCTGGCGGCTGGCCCTGCGCGGCGGCTCATGTTCCAATCCCGCAACGCCGGATTCAGCAAACCGTTCGCGCCAGAGCAACACCGTAGGCCGGGAGGTGTTCAATCGACGCGCAATCTGGCGATTGCTGATGCCCTCATGAGCCAGAAGACAGATGCGCGAGCGCAGCACAATCTTTTGAGGCGTGGTCGGAGCTTTGACCCAGGATTCCAACTGGCCTTTTTGTTCCGGTGCCATGGTGAGCGGTTGCGCTGAATCCCACATGCGGCCGAGTATAGCAAACCAGACCGCATTGTAAAGAGTTAACTGTTACACCACACTAGACACGATGCAGTTTCAAACCATCATCCGGGCACGAGTGCCGCGGGTGGATTGCCCGACCGACGGCGTCAAGACCATCGCGGTGAACTGGGCCGAACCGGGCGGACGGTTCAGCCGGCTCTTTGAGCGTTTTGCCATCGACGTGCTGTTGTGTGCGCGCAATGTCAAACAGGCCGCCGGGTTGATGGGACTGAGTTGGGACGAGGTGGATCACATTCTGCGCCGGGCCGTGGAGCGAGCCTTGTCCCGGCGCGAACTGGAAAAGCTCTCGCACGTGGGGATTGACGAAAAGAGCTTTCGCTCGGGTCAGTCATATATTTCGTTGCTGACGGATTTGCAGGGCCGCCGGGTACTGGACGTGGTGGAGGGCCGTACCCAGGAAGCGGCCGAAGCGCTGTGGGACACGCTCAGTGAGGAACAGCGGGCCGAGGTGGAAGCGGTGGCGATTGACATGTGGGAACCGTTTATGAATGCGACTCAAGCCAAGGTGCCCGAGGCCGAACTGGTGCACGACAAGTTTCATGTGTCCGGACATTTGAACGAGGCGGTGGACCAAGTGCGACGGGCCGAGCATAAGCAGTTGATGGCGGCGGGTGACGAGACGCTCAAAGGCTCGCGGCAGTTGTGGCTATATAATCCGATGAACTTCAGCGCCGAGCAGGCGGCCAGTTTTGCAGCACTGCGGGACAGCGGGCTGAAGGTGGCGCGGGCGTGGGCGGCCAAGGAGTTGTTCCCCCGGCTCTGGACGTATCGCTACGAGGGCGCGGCGCGACGCTTTTTCAAGCAGTGGTTTGGGTGGGTGAGCCGCAGCCGACTCAAACCGTTGATCAAATCCAATGCCCGCGGCTTCCGCAGCTTCGATAACTACCGGATTCGGATCCTCTTCTTCTGCGGAAAGCTGGATCTTTACCCATTATGAAGTCGGAAGAAGGCAAAAAAGCTTGCGCTTCATTGGCGCGGAAAAAAAACAAGAAAAAATGTCCACTTGGATCGTGGGCAAGAAACCAAGTGGGAAATATCAACTGAAACAGAAGGCCCGGAGCAACACCAAGGGCCCCCCAATATGAGATTGCCGGCACGCAACGACTGGTGGTACAGTCGGCCAGGTCGGTGCGACGGTTCGCGCGTGAGCGCAACATCCACCAGCCAGCGGAAAGCGATTGATTCATCACGATACTTTGGGGCGGGTGGCACTGATCTCCCCGCTTCGGCGAGGGGGCCAACATGAGCATGAAAACGAAATCAATACCGCAACGCCGACCGAAAAAGTCCGCCAACGTCGTTCGCGGGACAACTCTGGTTTCGTCCGCGAGGGTTAGGTTCCCCATCGTCGGCATCGGCGCCTCCGCCGGGGGACTTGAAGCCTTGGAGCTGTTTCTGGGGCATGTGCCGGCGGGCAGCGGCATGGCGTTTGTCATCGTCCAGCACTTGGATCCCACGCGCAAGGGGATCATGTCCGAACTGCTCCAGCGGGCCACCCGCATGAAAGTCACCCAGGTCAGGGATCACACCACGGTGCGGCCGGATTGCGTCTATGTGATCCCGCCGAATAAGGAGATGTCCATCCTGCACGGGGTTTTGCACCTGCTCGCGCCGTCGGCGCCGCGTGGGTTGCGCCTGCCGATTGATTTTTTCTTTCGCTCGCTGGCGCAGGATCAGCAGGAGCACAGCATCGGCGTGATTCTTTCCGGCATGGGATCCGACGGCACGCTGGGTCTGCGGGCCATCAAGGAAAATGCGGGCGTGGTGCTGGTGCAGGAACCGGGGACGGCCAAATTCGAGAGCATGCCGCGCAGCGCGATTGACGCCGGGCTGGCGGATATCGTGGCCCCGGTGGAGGAGCTGCCGGGGAAAATCCTCGCCTACCTGCAACGCACCCCGCTGATCCCCCGGACGGAAGGGGCCGGGGAAGACAAGACGCCGAGCGCCCTGGAAAAGGTGGTCGTCCTGTTGCGCGCCCACACGGGCAAGGACTTTTCCTTCTACAAACGGACCACGCTCTATCGCCGGATTGAGCGCCGCATGGGCATTCACCAGATCGGCAAGATGGCGGCTTATGTCCGCTACTTGCAGGAGAACCCGCAGGAACTGGATTTGCTTTTCAAGGAGCTGCTGATCGGCGTGACCAACTTTTTCCGCGACCCCGCCGCCTGGGAGCAGTTGCGCACCGAAGTTATTCCAACGCTGCTCGCGAGCCGCGCGTCCGACCAGGCGCTGCGCGCGTGGGTGCCCGGCTGTTCCAGCGGAGAAGAAGCCTATTCACTGGCCATCGTGCTCAAAGAGGCCATCGAGGAAATCAAGCCCAAGGGGCGTTTTTCGATTCAAATCTTCGCCACTGACCTGGACCGGGATGCGATTGACAAGGCCCGGCAGGGCATTTTCCCAGCCAACATCGTCGCCGACGTGTCAGAAGAACGGCTGAAGCGGTTTTTCACCAAGGAGGAACGCGGCTACCGCGTGCGCCAAGAGATTCGCGACCTGGTCGTTTTTGCGCCGCAGAATCTCATCATGGAACCGCCCTTTACCAAGCTGGATATTTTGAGCTGCCGCAACCTGCTGATTTATCTGACGTCGGAGGTGCAGAAGAAACTGATTCCGCTCTTTCACTACAGCCTGAATCCCGGCGGCATTTTGTTTCTTGGCAGCGCGGAGACGATTGGCGATGGCACCGGCTTGTTTGCCCCGCTCGGTGGCAAATCAAGGCTCTTTCGGCGGACAGAATCCGTCCTGCGCCCGGAGCCGGTCGTCTTTCCCTCGTCCTTTAGCGCCGGCCCGCCCAGCGGGACGGAAACCCGTCCGGCACCCAAGTCGCCGGGCAGTCTTCAGACCCTGGCGGATCAGTTGGTTCTGCAACATTACGCCCCGCCGGCCGTGCTCACCAATGACACGGGCGACATCTTTTACGTCAGCGGCCGGACCGGGAAATACCTGGAACCCGCAGCGGGCAAGGCCAACTGGAATATCTTTGCCATGGCCCGCGAAGGGCTGCGCTACGAACTGGTGCGTGCCTTTCCGGAAGCGCTGCGGCAAAAAAGCCTGACCTTGCACGGGCTCAAGGTCGGCACCAACGACGGCGTGCAGTGCGTGGATGTGACCGTCCAGAGACTCAATGAACCCGGGCCGCTGCAAGGGTTGGTGATGATTGTATTCACCGACGTGGCCGCCGCGCCCGACGCGGCCCCGGCGGCGGGTCGCCCGCCGAAGCCTCATGCCCGCAGCCCGCGGCTGGAGGAACTGGAGCAGGAACTCCTGGGGGTCCGCGCCGAAGCCCGGGCCACCCACGAAGAGATGCAGACCTCGCAGGAGGAACTCCGCTCGGCCAATGAGGAACTGCAATCCACCAATGAAGAATTGCAATCCACCAACGAGGAACTCACGACCTCGAAGGAGGAGATGCAATCCATGAACGAGGAATTGCAGACCGTGAACATGGAGTTGCAGGCCAAGGTGGACGAACTGTCGCGGACCAGCAACGACATGAAGAACCTGCTCAACAGCACGGATATTGCGACCCTGTTTTTGGACAAGGATCTCAACGTGCGGCGGTTCACCCCCCAGGCGACGAAAATCATCAAGCTCATCCCGGCCGACGTGGGCCGGCCCATCACCGACCTGGCCTCGGAATTGCGCTACCCGGAACTGGCCGACGATGCGCGGGAGACCCTGCGGACCCTGGCCGCGGCGGAAAAACCGATTGGCGCGCGCGACGGCCGCTGGTTCACTGTGCGCATCATGCCCTACCGCACCCTCGACGACCGGATTGACGGCGTCGTGATCACCTTCGTGGACATCACGGTGGCTAAGAAACTGGAAGCGCAGTTGCGGGAGAAGCACGCCAGCCTGGAAAAGGAGGTCGCGGAACAATCCGCGCAGCGGGCCAGGGACGGAAAAACGTCACCGTCGGCGACCGCCCGCAAATCAGCCAGCAACGACGGGAAAGCGCGGCGTTCCCGCAAACCGTGAAGCCGCCCGCCATGAAAACAAAAACTACTTCCTCAACCAAGGCCGTCAAACTGCCAAAGGCCGGTATCGGTCCAGCGTGCCAGCCGATGATGACTGAACTTTACCGCCGCGCTCAAGCCCGGCTGCGGAAACAGCGGAAGCGTCAGCGGACGGAGGCCGGAGTTCCGAAGTCGGAAGCCGGCCGGCAGCGGCTGCTCCACGAATTGCAGGTCCACCAGATTGAACTGGAGATGCAGAACGAGGAACTCAAGGAAGCCAGGGACAAGATGGAGGCGCTGTTGGAAAAATACACCGACCTCTACGATTTCGCCCCGGTGGGCTACTTGACCCTCGACCACGAAGGGGTCATCCGCGAGGCCAATCTGGCCGGTGCCAGCCTGCTGGGGGTCGCACGATCCGCGTTGGTGAAACAGCGCTTCGGTTTTTTCGTTTCCCCGGCGGACCGCCCGGTTTTCAATGCTTTTATCGAGAAGGTGTTTGAGAGCGGGGCCAGGGAGGAATGCGAAGTGAGGCTCCTGGTGAAAGGCAAACAGCCGATTGATGTGCGGATGAGGGCCAATGTTTTTGAGTCGGAACAGACGTGCCGGGCGGCGGTGACGGACATCACCGAATACAAGCGGGCCGAAGCGGATCGTCTCATTCTGAACAAGCTGGAGTCCACGGGAATTCTGGCCGGCGGCCTCGCCCATGATTTCAACAACCTGCTCACGGTGATCCTCCTCGACCTGGAGCTGGCTCAGACGCTCACCCCTGTCGGCGGGGAGCCGGCGCAGCTTTTGGCGGAGGCGAGTAAGGCCGCCGTGACGGCCAGCAGCCTGACCCAGCAGCTCATCACCTTTGCCAAAGGCGGCGCACCGGTGCGGAAGCCGACCTGTCTTGCCGGAGTGATCCAGGAAACCGTCCGGCCGGCCGTGAGCGGTTCCAATGTGCGGTGTGAATTCTGCCTGGCGGAAGATCTCTGGGCGGCGGAGGTGGACGCGGGACAGATCGGACAGGTCTTCCGCAACGTGGCCCTGAATGCGCGAGAGGCGATGCCGCAGGGAGGAGTGGTCTTTGTCCGGGCGGAGAATGTGGTTCTGGCTTCGCGTGAACAGCCTTCCCTGTCACCCGGCGAATATGTCCGGGTGAGCATTGCCGACCAGGGTGTCGGCATAGCGAAGGACGTGCTGCCGAAAATCTTTGATCCGTATTTCTCCACGAAGCAGGGTGGAGAGCAACGGGGAATGGGGCTGGGGCTGGCGATTTGCCATGCCGTCGTTCAGAAACACCAAGGAGCGATTGGCGTGGAGTCAGCGGTGGGGGTGGGGACCACCATCCACATCTACCTGCCCGCGACCCGGAAGTGGAGTGGCCGAGAGAAAGCAGCGGTGCCGGCGGGCGTTTCGCGGCCTGGGTTGGTGCTGGTGATGGAAGACGAGGAGGCGGTGAAGACAGTTGTCGGGCTGACGCTCCAGGGGATGGGCCACGAGGTGGAACTGGCGGAGGACGGGCAGATGGCTCTCAAAGTTTACAAGAAAGCGCAGAGCTTGGGTCGTCACTTTGATGTGGTGATCCTGGATTTGACGGTGCGCGGGGGAATGGGAGGGCAGGAGACCCTCCAGGCGTTGCTCAAGATTGACCCCGCCGTGAGGGCCATCGCCATGAGCGGATACGCACACGATCCAGTGATTCTGGAACCGGAACGCCACGGGTTCAAGGGTGCCTTGGCGAAACCCTTTGAGGGAGACAAACTGAAGGAGATTATTTCCCGCGTCATGGGGGCGGGGAGCAGTGGGAAGTGACCAGTGGCTTGATGACTGATAACTGATGACTTCTGGAAAAAACCGCGCCATGAATAAAAAGCCAAACACTTTGATCGCTGCCGCCGACCGGCGCCGCCGCGCCGAAGCCCGGCTGCGGAAAAAGCCGGGAACTGGCCGGTCTGCGGCCGGAGTTCCGAAGTCGGAAGCCGGCCGGCAGCGGCTGCTCCACGAATTGCAGGTCCACCAGGTTGAACTGGAGATGCAGAACGAGGAACTCAAGGAAGCCAGGGACAAGATGGAGGCGCTGTTGGAAAAATACACCGACCTCTACGATTTCGCCCCGGTGGGCTGTTTCTCGCTGGATGAGTCAGGCCGGATCATGGAGGTGAACCTCACGGGCGCGGCCTTGCTCGGCGTGGAACGGTCCCGGCTCATCAACCGGCCGCTGCCCCGTTTTGTGGCACCGGCGAGCCAGCCGGACTTTTTGGCTTTCCTGAAACGCGTCTTTGCCGGATCCGGGAAACAAGTCTGCGAGGCGGCACTATTAAAGCCGGACGCCGCCATTTTTTGGGCCAGCCTTCACGGCACCGCCGGCATCTCCGTCAGCAGTCCACAGAAATGGTGCCGGGTGGCGATTTTGGACATCACCTCCCTCAAGCAGGCGGAAGAGGCGCAACGCCGCGCGGAGGTTCTGGCGGACGCGAACCTGGAGTTGCGACGGGAAATCATCCGGCGGCAGAAGGTGGAGGAATCCCTCCAGCAAAGCGAGCAGCTCCAGCGCGGGCTGTTGGAGCAGTCGCACCAGATGCAGGAAAAGTTGCGGCATCTGTCCCGGCAAGTTTTACGCGCGCAAGAAGAAGAGCGCAGGCGCATCAGCCGCGACCTGCACGATGTCATCGCCCAGTCCCTGACGGGCATCAGCGTCCGGCTGGCGAGCTTGAAGAAGGAGGCGGCCAACAACCCCAAAGGCGTTGACCGCAACATCGCCCGTACGCAACGGCTGGTGGAAAAATCGGTCAACATCGTCCATCAGTTCGCCCGCGAATTACGGCCGCCGGTGCTGGACGATCTCGGCCTGATTCCCGCCCTGCATTCGTTCATGAAAAGCTTTACCGCGCGCACGGGCGTCCACACCAGTCTGACGGCCTTTACCATGAAGATTGATCACTTGGGCGCAGCCAGGCGAACGGTGCTCTTTCGCGTCGCCCAGGAAGCGCTGACCAATGTGGCCCGTCATGCCCACGCCAGCCGGGTGGAAGTGAACATCCACAAACTGCCGGACTGCATTTGCATGAAAATAAATGACGATGGCAAGTCCTTTGAGGTGCAACGGGTGTTGCACGCCAAAGGGAACAGGCACCTGGGACTGCTCGGCATGAGGGAGCGATTGGAGATGGTCGGCGGCCGATTTGATGTCGAGTCCGCCCCCGGCAAAGGCACCACCATCACGGCGCGGATTCCGATCGGCAAGCTGCGCGGGGGGGGGCGGAAAATCCGCTGATGGAGCCGGTTCGAACCAAACTTGAAACTCTATGAAGCGAATCACTGTTCTGCTGGCTGAAGACCACACGGTCGCGCGTGAGGGTTTTCGCAAGGTACTGGAGTTGGAAGACAACTTCGAAGTGGTCGAAGGTTTCGTGGAAGGTTTTTTGGATGAGGCACTGGCGTAGGCGTCCAAGCTGGCAGACCGAGCTTTGACGGTTGAAGAAATCCGGCTCAATGCATCTGCTTTTTCCGATACCGTTTGTGAAGATATTTGGGAATGGACGGGCTCAAGAATGTGTTCCCCTTGTGGACTTCCCGAATCGCTTGGCACAGATTGTCAACGGCGGTGTGTT
>JBEKMW010000151.1:0-8648 GCA_049523455.1 Verrucomicrobiota bacterium | reverse complement strand
CGCACGTCGGCCATCAATTGCAGGAACAGGTGCGTGTTGTGCAGGCTCACCATCCGCAGGCCGAGGATTTCGTTTACGTTTAGCAGGTGCCGCAGATAAGCGCGTGTGAAGTGTTTGCAGGCAAAGCAATGGCACGTCTCGTCAATGGGCCGGAAATCAGCCTTGTAAGCACCGCCTTTGAGACCGAATGCGCCGCGGCGAGTAAAGGCGGTGCCATTGCGGGCCACCCGCGTGGGCAGCACGCAATCGAACATGTCCACCCCGCGAGCAACCAGTTCCAGCATCTGCGCCGGCGTGCCTAACCCCATGGCATAACGTGCCTTTTGCGCCGGCAAATGCGGCTCGGTAATCTCCACCGCCTTGAACATTTCCGGCTCCGGTTCGCCCACGCTCACCCCGCCAATGGCATATCCATCGAAGCCCATGGCCACCAACGACTTGGCGCATTCCTCGCGCAGCGCCGCGTTGCTGCCGCCCTGCACGATGCCAAAGACCAGTTGCCCCTCGCCGCGTGGCTGCTCGCGACACTCGCGCGCCCAGCGAATGGTGCGTTCCACGGCGTGACGTTGCTCGCGGGCCGGCGCATCATGCGGCGGGCACTCGTCAAATGCCATCGCCACGTCCGAGCCCAGTGCGCGCTGGATGGCCATCGCTTCCTGCGGCCCCAAAAACAGCGGCGAGCCGTCGAGATGCGAACGGAATTCGACGCCTTTTTGCGTAATTTTACGAATTTTCGCGAGACTGAAAACCTGAAACCCGCCGCTGTCCGTCAAAATCGGCCGTTCCCAGTTCATGAAGCGATGCAGCCCGCCAGCGGCACGAATAACGTCCAGTCCGGGCCGAATATTGAGGTGATACGTGTTACCGAGGATGATCGGGGTGCGCATCTCGAGCAATTCGCGCGGGTCGAGCGCCTTGACGCTGGCCTGTGTGCCGACGGGCATGAACACCGGTGTGTCCACGACGCCATGGGCGGTGGTCAATCGTCCGAGACGAGCCTTGGTTCCGGGGTCGGTTTTGAGCAGTTCAAACATCCCGCGAAGGGTTAATCAAAATAATGCGGTTGAACACGAAATTCCTGCGTCCCGATGTCCCGTGGAGCGGGAAGAAGACCAAGAGTGGGAATCGCCGCAAAACAAAACCGGGCTTACACCGCCGCGGACTGGGACCGCGCACTCATATAGTCAAGATACTCAATCAGCCGCGGCTTGAGTTCCCTGCGCGGCACAATCGCGTCAATCAACCCGCGGTCCAGCAGGAATTCGGCGGTTTGAAATCCGGGCGGCAACTCGGCCTGGGTCGTGTCTTTGATGACCCGCGGACCGGCAAAGCCGATCATGGCGCCTGGTTCGGCGAGGATCAAATCACCCAGGCTCGCGTAGCTGGCCATCACGCCCGCCGTGGTGGGATGGGTCAGTACGCTGATATAGGCCAGGCGCCGTCGCCCATGGTAGGCCAGGGCGGCCGAGGTCTTGGCCATTTGCATGAGGCTGAACAAACCCTCCTGCATGCGCGCGCCGCCACTGGTGGAAATAATGACCACCGGTAGTTCCTTTTCGGTTGCGCGCTCGATCAGGCGCGTCAATTTCTCGCCGACCACCGATCCGAGCGACGCCGCGATGAAGCTGAAATCCATGACGCCCAGCGCGGCGCGTTGTTTGCCGATCTTGCAAAAGCCCGTGAGCACCGCGTCGTTCAACAGGGTGGTTTCCTGGTTTTGCTGCAACCGCGCCGGATACGCAATGCGGTCCGAGAATTTCAGCGGGTCCACGCTCGTCATGGTCGCATCCATTTCCTCGAAGGTGCAGGTTTCCACGAGCGAATGGATGCGTTCCCGTGCGCCGATGGGGAAATGATGGTTGCACTTGGGGCACACCTTGAGGTTTTCATCCAGCTCCTTGTCATAGACCATGGTGGCGCACTTTGGGCATTTGGTCCACAACCCTTCCGGGATGTCACGTTTCTTGGATTTGGAAAGTCCGAGCTTGGGTTTTTTCGGCAACGCGGGCGTGTTAACCGGGGGCGGCGTCAGCGCCGGCTCGGCGGTTTCCACACCAATTGTCTTTTTCACGAACGTCGTCGTTGCCATGGGCATTAATATGAAAATATACTAGAGACCCCGCGCCAATGTCCAGACACAAACTTCCCCGGCCCCGATGGCCCGCAACGCTTCCGCACACGCGTTGGTGGTGGCGCCGGTCGTGAACACGTCGTCCACCAGCACCACCCGCGCGCCGTGCAGCCGCGCGCCGTGGCGCGGGACGAAGGCACCGCGCATGTTGGCCACGCGCTCGGAGCGCGTCAGCCGCGTCTGTGTGGCTGTAAATATAACACGCCGGAGCAATTTTAGTTTCACCGGAATGTGAGCGGCGGCACCGAGCCGTTGCGCCAGCCGCCCGGCCTGGTTGAATTCCCTTTCGCGTTGTTTGAGCGGATGCAAGGGCACGGGCACGATTAAATCCCATCGGCCGCGCAGCGCCGGGACGGCTTGCGGCAGCAGCAAACCCGCGAGAAACGGTTCAAACCACATGGCCCGCTGGTATTTGTAACGGTGGATGGCTTCGAGCACCACCCCGCGTGCGACCACCGCCGACCGGGCCGCGCTGAAGTGAAATTCCATGTTCCGGCAGTTCGCGCATTCAAAGGGCGCGGTCAAATCCCCCTCAAAAGGCAGGCCGCATCGCTCGCAGAACGGTGGTTCAATGAAGCGCACCTGGCGCCGGCAACCCGCACCCACGAAGCCGTCCCTCGCGGTTGCCCGTTCAATACCGCAGACCTGGCAGACCTCCGGATAGAAAAATCCCAAGCCGGTCCTGAGCCAGCCCAACGCAGCCGCGAGCACCGTCGCGCCGGCAGCCGCGAGCTTGAGGTGGCACTGCGAGTTTTGCGGCTTCACGGCGGCCTTCACGAGGGAATGGCAAACGCCTGACGTTTACGCATGGCTGGAACATGGTTGATCACCGCCAGCGTCAACGCCAGGACGAGGAACGCGAGCCAGCCATCGGTCATTTTACCCGTGCCCCAAAACCACGCGGCGCTATTCGGCACCCCGGCGGTAAACGTGCCGTAGGCTTTAAGCCAGAATACCCACCCGGCGTGGAGGCCAATGGAGAAATAAAGGGTGCCGGTGCGCTGATACGCCAACCCCAGCAACACACCAACCAGCGTCAGGCTCAAGAATGCGGGCACGAGGGCGTGGAAGCTGGCCAGACCGCCCAGGAGGCGCGGTAGCAACGCCAGTCCGGAATACCAAGCCACCGGCCCGGCCAAATCGGCCGGCGACAAAAAGTGGACGAGTGCGTAAATCAGGCTGCTCAACACCAGCGCCATGGGCCAGTAAAACGCGCGCCGCAGCCCGCCAAACACGCCGCCACGAAAAAGTATTTCCTCCAGCACCGCCACCACCGCCGCCGTGCCGGCGGCGCGGAACAGGGTGCCGACGATTTGATGCGCGGTGACGCCATGGAGCCATGCGCGAGCGCCCAGTCCCAAGGTGAAAGCCGCGACCGCGCCCAGCGACAGGCAGCCGAGCAGCAAGCCCGACAGCAGATTCGCCGACTGGCCGTAGAGCCGCGCCAAACCCAACTGTCCCGCCGAGGTTGCGCCCAGGGCGCGCAAGAGCGGCCAGACCCCCGCCAAGGCAATCAGCAAAAACGAGCGGTCCAGGAACCGATGAAACGGCTCCTGAGCCAATCCGGGAAACGCGTGCGCGAAATGCAGCGTCAGCACGTAGAGCCCCGGCGCGAGCAATGCGCCGCCCAAAAACACTGCCGCCAAATAAATGACCAGCGCCCAAAAAGGCCGCATGTCCCGCAGGTTAACCACCGCGCTCCGCTGCGCCAAGCCGAATCCCCAACCCGCTATTGCCTCGGGCGCATCTCAGTTTTTGACAGGGCCGGTGCGCCGCTCCCGGCGCCGCTGGCTGAGAAACAGGGAGAATGACGAATACCTAAACCCTAATGACGAAAGAATGTCCAAATGACCGAATCACTAATGGTCATGCCTGGCCCTTTGGCCTTCGGGCTTGGTCATTCTTTAATCATTCGTGCTTAGGCCATTAGTCATTCATCCGGCACCCGGCCAAAGCAGACTCATCCCACCCCTGCCGAATACCTCCCAAGAAGTGAGATGCGCCCTCTTGCCGCGTTACCCGGACGGGAGTAAGCTCTGCGCATGGGCCGGACGTTCCGCTTCGAATGCCCGCAGTGCCAATATTGGGCGCACATCTCCGGTGGCGCCGACACCGGCATGCATTGTGCCGTCCAAACCATCATCTGTCTGGATTGCCACCGGCTCTACGACGTCTTGACGCGCATGCACGTGCGCGTGCGCGGCGCCAAGGACGAACCAGCGGCCCGCCCAGCCCGCACCGGCTTGCTGCGCGACGTGCCCATACCGCCGCTCTATCTGATGGAGAATTCGTGGAACAACTTTACCCCCGGCCAGCGTCCTACGGCGGTCGCCCGGCCCTGGAGTTGGATCAGCCTCAAGCCGGTGTGCCCCGTGGCCCGCTTTCACCGAATTGATCCCTGGCGCGAACCCGGGCGTTGTCCGCGTTGCGGAACCTTCATGGAGAAGAACGTGTTTCCTTATCGTTTGTGGGAATAGGCGGTTAATGCGGTTCAGGGCTGCCACAGGGCGCGCCAGAATTGCCGGCTGCTTCCCGGCGCCACCGCGTTGGTGATGTCGAGCACGCTGCCGTTCAGCGTGTCCGTCGCCACCGGGGTCCAGTTGTAGAGATCCGGGGAAGATTGCAATACGTAGGCGGCATTGGGTTGGCCGCCCAATTGCATGACGAATTGCCCGGGCCCGGACGGCGGCAAGACCGAGAGCGACAGGGCCCCGACCGCCTGGCTAAAGACAATCACGTTGATGGAATAGGGCGCCAAGGGATAGTAAAAGTTTGCGCTGACATTAATCGTATTGGTGGTGATGTCGCACGCGTTGTTGGCCGCTTCCGCCGTGTTGTCCTGCGGCATCCCGTAGGAGTAAACCGTGGCCGTGGCGCCCGGCAGCCAGTTGGTAAGCACCAGGTTGGCCTCGTAGCTGTTCGTGGGGCTCTTGTTGATGAGCATCACCGAAAGATTGCCGTTGGTGCGCAGGGCCGCATAAGCGGACACCAGCGACAGATCGCTCGGCGCGCTCACCACCGTGTCGCCGGCGGTGATAAAGTGATGGACCAACTCGGCGGCGAAGAAAGGTGGATAACGGTTGGTGTATTGGAGCGCGGCGCCGTCGGCCCAGTTCACCAACCCGAAAGCGCCATACATCCGCCAGCCATAGAGCGTGCTGGCCAGGTCGCCATCGGTGTAGGGCGGCTCGCCGTCGCGCAGTTGCCACCACATACGGCAGTTGAACTCGGTCTGCGCGATTTGACCCAGGCTGTCGGCGTAATATAGCGCGTTGACCAGGCTGACCGATTGCTTGCCCGGATTGCCCGCCTCGCTGTTGTTTTCGGTGATCAGCATCTCAATGTTCGTGCCGGAGGGACCGAAGAAGTCGTTGACTTCCCCGCGCAATTCCGCCGCGTCCCCCGCCCAGTTGGCCGTGGCCAGCAACGTCTGATCGTTGTCGCTGCCGTTTTCCGGATAGCAATGGTAGATGACGAAGTCCGGCGCCACCCCCGCTTGTCGCAACATGCTCATCACTACAGGCGTCCAGCCGGAGACGATTTGCCCGGTCAGCAGGTTGGTGGCATAGTGCGGGGTGTTGGTTCCCGGATCAACCGTCTCGCCCGGCACGACGAATACACCCACTTTGATGGTCGGGTCCACCGCTTTCATTTGCGTAATGTAAGTGGCCGAGCGCTGGCCGTATTCCCACGGATCGTGGCCCGGAGAGTTGCTGTCCACTTCCGTCGGGTAGGCATACACTTCATTGCCCACCTCGAAATACTTGAAGCCCAAATGATTGGTAACGTTCAAATAGGCGACCAAGGAAGCCGCCTCCTGGGGCGTGCCGGTGCCATAATTGACGCCAATGACGGCTTGGGCGCCCAGGTTGGTGACCACCTGGCAGAAGTTGGGAAGATCGTTGTTTTGACTGCCCGGCGTGAGCCACTGGTACCAATGCCACGTGTCGGCGCCATTGCCGCCGGGATAGCGGAAGGTGGTCCAACCGGCTTCCTGGGCTTCGGGCACGGTATGCTGCAGGTTGAAGTCGTAGTCATATCCGCCCGTGTTGATGCCGAACCAGCGCGCGTCGGCGGTGCGCACGACGTTGCTGGGGTTCAGAGTGATGGCCGGACTGGTCACGACCGGCGGGCTGTCGGCTTCCACGTTGGCGAATTCCAGCGCCATGATTCCGCTGGCGTTGAAAGGCCCGGAAACCAGCTCGAATTGGAACCCGACGCTTTGGCTCAAACTGGCAATGGAGTTAAAGGAAGTGAGAGGAATGACGAAATGCTGCCAGCCATTGTAGGCGGCGGTGGGATAGACCGGCGGCTGCGGGCCGGTGTCCGAACTGGGGCTGCCCGGGCTGCCGTACAGGAGGATGGGGATGAGGTTGTTGCAGCCTGTGTTGTAGATGGTCCATTCGGTTTGGTTGGTGCCCACTTTGACATCAAATTCCACCTGGGTGCAGTTGGTGAGATTGATGCTGCTGAAAGTGGTCCCGATATAGGCATAAATGCCTGAAACGGTAACCGGGCAGGTCGCCAGCAGCGCGCCGGTCGAGGGGCCCCACGGAGGAGCGTCACCGGCCACGTAAGAGAGCACCGGAGAACCGCTGCCACCGTGGTCAGCCCATCCGGCGATGCTGGCCGGGCTGGTGAAGACGCAGAGCCAGTTGGTAACCCCGGCTTTCAGAATCCCGCCGGTGGTGATCATGGTCACCGTGCCGCTGGCGCCGGTGAGAGTGTAATTGGCCGCCGCCGTGCCGCCGAGGGTCAGCCCACCAAAGGACGTAATGGCCTCCGGCCCGGCATTGGTTCCGGCCACGGTGACGCTGCCGGACAAGGTTAAATTGTCGGTGCCAACCAGATTGGCCACGGAGAGATTCGACGCCGGAACAGTCGTGGTGCCGTTGTAAAGCAGGTAGCCGTTCAGGACGACTGGCAACGGATTGATGGTCAGCGTAGTGCTGGTATTGGTGGCAGCAAAGAAAAAGCCATTAGCGGCCGAGGTGTAGGTGACGATATAGGGTGTGCTGCTTGCCGGTATGCCCACCGTGCTGTAATTGATGGTGAAATCGCCCGTCCCGTCATCAACGGTGGTCTGCTGCGCGCTGCCGTTGACGGACACGGTGATGGCGGTGCCGGCAGGCAAATAATGGCCATTGGTGCTGACGGCGCCGGACAAGGCCACGCTGGTGGAACCGTAAGGGGCAACGGTGGAGCCGGCCAAACCCAAGAATTGGGGCGTGACGAAGTTGGTATTGACGCCGGAGGACGCAAAGACGGTGACGGCCAGGGCCATTTGGACGCCGCCCGCTCCCACATTGCCCAGCGAGACAGTGCCAGCACCGGCGGCCAGGTTGGCCACGCCCCCCATAGCCACATCGTCGCTGGTCAAGGTTTGTGCGTATCCTGGCGTGCCGCTGCTGGAGAGAACGTAGGTGTTTACCTCCGTATTGTAACCCATACAACCGCTTACCACACCCCAAGCCCCGGCGGGAACGCCTGACAAAGCGACATTCAGGTTGGTGGTGTACGCCGCGTTGCTCACGAAGGCCATGGGCGGGTTGGTCGTGCTGACGCCGTTAAGGGTATAAACCTGCATCGCCATGGCGGTAACCGTGCCTCCCGAGGTATCGGTGGCGGTGATGGTTTGAGTGCCGGGGGTGGGGTTGTAAAGGTAATAAGTGGCGACGGTGGCGTAGGTGCTGCGCGCATTGTATTCGCCGGCGACCTGGGTGAGGGTCTGAGCGCCCCACGACAGGGATGCGGGCGCTGATTCAGAGGCCACGTTATTCCGGTCATAGAGCGAGACCACCAGGACGCCGGCGCCAGCAGTGACTGTGAAATTCGTGCTGATGGAAGACGAGCCGCTGTTGCTGATGATTTTATTCGTGGAACCATCTTGCAGGGCAATCTGGGCGCGCGCGCTGGCGCCACCGAACAGCCCAAGAAGTGCCAGGCCGAGAATTATCTGTTTTGCGATCTTTGTGGTCATGAGGTCCGGGGGGGGGTGTTGCAGTGTGTTGCAGTGTGTCGCAGTGTGACGATACCATTGAAAGCTGGTGCTTTCCAATCGTATCAAGTTCGGATGCTACCAGGAAAAGGCGCAGTGAGCAGTAAAAAAAGAGGGTGCTGAACTCCAGCACCCTCTCCACCTAAAAAACCTGCTCCAACAAGTTGTGTTGACTAGCTGTTCTTGCGGAAGCGGGAAATGAATCCAAAGGCCAGCGTTCCGAGGCCAATCAACGCCAAGGATGAGGGCTCGGGAATGACCGAGAGCGGCTCGAACACGGCGGCTGAGAAGCCGACTTGGACAGCAGAGGTAGTTGCGTCGTTGAACGTGACGGTGGTGGAACCGGCTGCGAGACCTTCGTCGGCGCCCGCAATCGCACTCTGGTTCTCAACCAGCCATTCGTAAGATAGCGTGCCACTGGTCGTCGAATAAGTGTCACTGGTGGGATACCCGGCTCCACTGTCACCGGCACTGCTGATCAACGATGCCCAAGCACCAGCCGTGGTGGCGCTCACATTG
>JBEKMW010000150.1:0-8730 GCA_049523455.1 Verrucomicrobiota bacterium | reverse complement strand
TTACTTTTTCGCCTAAACGCCATGACCACCTTGATTTTGCTTGGACAACTCGCACTGAAACCTTCAGTAAAAGTTTCAGTAGAACCTTCAGTAAGGGGGTATGTAATGAGTTCGTTCGGAAAGGTCAAGAGTAGTGAAAAAACCCTTGCATTTATTGGTGAAAAATCATATATTTATGCCTGAAAAGTGACGGTAAATAGACGGTGAACTGACCGATTCCGACCCTCGCCTCCAAACCTAACCAGTTGGAACTGTGTGGTTTGGAAGACTTCCACAGATGAGTGCCAGCGGAAGTGCCAGCACGATTTAACGCTGGCCTGCCCTGCGTAACTCCCACCTACTCCCTACCGGAGTCGAGATCAATCGCCGTAACCTCATCACTGTGAACACAATAATGAGACAACGATTCAGGCTCTACAAGCGAAAGAAAGGCGGACGGTTTTACATTCACGATGACGTGACCGGGAAACAGGAAAGTCTCGGCACAAATGACCGTGCCACCGCAATCCGGCTGTTTCACTCGCGTCAGGAGGCCGAGCAGCAGCCTGCCGTGAACCTGCAAATCGCCCGTGCGTATCTGGCGGCGAGCGACCCGCAAATTGCCACCCGCATCTGGCAGTTTGTCATGGACGAAATGGTGAAACTCAAAACGGACGAGACGCAACGGCGCTGGCAGACCGCCATCAAAGACAAGGCGTTCGACAACATCCGGCAGTTGCCACTGCTGGAAACCCGGCCCGAACATTTTCTGCGCGTGCTGGAAGCCGGAAAAGTTTCGACCAACGTCTATCTGCGGCGCCTCCACAATTTCGCACTGGACATGACCTGGCTCCCGTGGCCGGTGCTGGCCAAGAAACGCTGGCCGGAAATCGAATTCAAAGAGAAGCGCGCTATCACCTGGGAAGAACATCAAGCCATCATTGCCCGTGAACCCAATTCCGAACGCAAGGCATTCTATCGACTGGCCTGGCACTTGGGCGCGGCCCAGTCAGACCTCGCGTTCTTGGAGGCCAAGAACATTGATTGGGAGCACAACGTCATCAGCTTTGCCCGGAAGAAAACCGGCAGCATCGCCATCATGCGCTTCGATGAAGACCTGGCGGAGATTCTCCAGGATTTGCCGAAAAGCGGGCCGCTGTTCCCGTATCTGCGAACTGTCCGGGCGGGCGACCGGGCGACGGAATTTCATCAGCGTTGCGTTGGTTTGGGCATCAAAGGGGTTTCGTTGCACAGCTACCGCTACGCTTGGGCAGAACGGGCAAAGGTTGCGGGTTATCCCGAACGATTCGCGCAGGAAGCACTTGGGCACAACAGCAAGGCCGTCCACCGCGCCTATGCGCGCAAAGCGCAAGTGGAACTGCCCTCGTTGAGCGAATACGAACGGATGCGCGCCAAGTTCGCGGAAATGTCCAAGACAGTTGAGCCGGTGATGGCCAACGCATAACCAAAGGAAATCACAACCACACGACTGGGCAGGTTCGTCAGACCCGCCTGTCCTGTCACGACTTTGTGGACAACCAAGGTGTGCAGCAACGTGTCGTGAGTTTTTTCCCAGATGCGGCTGCAACTGTTCGTGAAAGCGCGGCACGGTTTTAATGGCCACGGCGACGAGGAAAGGCGGCGCAGCGACGGAAATGAAATCTTGAAGCGTCTTGGGCGCGGGATTAGGATGGCACTGTCAGTGGACGGAAAAACTCGCGGTGTCGAAAAGGCATGTTGAGTTGCGTCGAAATGCAGGTGTGGTGGTTTATTTTTCGATTCGGGCGCCATTTTGGAGCAGACCAAGCCCCAAATTTCAGTGGCGATAATACTGCCTGAAGGGGTGCCTGAACCTCGCTGGGACAGGCCGGAGTCATCCATCCCAAATGAGTGCATCCGATTCGTTCAATGTGCCGCCGCGGTCTTCACGGGGCTTGGCGTCGGCATACCTTAACCCTAATGGCACTCGCGCCACCAGCTTGACGGGGCGACGACCGATCACATATCAAAGGGCAGGCAACACCGAATGACTCAGTCTGGATCTGTCGATCAACCCGACGGGCAGCGCCGGCGGGGGTCCCGCTGTGAACGAGTCAGGGGCGGGCGTCAAACGGTTGGGCTGGCTCAACCGGCTGTTAAAGGCGGGCAAGGTTTCGAGCGGACTTGAGACACTGAGGCTTTCGACGTGCAAATAGCCCATGGTTGTTTCGAGGGACTTGTGGCCCATGGCCTGTTGGATGGCGCGGGGATTGACACCGTGTTCCAGGGAATGGGTGGCGTAGCCGTGACGGAGGTAGTCTTCCAGATGGCGGAGGTGGCGGTGCCGCGAGAGCTATTCCGCTCAATCCTTCAGGCAATAGGCCGCCTGAGCCTGCCCGCCGTGGCCAGCGGATGAAAGAAAAGCGAATGAAAACATCAGACAATACGGGTGAAGTGTCTCTGCCGCCGGCCCAAGCGGCTGGTTGGGGCGTGAAAATCCTTGCTGAACAGCGTGGCAGCTCTGAAAAAGGGGGGTTGGGCGTTGAAAAATGGCTTGTAAACCCGTGCGATGGGCGGATAATTAGCCGACTTCGCACGCGTTGTGAACATCCAGAGCCCAAAAGATGAGTGGCCGTTCGCAGAACCGAAGAGCGTCGCAGTCTTCACGACCACACAGGTCATGCGGCTTCGTCAGCCCGTCTTGCATGTTTCACACGACGATGAAGACGGCGCATGGCAGTTTCATACAGGCGCACAGCAGGTTTCCGCAGGTGACGCCATGATTGTGGCGTTGAGCGAGATGGTTGAGCACGACCCGACCATTTGCGAGTTGGCTGATTTGCCTTGCGGTTGGTTCGCCGAGCGCGAGAGTATCGGCGGTTCTTGGAAGAGAATGCAGAGATGATTGAGTTGCACAGAACGTCGGCTAACACCTGGAACCGACGGCCACTGCCCCTTGAGATTTGGGTTGAGCGATGAAGATTGGATGTCATAATTGCATTGGGAGCCTGGCCGCCGGTAGCCGCGGCTCAGTTTTTGATCGTTAGCCACAAAATGCCTGACACGATTCCATCCGACTTGCTCCCTGGCTTTCAGCAGGAAATCACGCACCGTTGGCATGACTTTATCAGTGGTCGGCCTTTGTTTTTTGGCGGCCTCAACATCCGGAAGGATAAAAAGGGTCGCGTTGTTGTTGTGTGTTATTCGGCATGCTATTTCCAAGAGAACCTGACCACGAAGGAGGCGAGAGAGCGGATAGATTTAGCGAAGCAAGAAGTGGCTAGTCTGGCTGATAGGTTTCCACAATTGAAGGACGAGATCGATCATTCCGGCGTTGATTACGAGTTTTGCTACGATTACCAAACCGCTGCTGTTGTGGTGGCTGAGGAGCGCAGCGGTGTCTTCAAGAGCACGATTGGGAGTGGCTAACAACACGCTGAACCGACGGCCACTACCCCTTGAAATTTGACCGAGCCATGAATTTCGATTATTGTTGTTGGATTGCTGCGCTGGCCGCCGGTGGCCGCGGTTCAGCTCGTTAGGCATCACCATGAAGCGCACCTACAAAGCATCTCCAAGTAGCTATGCGATATTTGGGATACCCACGATTTGCTTGTTGGGCTTTGTTTTCCTCACATTTTATCTTGGCATCGCATCGCGCGGACCGGCGGATTTATTTTGTGCTTTTCTGTTTGCGGTATTGCCGATTTTTGTGTTTTGGTGGCTTTCACGATTTAGGCTCACGATTGGCCCAGATTCCATTTCGTATTCGAGTGCATTCGGCAAAGAGCAGTCGGTTGATTTGGCAGATGCTCGAGACGCAGAGGTTGTTTTGGTCTATGAGCGTCGGATGCTCTTTTTGGCCATCAAGACCCCCACGGAGATTAAGATGCGGATTCATCACAAGGTTTTTTCCCGCGAAGCGTATCAAGATTTGTGTCGGACGGTGATGCCTGACAGTGTTTCACAGCAGGTGGATGTCGTGCCACAGAAGCCCACAGCCTTTTACCAGAAACGTTGGCTTTGGTATGTTGTCGTGGGATTGTTTCTATTATTAGGTGCCGGTTTGTTGGAATGGTTTTATTGAGTTTTGAGAGACGTTCCCGCTGAGGAGTTCAATGCGTTGCGAGCACTTTGCGAGGAGATAGGGAGCTTTGCGGTCGGACTCGCCGAGCAGGTCCGAGACGGGCGGATGACAGACGAGGCGGCACGACGACAGCTTGCCGACACGTATCCGTCGTTGACGCATGAGCGCTTTGCTCGCACATGGAATCAGGCGATGTATTTTTCCATGAAGTGATCAAATATGAGATTTACGCTGACTAACAACAACACGCTGGAACCGCCGGCAACTGCCGCTTGAGATTTGGCTTGAGCGATGAAGATTGGATGTCATAATTGCATTCGGAGCGCGGCTTCCGGTAGCCGCGGCTCAGCTGTACGTTAGGCGGCATTACACATATTATGCAAAACGCTGCTAGATCGTCTGGAGTGATATTCGGCGCCCTTTTCGCTGGCTGCATCTGCGGCTTGTTGCCGCTGTATATCGGCAAACGAATCGGTCGAACTCGATTGGGTGTCGCAGGATTCGTCACTTGCCTTGTCAGCGGAGGCTTTTACGGAATACGGCTGGCGTTGCCGGTGATGATCCTTTTCACCGTTGTCATAGTCATTTTAGCCAAGCCAGAGAGTAAGTAATCGCCGCCGCCTAATCAATGCGCTCCAGCCAATAGCCATGCAATTTGAACGCCAGTATTCCAAGCGAAGCCCCGGCTTACAGTCTGTGGCTGAGCTTGGTTCGTTGGTTGCTGAAAGCGCATGAAGTGCACTGACGAACAACTTGGTGAGTTAACTTACGACGCTAATATTGGTTGGTGGGAGGGACGTGTCACGCTTGCTTCTGGAGCTTCTTTCGCGTTATATGTGCACACGCCGGGGCGGGGCGACAATTCGATAACCGCGGGTGCTAGAGCGGGATTCGAGAAAATGAGAAGCTCCGAGCGAATCGTACGAGAGTTTGCGGCGTCGAAGCTGCTGTCCGTTCACAATGACACATGGAACCAGGGAGAAGAGATCGATGCCAGTGAGTTTATGAGACGATTAGTTCCAGCCGCGATCCAGGTTTGGCCGAATGGCAATGCCGAGATCTCATTTGGCGATGATAATCTATTTTGGGGCCACGAGGTTGGTGTTCGGTATCGAGATGGGCAACTTTCCGAGGTTGTTGTCCAAGGATGACGAAACAGCCCAACAAGAGCGGGAAGTCGGCCGGTACGGGGTTACTTTGTCAGCGATTGTTGCAGCCGACCGGGCGTTTCCGGCGGCGGTCGCTGATCGCTGATCGTTAGACGGTGAGCACACGTCACTATGTTTGAGTCATTTCATCTGTGGCTAGACCGGAACCTGAGAGTTGATGCGTACGAGTTGCACGGTGACGAGATTGTTGCCACTGGACTTCCGAAGCGGCGCATCAGACTTCAGGACGTTCGCACTTGGCAGCCTTTTTACATCGGCGGCGGTATTCCATCTATTTGCATTGAGTATTCAGACGGTCGGCGGGCAGAATACAGCGACAAGCATGAGCATTTATTTCGTATTTTACATGAGATTGCAAAAGACAGAGAGTTGGCATTTGTCACCGCCTAAAACACTGGAACCGACCGACACTGCAGTTTTCTGAACGCAGCGTAAAATCTCGCGATATACGACTGCGCGTCGCCGGAGGCCGTGGGAAGGATGCAAATTCTGGGCTTTCGCCTTCCGGTTCGGGCCAGAAAATATTCGTCGAGGAGCGGATTGTCCGGTTCCATGGAGAACCCTCCGCCTCCCATGGCAATGATCTGCGATTTCTTCATTGGCTTGTCGACAGTCATAAAAGTCAGCACTGCGGTGCGGGCGGCGCCCAACCGGGCATGATCAGCTTGAGTCTGGATATTGATCATCGCTGACCAGCAATAACACTCCGTGCAGGCCGCGTTTTTGCAGCGAGCCCAGATAGGTGCGCCAATGCACCTCGGCATGCCTACAGATCGTCACTGGTTGGATTCTCAGGTGGTTCCACGTCATAAATCCGCGTTTCCACCATCGGTCCGTTGTCTTTTTTCACCACCGTCGGCCGAATCCAGCGGGGTGTCACGAGTGACAGACCTACACCATGTCTTTGCCTGCGCCAGTGGCCGCGTCGCCAATGTGCCCGCGGTGATTTTCCGGTTCCCGTTAGGCCATTCGCTGCTGGCCCCTCAAAGAATAGGCTTTTCCCACAAATCTTGATCCTTGTGTAGTCACCCGCCGCCAGATTCCGTAGAGCGTCCCCTTTTCGGTCACGCGCCCGCCGCACATCTCTGGTATCATTGATTGCTTCCAGTAGCCAATTAGGTGGCTCACCCGCCCAGTCATCCATGACGTCCTCTGTCCGTAACGAAATAAAGCACAGAGCATTGATGATGACATTGAGGCAGGCACGGAAAACTGGCTCTTGCGATTTGAAAAGGGCTGCTCGGCGCGCCCGGGTCTGAGCCCTGATGTCCTCAAAATACTTGGTTGTCCCATCGGGCATTTTGATTTCTCCGCTCAGGTTCTCTGTAGGGGGCGCGTTTTCCCCAAGAAACTTTTCAATTCCTTTTGCCACGGCCTCCGTAACGCAGATATCAGCGTCCTGTCCAGGCTGCTCCAAGTCGAATTGCGGTGCCGGCAAATGGATGCTGAACGTTGGGTCAAGGCAGGCAACCGATAGGGAACGTGTGTAGTCCACGTTTTCCCAGTGAGAAGTTAGGGTCACCAAGAATTCATCGGCTTGTTTAGCGATATAACACCCGTCCACAGGGGCACCTTCGATCAGTTCAAGAGGTTGAGTTGGGGTGAATTTTATGAAAATGGTCGGGAACGGCAATTTTAGGTCCGACATGCGAATTTCGTGACAGTCGGTATAGTCGAACTCCTCGACCAGCCGGTCTGGGAGGACGTAAATAGCACCTCCGTTGGCCCGGTGAATACATGCGGCCATGCAGGAATGTCTGTCTTCGTATCTGGAAGCTCGCGGTCGCGCATCTAAAACGTATGCCAAATTGTGGGAATTGAACTCTCGGCGGCGCACATCCATGAGCTTCTTCATGTCATCCACCATCATGATGCCGTCGATCATTTTTTTCGGTGCGGGCAGAGCACGCAACGCCGGGCGTGTCCTCAAGACCCTGGAAGGATGAAACTGCGCCCACTGCGGGTTTTTCTGGTTCGGCAACAGCCACGCAGGCTCGCACACCTGAAACTGTGCAATGGAGAGGAATTGCATGCCCCCAAGGCGGGCTCGGTTTAAGCAGAAGAGAGAATGCAACGCAAAGTGGCAATATTCAACGTCTTCGTAGTCGAAGTTGCCGATCCTGAATTTTGGGATTGGAATTCCGTTCGCATTTAGCAAATCAACATAGGCGGCAACCAAGCGAACAGCAGGTTCTTGCTCTTGGTAGATGCAATAGCTCTGTATAAACTTTGGCGTCACATCCGCCGGATCTGTTGCGTCTGGAGAATCGGCCCGTGACGACAGCGCCTCAAGTCTTTGCATGGCTTTTTCCTCCAAGCGTTCTGGCGGGAAAATTTGCTGAAGCGGGTTGTTGCGGGCCACCCAGTTCAAGGGGTCCTTTGTGTCGTTGGGGATATGGGCATGCATTACCAGAACGCCACAGGATCCAAGATAACCGCCCGGGCTGGTGCAGAATTCAATCCAAACCGCTGGCGCTGGCCATCTGGTATCACCATACAGTTGCCATTCCGTCCCCGGCTGGCCGATTAAGGGCCGTACAGCGGACAAATTTTCTGGCGCCATAAACCGTATGTTTTCACAGGCCAACAGGTTCCGACAGGGCAAATCGTCATTCCTGGTCAGAAGCGGGAAATACGCCGAGTCGGCAATAGGTTGGAAGGGAGGTTCGATTTTGGTCATTGTGGTTGTTCCGGTTTGGTTGACAACTTACGCACGAGACGATTGGCGCCGGCCACGGAGATGCCGACCACCTGGTCGCGGCCGGTTTGCTTGTGGATGATTCCGCCAAGTGCCCCTGCAATAAACTAGAATCCCAACTGAGTTCAGGCACATATTTCCATGCTCGTTTGCGCGCGTTTGCGCGCGTTTTTAATGCGCCAATGCCGATGGATGGCCGCTGCCACCTTTTCCAGCCAAGCCTCGTTGGCCATGTCGCGGGCCAGAGCGTCACGTGAAAATCTCTTCACGCAATAGCGTCCCGGACGGCCCAGTGGCTTGAGCAGCCCCACCCGCACGAGCACTGGAATATTGTGAACCGCGATATCCAGCGCCTTGGCCACCTTCTCTTTGGTCATGAACGCGCCGAATTCTTCCGATGATTGTGTTTTCAATGGCAGACAGGAATTCATGGAACCTCATTGCCCTTCATTGCTTCTTGCGCTCCGCCTTCTCCAGGGAACGGTCCCTGCCGCGGCAGGGCGGGAAAGGATTTCCGGCTGCGCGGCAACGGGTCGCGCGGGTGATTGGGTGCATCGCGCAAGTTTCCTGGCCCAATCGACAAAAAGATGGAGAACACCAGTCATGTTTTTTTCAAGCATGTTGCCTTTTCATAAACCACGTTAGAAACGATAGTTTTCCAATAAATCGCCGGGCCTTGGCCGCCGAAGCAAAGAGAGCGAAACCTCAACTTCTTGACTGTGGCAGTCTTCAGGCTCGCCAAACTCGATCAAGTAATCGCGTTGGCCTTCGTTGGCTGAGGGCAGTTCTCTCACAATGCCAGACATTCCAGCGTGCAA
>JBEKMW010000149.1:0-8786 GCA_049523455.1 Verrucomicrobiota bacterium | reverse complement strand
TGGCGACCCGTCCGGAGTCGAACGTCTCGGCATCGCGCTTGAGCCGAAAGCGGATTACGAGCGGCGATCTGATGGCAGCGGCGGCTGCGAGGATGCCCGCGTTACCTTTGTCGAGCCGCTCCAGCATTATGTCATGACTTACACGGCGCTTTCGCCGAGCGGACCCCGAATTGCTCTGGCCATGTCCGAGGATTTGTTCCACTGGGAGCGGATCGGGTTGGCGACCTTTGAACCCTTTCAAGGCATTGATTTCGTTCATGTGGACAACAAGGACGCCAGCATCTTTCCCGTCGCCATTCCCAATCACGCCGGGAAGATGCAATTGGCCCTGCTTCATCGTCCGCTTTTCCCCGGCACCCGCCCCGAGGAAACCGCCTGCCAGGGCGAGTCCCGGATTGTGGATCGCGAGCATGAAAGCATTTGGATTTCCTATTGTCCGATACCGCCCAAGGGCATGGCGCCGCATCGTCCCGGCCTGTTCAACTCGCATCACCGCCTCGCAACTCCCGTGTCGCCCTGGGAAAAGTTAAAAATCGGTGGCGGCACTCCGCCCATTTTAACCAAACACGGCTGGCTGATCCTTTACCACGGTGTGAGCAAATTGATTGAGCCGGGCAACAACGGACGCCAGCTATGCTACTCGGCCGGGGTGATGGTGCTCTCGAAGGAGCATCCGCGCAAAATCCTCTATCGGTCAGTGAAGCCGGTGTTGACGCCGGAGTTACCTCAAGAACGCCACGGAACCATCGCCAACGTCGTATTTCCTACCGGCATTGACCGGCGCGACGATCTCGGCACCCCGGAGCGCTTCGACGTTTATTACGGGATGGCCGACAACCGGATTGGCGTCGCCCGCCTTGACTTGCCGGAACACCTGCCGTTGGGAGCAGCCGCCGACTCGCCGGAAACAACGCGTAACACGCCCGCTCTCGAGAATTTAAGACCGTGAAAGGACACACATCATGGAAGACAACGCCGACCAGCTCAAGGCTCCCGAACCAAAACCGAGTGCATCCGCAGAACCCAAGTCCGCCGCACCAGCGTCCAAACCGGGCCTCAAGGCTGATGCAAAGCCCGATCCGAATGACGATTTGAAAACCCTGCCGCTGGCGGAAGTGGAGAAAAAATTGGGGTCTTCGCCGGACGGCCTCACGCAAGCCGAGGCGCAGAAACGTCTCACGCAATACGGGCCGAATGAACTGATCGAGAAGAAGACAAACCTCCTGCTGAAATTCCTCGGCTATTTTTGGGGACCTATTCCGTGGATGATTGAAGTGGCGGTGATCCTGTCGGGCGTGGTCCGGCACTGGCCGGATTTTTTCATCATCCTCCTATTGCTGGTGACCAATGCAGTGGTCGCTTTCTGGGAAGAACGCCAGGCGGGCAATGAGATTGCCGCCTTGAAAGCCAAACTGGCGGTCAAGGCGCGCGTAATACGCGACGGAAAATGGATCAACCCGGCGGCGCGCGAGCTGGTGCCGGGCGATGTCATCCGCCTGCGGCTGGGCGACGTGGTGCCGGCGGACGCGCGCTTGCTGGCGGGCGACGAGGTGTCAGTGGATCAATCCGCGCTGACGGGTGAATCTTTGCCCGCCTCGCGCAAACCGGGTGATGCCGTGTTTTCCGGCTCGATCATACGGCGCGGCGAAATCGGCGCGCTGGTGTATGCGACGGGTGGAAAAACTTATTTTGGCAAGACGGCGCAACTCGTGCAGGAGGCGCTCCCCGTCAGTCATTTTCAGAAAGCGGTTTTGAAGATTGGCAATTATCTGATCATTCTAGCGGTGGCGCTGGTGGCGGTGATCATTGGCTTTGCGATTTTTCGCGGCGACCCGATTCTTACGACATTGCAGTTCGCGCTGGTGCTAACGGTTGCAGCGATTCCCGTGGCGATGCCGACCGTGTTGTCGGTGACGATGGCAGTCGGCGCGCGGCTGCTCGCCAAAAAACAGGCGATTGTGAGCCGGTTGGTGGCGATTGAAGAACTGGCGGGCGTGGATGTGCTCTGCGCCGACAAGACCGGCACGTTGACCCAAAACAAACTGACGTTGGGCGATCCGTTCAGCGTGAATAATTTTCCCGCCGACCAGGTCATCCTCAATGCCGCACTGGCGTCGCGCGAGGAAAACAACGACACGATTGATCTGGCCGTTTTGGGCGGAGTGAAAAACAAAGAGGAGTTGAAAAATTATCAGGTGGTTCATTTCATGCCATTCGACCCGGTGCATAAACGCACCGAGGCGACCGTCAAGGGCAAGGACGGAAAAACCTTCAAGATGTCGAAGGGTGCGCCGCAAGTGATCTTGGCATTGTCGGCCAATGTCGGTTCAGTGAAGACGGCGGCGGAAAAAGCGGTCAATGATTTTGCCGCGCGCGGTTTTCGTTCATTGGGCGTGGCGCGGGCCGAGGGCGACGGGCCGTGGCAGTTTCTCGGCGTGTTGCCCATGTTCGATCCGCCGCGCGAAGATGCGAAGGCTACGATTGCGACCGCACTGACAATGGGCGTCAAGATCAAGATGGTTACGGGCGATCAACTGGCGATTGCCAAGGAGACGGCGAAGACTTTGGGGATGGGCACGAACATTCTCGATGCCAAAACGCTCGGCGACTCAAAAAAACAAGAGTCAGCGGAGGTGATCGAGTCCATCGAGAAAGCGGACGGTTTCGCAGAGGTGTTTCCCGAACATAAATTTCATATCGTAGATGTTCTGCAAAAATGCAACCACATCGTCGGCATGACGGGCGACGGGGTGAATGACGCGCCTGCGCTGAAGAAAGCCGACTGCGGCATCGCCGTTTCGAGTGCAACGGACGCGGCGCGCGCGGCGGCGGCCATTGTGCTGCTGACGCCCGGCTTGTCGGTGATCATTGACGCGATCAAGGAGAGCCGGCGGATTTTCCAGCGAATGAACAGCTATGCGATCTACCGCATCGCCGAGACGCTGCGCGTGTTGTTGTTCATGACGCTGGCGATTCTGGTTTTTAATTTTTATCCCCTGACGGCGGTGATGATCGTGATGCTGGCATTGCTCAATGACGGCGCGATTTTGTCCATCGCGTATGACAATGTGCATTACAAGAACAAGCCCGAGTCGTGGAATATGCGCATGGTGCTGGGCGTGTCCACGGCGCTGGGAATCATAGGAGTCGTCTCTGCCTTCGGCTTGTTTTATCTCGGCGAACGTGTCTTCCATCTCGACCGCGCGCATATCCAAACGCTGATGTATCTGAAACTGTCCGTGGCGGGACATCTGACGATTTTTCTCACGCGCACACGCGGAGCGTTCTGGTCAATTCGTCCGGCAAAGATTTTGTTAATCGCGGTGTTCGGCACACAAGCCGTGGCGACCTTGATCGCGGTTTATGGATTGTTCATGACACCTCTCGGCTGGGGCTGGGCGGGTTTTGTGTGGGCTTACGCGTTGCTGTGGTTCTTGGTGAACGACCGCATCAAACTGCTCGCGTATCGGATTTTCGATCCGGTCAAAGCTGCGGCCAAAACTGGAATTAAGCCCAAAGTCAAAGCTAATGCTCAAACGGAAACGAAAGCCGTGCCGCAGCCAGACGCCAAAGCCGAAACGAAACCTGATCTCAAGGCCGGGGCTAAACCTGAAGAAAAAGTTGCACCGGCACAGGAAGCTCCTTCTGAAGCGAAGCCGGAAACCGAAACCAAATCTGCCGAACCTCAACCCGAAGCCAAACGCGTGTCGCCGTCCGAAGTCAAAGCAGAGTCGAAACCCGACATCAAAAATGACGCCAAACCAACCGACGCAGTTGAGCCGAAGCCTGATGCCAAAGTAGAAACTAAATCTGAAACGAACGGAAAACCTGCGGCCGACGCGTCGCCGCAGCTCGTTAAGCGTGTTCATGACTTTTACGAGCAATTGGGGCGCGAGGATGTTCGTGCCGTTCAGGAAGCGGACGAGGCGAAGCAAAAGATTCCAGAAGCGGAAACCAAAAAATAAGCCGGCGCAAACAATGCGGCTGACATGGCTGAAAGAATAAAAATGAATACGAGCATGTGCTTCACGCCTACTGCGGGATTGGTGATGAGCGCGCGCTCCGGTGATTTGGACCCCGGTCTCGCGCCATATCTCGCGCGAACCGAGCAGATGGCGACAAAAAAATTTTATGAAATGGTCAACCACAAGTCCGGTCTCTTCGGCGTGTCCGAGACCAGTTCTGATACGGGCGGTGTGCCATGACATTTCACGGTAGGGTTTCACCCCATGGCGAAACTGCCTGCACCGGCGCAAATTTAAGTCCAGGCACCATGCCACTTGCTCCGCCCCCTGCTGCACCGGCGGCCGTTGTTGCCGCAGCCAACGATTCGCCTGACGGTCTCACAAGTGATGAGGCTCGTCTCAGATTGGAAAAGTCGGGTCCAAATTCCTTGCCCGATACGTCATCGCATCCGGCGCGAAGGGCCATTGAGAAACTGTGGGCGCCGATTCCTTGGATGCTGGAAGCGGCGATTGTGCTGGAGTTGGTGCTCGGCAAGCATGTCGAAGCCGGGGTCATCGCGGTGCTTCTTTTGTTCAATGCCATGCTTGGTTTCTTTCAGGAGGGGCGTGCCCAGGCAACGCTCGCCGCCCTGAAGAAACGGCTCGCGCTAACCGCCTCGGTGCGCCGCGACGGCGTGTGGAAGAACCTCTTGGCCGCCGACTTGGTGACGGGCGATATTGTGAAGCTGTCACTCGGTGCCGTCGTTGCTGCGGACGTGAAACTGATCGAGGGAAACGTCCTGCTTGATCAATCCATGCTCACCGGTGAGTCACTCGGGGCTGAAGCGGGCCCGGGTTTCCAAACCTTTGCCGGGGCGCTGGTGCGCCGTGGCGAAGCGGTTGCGCGGGTCACGGCAACGGGAATCCGCACCCGGTTCGGTCGCACGGCCGAGTTGGTTCGCACGGCCCATGTCGTCGGTTCACAGCAAAAGGCCGTGTTGCGCGTGGTGCGCAATCTCGCAGTGTTCAATGGCACTCTGATCGTCTTTCTGGTGGCGTATGCCCTGGCCCATGCGATGCCGGTGAGCGAGATTGTCCCCTTGGTTTTAACTGCGGTTCTGGCTTCGATCCCCGTTGCGCTGCCTGCCACGTTCACGCTGGCCGGTGCGCTGGGGGCGCGTGCTTTGGCACGCCAGGGCGTCTTGCCAACAAGACTCTCGGCCGTTGACGAAGCGGCGTCCATTGATGTGTTGTGCGCCGACAAGACCGGGACGCTCACGCGCAATCAACTGTCAGTCACGACAGTCTGCCCCATGCCGGGTTTCGACGAGACACACGTCTTGACGATGGCGGCACTCGCCAGTTCCGACGGTGGACAAGACCCCGTGGACGGAGCCATTCGTTCCGCTGCCTCACGGAAAATCGCTCCCAACCCGCCCAAACTAACTCAATTTATGCCCTTTGATCCCGCGACGAAAATGTCTGAGGCCACGGCCATTGATTCGAGCATTGGAACTTTGCGCATCATCAAGGGCGCCTTTGCCGCCGTCAGCATTCTTGCGGCCCCTTCACCCGCAGCGACTGCGGCAGCGAACGAACTGGAAGCCCAAGGTTTTCGAGTGCTGGCTGTCACCGCTGGACCGCCTGCGGCAATGAAGCTCTTGGGATTGATCGCGCTTAGTGACCCGGCCCGCGAAGATTCCGCCGCCCTGGTCACGGAACTAAAATCGCTCGGTATCCGGACGGTGATGGTAACCGGCGACGCCCCCGCGACGGCGGCGATTGTCGCCCGTGCCGTCGGTCTTAATGGCGCGGTGTGCCCGCCTGGGCCGATCCCGGGCGACGTTCGCCCTGAAAGTTTCGCCGTCTTTGCGGGCGTTTTGCCCGAAGACAAATTCAAACTGGTAAAGGCGTTCCAGAAAACCGGTAACATCGTGGGCATGTGCGGCGACGGCGCCAACGACGCGCCCGCACTGCGTCAGGCGCAAATGGGAATCGCTGTTTCGACGGCAACTGATGTCGCCAAGTCCGCCGCCGGGATGGTGCTCACCAATCCAGGACTCGCCGGTATCGTTGCCGCAGTCAAGGAAGGGCGCATTACGTTCCAGCGCATTCTAACCTATACATTGAATTCCGTGACCAAGAAGATTGTGCAAGTGCTGTTTCTAGGGATCGGCCTCATCATGACTGGGCACGCAATTCTCACTCCCATACTCATGATCATAGTGATGATGGCGGGTGATTTGCTCGGCATGTCGTTGACCACCGACAATGTCCGGCCTTCCTTGCTGCCAAATAATTGGCGCATCGGCACTCTGACGATCGCCGGCATCTTTATGGGCGTTTCCGAACTGGTGTTCTGCGTTGGCGTGCTCGCGTTCGGACATTTCCACATGGGGCTGGGCATCGCAACCTTGCAGACGCTGGCGTTCGTTGCCCTGGTGTGCGGAAACCAGGCAACCATGTATACCGTGCGCGCTCGTGGGCGGATTTGGTCATCGCCTCGTCCCAGCCGCTGGCTTGTCTTATCGTCAGTCACCGATCTGGGCATCGCCTTGACGCTGGCCGGATGCGGCTGCCTCATGCTGCCGCTGCCGTTCTGGGTGTTGGGCAGCGTGCTTGCCGGTGCCATCGCCTTCGCCCTCGTCCTTGATTTGGTAAAGCTCTCCATATTCAGTCGATTAAAGATCAAATAAATGGCAAGACATCGGGTGATCCTCTGGATTTTACAGGAACTTCTGCAGCATTGAACTCAATGGGGCGCGCAATGCGGAAACTGCGGCAGTAATTTCCGCGAATGCCAGCCGCGTCACGGTGCTCGTCATTCGCACGGACGGAGAACTGATGATTGCACGCTCGTTTTTGCGCGGCAAATGCGCTGTGAACCTGCGCCTGACCCAAAGACTCGGCGCACTCGCTGGTGGGTAGGGTTACACCCCATAGCAAAGGGCCGGCCTAAGTCGTAAGGTGCTGGTGGTAAGAATAACCAAAAGAAAAGGAAAATTATATGTTGTACACAATTGCGGTTGTATTGCTCGTTCTGTGGCTGCTCGGTCTCGTAAGCGGTTACGCGATGGGCGGGTTCATCCATCTCCTGTTGGCGGTTGCCGTTGTCATGGTGCTCGTCAGGCTCATCACCGGGCGCAAGCCGGCATGATGGAGGAATGAAGAACACGCATCAACCTCGAGATAAATCACAAACTCATTGAAAGGCTGTTATGAATAAAATTGTTTCTCTGGCTCTGCTCGTCGGTGGAGTCGTGCTCATGATCTATGGGATCCAGGCCACAAACTCGTTCGGTTCCGACGTGTCCCGGTTCTTTACCGGCTCGCCGACCAACAAAGCCGTCTGGATGTTCATCGGAGGCACCGTTGCCACTGTCATTGGTCTAGTAGCAACGTCGCGCAGTTGGAAACAGGCTTAACGCACGGTAGGGTTACACCCCATAGCAAACGGCCGGCCCATAGCGTAGCGTCACTCCAGAAAATGATGGCAAATGAATTGCCGTCAAAAACGAAAGAAAAACTATGTTACTATTATCCTCACCGTTTCTGGCCAGCGCCATCTACATTGGCGGCGGCGGGCTCGGCCTCGTTCTCCTGATTGTCGTTTTGATTCTAATATTCCGTTGACCGCTGAGCCGTTCCGCCGAAGCCTTCGCCAGGCCTCCCCTCATTCATCGGGTTCGGGTTCGTAAATCTGTTCGGGCGCCTGGCCGCCAACGCCGCCATCCTCAAACGGCTGGCGGAGATTGACAAGACGCTGCTGGAACACAACTCGGCCCTGCGCACCGTCTGGACCAAGCTGCAACCGCTCCTCACGCCCCCGCCCGAACCGCCGAAACGGCGCATCGGCTGCAACGCTGACAACCCATGATCGCGCTCAAAACCTATCAATCTCGGGTGCTGGATTCGTTGCGGGATTTTTTCCGGCAGTCGTCCAAACCATAGCCTTTCACTCTTCGCCCTTCGATTCCCGTTTTTTCAATTCTCCACCCGCCATTCGCCATCCTTGTTCGCAGTTGGATGCCCGCCTCATTTAACCAATTACCAATTAACGATTTAACCCCCATTTCTGCTTTCCCTGCCTGCGGAAGCGCCCTGCCGCGTCGAAGCGCAGCGAAGACGGGAGCGCAGGCAGGTGCTTTCTCAATTTCTGCTTTGATCTCCGATCTCCGACCTCTGACCTCCGACCTCAGTTTTGGATCCTGTTAATCCTGTCCATCCTGTCCAAAGCATTTCCCGTAATGGCGAAAAGACGGTTGAAAAGGTGCATAATGCGCGACCGTCGCGCATTCAAAACCCCCAATCTGTGTTTCAATCGGGCCCATGAGAAGAAATATGAACCGTTACCAACAACGCCCGCACCCGGCGCTTCGCAGTCCAGCCTATCGCCAGGCCTTCCAGCGGCTGGATGAGGCCTTGGCGGAAAATGGGTCAGGCAATAATCATCAAAAAATCCGGCGGATGCGGCGGTCCCTGTTTGCAGATATGAATGAACTGCGAAAATCCGGCCGGATGAAAATTCCCATATGAAAGCAGTTTTTCCGGGTAAATCCGGGTAAATCCGGGTAAATCCGGCCATAGAAATTATGAACCTGACCCATAATGGCAAAATCGGTCGCCTCCCCAAGACCATCCGGGAGCAGTTGAACCGCCGCCTCGAAAACGGCGAAAAAGGCCGCCCGCTGGTCGCCTGGCTCAATTCCCTGCCGGAAGTCCAGGCCCTGCTCGCCGCCGAATTTGACGGCAAACCCATCCGCCAGCAGAACCTTTCCGACTGGCGCAAGCATGGTTACGCAAAATGGCTGCGGCAGCGGGAGGCGCTGGACCTGGCGCGCC
>JBEKMW010000148.1:0-8887 GCA_049523455.1 Verrucomicrobiota bacterium | reverse complement strand
AACCCCGCCTTCCGGCATACTCTGCCCGGACTGGTCCCGTGCCCTCTTTATCCACTGGCTTTCCCAAAATCGCCGATCTCTCCGGTCCCTTCGCGCTATCCAGGGGGCATTCGGAACCGCCGGGCTGTTGCGAAATGGCTTGACACTCCGCCGGGTGGCGATAAAATCATGAACGGAACTCAACCCGATTTGAATGCAGTTCAATTTAACGTTCGTTCACAACATGAGCAACAAATCAAATGGGAAATCCCGGATGAAAACAAATCCAACTCTCGCCCACCAACTGACAGTTCTGCCCGCAGCGATGTTTTCCGCGGCGATGCTGGCCCTCTCCGCACCAGCGCAAGCCCAACCGGGGCCTCCCACTGTTACGCTTCAAACGCCGACTAATTTAACTGTATTTGCCGGAAGCAACGTCTTGATAGCGGCATCGGCGGGGGGCGTTGGCCCCTTCAGCTACCAATGGCAACTAAGTGGAACCAATCTCCCGGACAGCATTATCACCACCGTGGCGGGCAATGGAAAGCAGGGTTCTTCGGGCGATGGCGGGGTGGCGACCAACGCTGAATTGTTTGAACCTCCCGGCGTTGCGGTGGATGCCACCGGCAACCTCTTTATCGCTGACGGAGGCAACTCTCGGATTCGCAAAGTGGGGACTAACGGCATCATTAGCACGGTAGTGGGAAATGGGACGCGGGGCTACTTGGGCGACGGCGGGGTGGCGACCAATGCTGAATTGTATGATCCCCAAGGCGTTGCGGTGGATGCCACCGGCGACCTATTTATTGCGGACCAATACAATCAGCGAATTCGCGAAGTGGGGACCAACGGCATCATTACGACCATGGCGGGCAGTGGAACGCAGCGGGGGATCATTGGAATAATGGGGGGCTATTCGGGCGATGGCGGGGCGGCGACCAACGCTGAATTGAATGATCCTACCGGAGTTGCGGTGGATGCCACCGGCAACGTCTTCATCGCTGACCACCAAAACAATCGGATTCGCGAAGTGGGGACCAACGGCATCATTACCACGGTAGCGGGCAATGGAACTAATGGCTATTTAGGCGATGGTGGGGCGGCGACCAATGCTGAATTGGCTGGTCCTTCCCGCGTTGCGGTGGATACCACCGGCAACCTCTTCATCTCGGATGGTGGCAACTATCGGATTCGCGAAGTCGGGACCAACGGAATCATTAGCACGGTAGCGGGCAATGGAACGAATGGCTATTCGGGCGATGGCGGGGCGGCGACCAATGCTGAATTATTTACTCCTTTGGGCGTGGCGGTGGATACCAACGACAACCTCTTTATCGCGGACGAAAGCAACCAGCGGATTCGCGAAGTGGGGACCAACGGCATCATCACCACTGTAGCGGGCACTGGAACGGAGGGCTACGCGGGCGATGGCGGGGCGGCGACCAATGCTGAATTTTATGATCCTCAGGGCGTTGCGTTGGATGCCACCTGCAACCTCTTTATCGCAGACGCTTTGAACTTTCGGATTCGCAAAGTAGCAAGCAATTCAAATGTTCTGAGTCCCACACTGGTTCTGAACAATCTCGGCTTGGGAAATGCAGGGGCCTATGACGTGGTGGTGTCCAGCCCGTATGGCAGTGTCACCAGTTGTATCGTCAATGTGACGATCACGATAGCCTCGGTTGCGCTGCAAACGCCGACTAATTTAACTGCCTCAGCCGGAAGTGACGTCACGTTGGCGGTATCGGCGGCTGGCGTTGGCCCGTTCAGTTATCAATGGCAACTCAATGGAACCAATCTCCCCCTGAACGGCATTATCTCCACGGTGGCGGGCGATGGAACGCAAAGCTATTCAGGCGATGGCGGGGTGGCGACCAATGCCGAATTGAATCATCCGTCCGGTGTTGCCATGGATGCCAACGGCAACCTCTTTATCGCGGACCACCAAAACAATCGGATTCGCGAAGTGGCGACCAACGGCATCATTACCACGGTAGCGGGCAATGGAACTAATGGCTATTCAGGCGATGGCGGAGCGGCGACCAATGCCGAATTGAATCTGCCTTCCGGCGTTGCGGTGGATGCCACCGGCGACCTCTTCATCGCGGACGGTGGCAACAGCCGGATCCGCGAAGTAGGGACCAACGACATCATTACCACGGTGGCGGGAAATGGAACGAATGGCTATTCGGGCGATGGCGGAGCGGCGACCAATGCTCAATTGTATGGACCTGGCAGCGTTGTGGTGGATGCCAGCGGCGACCTATTTATTGCAGACCAATACAATCAGCGAATTCGCGAAGTGGGGACCAACGGTATCATTACCACGGTGGCGGGCAATGGGACGCAAGTGGGGCCCCTTGGAAAGGGGGGCTATTCGGGCGATGGCGGGGCGGCGACCAATGCCGAATTGAATCTGCCTTCCGACGTTGCGGTGGATGCCAACGGCAACCTGTTTATCGCGGACTATGACAACCAGCGGATTCGCGAAGTGGGGACCAACGGCATCATTACCACGGTGGCGGGCAATGGAACGGAGGGCTATTCGGGCGATGGCGGGGCCGCGGCCAATGCCGAATTAAATCTGCCTTGCGGCATTGCGATGGATACCATCGGCAACCTCTTGATCGCGGACCTTTTCAACGATCGAATTCGTAACGTGGGGCTCAACGGTATCATTACCACCGTGGCGGGCAATGGATATGCGGCCGGCCAAATCCCTTATGGTGGCTACTCCGGTGATGGCGGAGCGGCGACCAATGCTGAATTGTTTTGGCCTTCCGGCGTTGCGTTGGATGCCAGCGGGAACCTCTTGATCGCGGACCAAGCCAACGAGCGGATTCGCAAAGTAGTATTCAATCCAAGTGGTGTTCTGACTCCCACACTGGTCCTGAACAATGTGGGCGCGGGAAATTCAGGAGCGTATGACGTGGTGGTGTCCAGTCCGTATGGCAGTGTCACCAGCGGCGTCGTCAACGTGACCGTCACGCTCCCTCCTGTCGTTCTATCAGCACCGCAAATAACGGCCGGCCAGAGTGATTTCAGCTTTTTGCTTTCCGGTCCGGCTGGCAGCAATTATGTGCTGCAAGCTTCCCCGGACCTGCTGAACTGGAATTCCGTCAATACTTCCAGCATTCCGGTCAGCGGGTCAATCACCTTGAGCAATGCCGTCAACGGTTTTAACCAGCAATTTTACCGGGTTTTCCTGCAATGAGCAGATGGATAACTCAGGCGGGTCACCGTTGCATGCTCGACAAAACGCGGTCACACCCGATTCCATTACCGTAAATTTGCACTTGAAACCATCTATGTCATCCGCCAAATCTGCCTGGAAACCACGGTTCAATTCTGTGGAGTGACGGAACTTGGCTGCCGGAATGGAGCGGCGACCTGGGCGGAGTGCAGCGGTGGCGGAGTTCGGTCGCGCGGGGTGTCTTGGGGCAAGCCAGTCTTCCGGCCATCTGAATGGAAAATGTTATCTGCCCGGAAGTCTGGCTTGGGGGCAGGGTGTAATTTCAGCGCGACGGAACGAGCACACAAGCGGAACGGAGGCCAGGTTGACGCGGAATGCAGGCTGCCAAGTTTGGTCACGAGTTTGGGGGAGCAACAGAATAGAGCCGGCGGTGTTGTAAACAGACAGGCATGAAACGAAAGTACAAGAAAACAAATAGGCAACCAAAGACACCGCCAAAACCTGCAGAGGAAACAATCTGTGGGCAATGGTTAACCCAATCACGCTGGCGCATCAGCTTGAATACCGCTGGTTTGGGATGTTCGGGCAGGGTGCAATAGCCAAATGTCGGGCATGCGTCGTCCATCCTACCTGGGCGAGGATTCCGGCGGTCAGGCAATAGCGGGAGAATCCTCCCAAATATTGAAACAATTTTGGAACAATCCAAAAATTGTTAGCCAAACCGTTAGCCATTGGCCGTCTCACTTTCCTAATTCCTTGCTGCTCAAGCAGCTAGAGCTGGAGGCGAGGGTCGGAATCGGACTTTTTAGCCTGCTTTTGGGCACCGTTACCCGACCTGATCTTTGCCGGAAAAGGTCCCACCACAGCTTTATGCATTACCCCCCCGCCGCACTATCCACCCTCCGTAGCAGAGCGACTACGCCGGACGGGCGCCATTATCGTTCGCGGTTCGTTGCCCCCCTCATTTAACCAATTACCATTTAACGACTTAACCGTATTTCGCGGTTAAATGTCTGCGTTTCCCCTCCGACCTCCGACCTCCGTTTTTCAGCTTTTCAGCCTTTTAGCTTTTCAGCTTTCCGCTTTCCCGCTTTCCGCATTTCCGAAAAATCGTACCGAATGCGCGACCGTCGCCTATTCCGAAATGCCAAACCCTGTTTCAATGGGCCGCATGACAAGAAATACGAACCGCAGCCAAAAACCAAAACCACCACTCGCCATCGCCCGCCATCCCGCCTGGCGCCGCGCCATCCAGCGCCTCAACGAAGCCTTGGAGCGCACGGCGCGCCATTCGGATCCGGACCGTGAATTCAAAAAGCTCCAGCTCGTACGCTATGCCCTGTTTGGCGACGCCGCCAAAATTGAAGAACCCAAAACTAAAGACCTATGACCGGCAACGGAAAAATCGCCCGCCTCCCTCGCGCCATCCGCGACGAACTCAACCACCGCATGGACGACGGCCAAACGGGCAAAGGATTCCAAACGCTGGTCCAGAAATCCAAAGGTGCGCGACTGCCTTTGTGAGAACTGGACGAGTCCCCAAGAGCTGGATCACCGCTACCGCGAAATCTTCGGCCAGGAACCCATACCGCCGGAAGAACCGGAAGAACCGGAAGAACCCGCCACCGGCGTATCGGAACCGGACCCGGTAACACCGGGTAACACCGGGTAACACCAGGTAACACCACTTTTTTTCGCACCATGACCACAAAGCATTTCTGCCTTCTACCTTCTGCCTTCTGCCTTTGTTCCAGCCCCCCGGCCATGCTGCTCCACCAAAAAGCGGGCACATTCCTCCAGCCCCTGACCGGTCCGCGCCGATACTTCAAAAATGCGGGCATGATGGCTGATGCGGCGGAGGTTCGACAAAGCCTGCTTCCGGTCAAATTCACAGGCGGCCGCCAGGTCCATCTTGCTCACCACCACCGCCTGCGCCGAATGAAAAATGGGCGGATATTTCAAAGGCTTGTCCTCGCCCTCGGTCACCGAAAGCAGCACGACCCGCAAGTCTTCGCCCAGGTCAAAGGCCGCCGGGCAAACCAGGTTGCCCACGTTCTCGATTACGAGCAGATCCAAGGAGTCCAGCGGCAACTGGCCAGCCGCGCGCGACACCATTTCGGCGTCCAGATGACAGACGGTTCCCGTCGTCACTTGGACCACTGGAACGCCCGCCGAGCGCAGCCGCGCGGCGTCGTTATCGGTGGCCAGGTCACCCACGATGACGCCCATGCGGAGCCTTTTGTCGAGGACTGCCGCCATCTTTTGGATGAAGGTGGTCTTGCCCGAACCGGGCGAGGAAACCACGTTCAAAACCAGCAAACCCTTGGCTTTGAAAAAGCCCCGGTTCCGCTCCGCCAGGCGGTCATTCTTCTCCAAGAGCGATTGAAATACATCAATGCTTTGGCGCTGACCGGCGGCGTGGTCGTGCTCGTGAGGCTCGTCATGGGCATGGCCGTCGCCGCCGTGTCCGACGTGGGCGTGTGGCAGCGAAGTCGTTGATTCGGACGCGCCGCCAACGTTGACACCACCGCTCATTCCACAACCGCATTCTTTACACATAAATCACCATGCTCCAGAAATCCCGCCGGTGCAACCCGGCCACCGCAAGCTGCAATTAGCGGTGCGCGGCCCGGTTACGAGGCTTCCAAGGACGCCAGTTCCAGCTCAAGTCCGCGCCGGATTTCAGTGTCAAATTGGCGGCACTGCGGACATTCGTAAAGCATTTCCGGCGACGAAAACTCAATCTGGCAGCGGCGGCACCAGCAGGTGAGCGGCACCTGCTCCACGCTGAGCGTTGCGGCGTGCGCCATGGTGCCTTCCCGCAGAGACTCAAACGCGAACTGCAATGCCTCCGGCACCACCCCGGTCATTACGCCGACCTTGAGATGGATTTTGTGGATTTGCGTCCCGCCGGAAGCGCGTGCCGCTTGGATGGCCATTTCCAGTGCGTTTTGGGCAATACCTACTTCATGCATGATCACGCTCACCAGCCGAGGCGATGCCGTGGTGATTCGACCGGTGAATGTGCAGCCTAATGCCATTGCGTCCGGTGTCAATGTTCGACGGCTAGAAAGAAATGATTGGCCCGCGAATTTTCTTCTGGATTCGGATTTTTATATTTTACAAAATCTGAATTAGGTGGAACACTCTTTAAGGGCATGGCGAGGTTAATAATCAAGAACGACGGAATTCAAAGCCAGACGTTGGAGTTACGGCTGGGGGTCAATCATATTGGCCGTGACGTGGAGTGTGATTTCACCATTGACCACCCCAGCGTATCGGCGCTGCATTGCGATGTGGTTCTGACGAATGAGGGCGTGATGGTTCGCGATCGTGGTTCCACCAACGGTACCTTCATCAACGGCGAAGCAGTCACGGAAGCGTGGTTGCGTGCCGGCCAGACGCTGCAAATGGGCCAGGTGGAGTTGCTGGTCGAAAACACCGACGCGATCATTGCCATACCCGAATACGAACGGGATCGCCCCCGGCCGCCCATAATGGGGGCGGATGGCGTTCCGCTATGTCCGCGGCATACCCAGGTGCCGGTGGCCTACAAGTGCACGCATTGTGCCGAAGTCATGTGCGGCCGGTGTGTGCGTCTGCTGCGCCACAAGGGCGGGGCGCCGCTGTTTCTTTGCCCCTATTGCAGCCACAAATGCGAGCGCATCGGCGGCAACGAGAAGGTGAAGTCAAAATCCATCCTGGAAACCGTAAAAATGCGGCTGGTTCACCTGGCCAGTCAGTTTAGGATGAAGAAGTAAGCGCCGGCAGCAGGCGGCTCAGGCCAGGAATCGCCGGACCATTTTTTCCAGCGCATCAATCCACCGCGGGTGTTCGTTCAAGCACGGAATTTGCGCGAAATCCGTTCCGCCCGCCGCGAGAAACGTCTCACGGCCGCGCACGCCAATTTCCTCCAGCGTCTCCAGGCAATCCGCGACAAACGCCGGACAAAGAACCAGCAACTTTTTGACGCCGCGTTTGGGCAGGCCGGCCAGCTCGAAATCGGTGTAGGGCTTCAGCCACGGGTCCTTGCCCAGCCGGGATTGGAACGAGACGGACCACTTGCCCGCGGGGATTTGCGCCGCTTTCACAAATTCTTCCGCGGTCCGGAAGCATTGATGGCGATAACAGAATTTGTGCGCCTCGCTCGCTGCGTGGCAACAGTCCGCAGCCATGAGGCAATGTTGGTGCGTCGGATCGGATTTCTTCAGGTGCCGCTCCGGCACGCCATGAAAGCTGAATAGCAAGTGATCGTAACCCGCCTTCAGATGGCTTTCAGCGCTGGCTGCCAGCGCGCCGATGTAATCTGGCAAATCAAAATACGGCGGTTGCACCGTAATTTTCATGCCGGGCGCCAGCCGGGCGGCGACTTCCTGCACGCGCACCACCGCCGTTTCATAGCTGGACATGGCGTAGTGCGGAAACAGCGGAATCAAGAGCAAATCGTCCACGCCGCCGGCCCGCAACCTTTGCATCGCATCAGGGATGGACGGGTTTTGATAGCGCATCGCCAATTCGACGGGTACGGGCAGGCGCGCCTGCAATCGCTCGCGCACGCGACGACTGGTGACAATCAGCGGCGAACCGTCTGGTGTCCAGATGGTTTTATAGGCGTGGACGGATTGTTTGGGACGGCCAATCAGAATCATCCCCACGATGATCCGGCGCAACGGCCAGGCCATGTCAATCACGCGGCCATCCATCAGAAATTCATTCAGGTAACGCCGCACGTCGCCGACGGCAGTCGAGTCCGGCGAACCCAGGTTGACCAGCAGTACGCCCTTGCTCATCAGGTTGGGAGAAATTTTTCCACACGTTCCGCCACGTTGCAACCGGCCACCATGGAATCGCCCAGCGAAACGCCATCGCGATAGTGCCCCGCCAAAAACAGGCCTGGCGCCGTGCTTTCGAGGTCCGACATCAACTGGCGATACCGGCCATAACCGAGATTGTATTGCGGAATGGCCCGCGGATAAACGGCCGTTTGCGTGAAGACCGGCCGGTCGCGCACGCCCAAGATGGTCCGTAAATCCGCCAGCGTCGTTTCCACCAGTGCTTCCGGCGCAAGTGATGCCAGTTCGGGCTGCCGTTCACCGCCCACGTAGCTCGAGAGTGTGAGGTGGCCCGCGGGCGCGCGATTGGGAAACAGCGACGACGAGAAAATGGTGCCGAGAATTTTGAAACCTTCAACCTTCGGAATCAACATGCCGAAACCCTCGCACGGATGCTCCACGTCCTGGCGCCGGAACCCCAGTACCACGCTCGCCACCGGCGGATACCGGATTTCCGAGAAGGTCGTGGGACGGGCGTCACGCCTGTCTCCTTCTGCTTTGAAGTAATTGGGGACAGGCGCGACGCCTGTCCTACGAATCTCCAACTCCGCCAGACGATGCGCCGTGCCGCAATAGATGACCACCTGGTGTTCGGCTTCGCCATTTGCCGTTAAAACATGCCAGCCATTTTCCCCTTGGGTGAGCCGGGTGACCGGCGTGTTGAGTTTCACCGAGTCGCCGAGTTGCGCCGCCAGGGTGTCGGGCAAGACCTGCAGGCCTTCGTCGAAGGAAAATTTGGGGGCGCGGTCCTTGGCAATTTCGCCGCGTTGCCGGCGCGCGCGCGCGCCGAAAATCTGGCCCCTGATAAGCGACCCGTAGCGCGCCTCCAGTTCGGCCAACCGGGGAAAGGCCTGTTGAACGGACAGTTTATAGGGATCGCCCG
>JBEKMW010000147.1:0-9072 GCA_049523455.1 Verrucomicrobiota bacterium | reverse complement strand
GGTGACCAGACGATCCTACGGCTTCCGCACCTATGACGCGATGGAAATTGCCCTGTATCACACGTTAGGACGGCTCCCGGAGCCGGAAGAATCTACCCACAGATTTTGCTGACGAGGCGAAATTCGATTATCATTGTTGCAATGCTGGGCTGGTCGCCCGCTTGTCTCGTCGTAGCTACGGAGCGAAGGCGGATGGCCGTGCCTCGGTTTTTTTCTTCACTCTGCGCCGACTTTTAATCCGCTAGGGCACGGAGCGGATGCGCCAGAAATTGATTGTGGTGGGATCCGGCGTGTTGGTGAACAACACCATGCCGCCCGCGCCCGCGGGATTGGTGAACTGCGGCACCCAGTTGGCGGGCGACAGGCTGACGGAATGGTCCAGCGCATAATTCGTTCCCGCCATTCCTACGAAGGACAAGCACACACAGCCACCGCCCAAAAGCTGGCAGGAGATTTGATTGTAGCCCGCGGGGACCCCGGCAACAATCTGCTCGGGGCGGTTGGTATTGCCGGTGGTGCCGTCGCCCAACTGGCCAAACCCATTGTAGCCCGTAGCCCACAGGCTGCCATCGTTCTTGAGCAAGAGGCTGTGGAATTGTCCTGCGGCAACCGCCACGACGTTGCTCGACAAAATCTGCTCGGGCTGGTTGGTGCAATAGGGGGTGACAGTCATGTAAGTGCCGTCGCCCAACTCGCCTTGATAGTCGTTGCCCATGCCCCAAAGACTGCCGTCGCTCTTGACAAACAGGCTGTGGAATTCTCCGGCGCCAATCGCCGTGACGTTGCTGGCCACAATCTGCTGGGGCCGGTTTGTATAGTCATAGGTGCCCGAAGTGCCGTCGCCCAACTGGCCATATTCGTCGGAGCCCACGGCCCAAAGGCTGCCGTCGTTCTTGACAAAGAGGCTGTGGCCCCAGCCTGCGGCAATCGCCGTGACGTTGCTGGCTACAATCTGCTGGGGGAGGTTGGCATTGTTGTAAGTGCCGTCGCCCAACTCACCACTATTGTTTTGACCCATCGCCCACAGGCTCCCGTCGCTCTTCAGAAACAGGCTGAAGGATTGTCCGGCGGCAATCGCCGTGACGTTGCTGGCCACAATCTGCTGGGGGAGGTTGGCATTGTTGTAAGTGCCGTCGCCCAATTGCCCGGACGAGTTGAAGCCCATCGCCCACAGGCTCCCGTTGCTCTTGAGAAACAAGCTGTGGCCATCTCCTGCGGCAATCGCTTTGACGTTGCTGGCCACAATCTGCTGGGGACGGTTGGTCATGCTGTTGTAAGTGCCGTTGCCCAACTCACCATTGCCGTTGTAGCCCATGCCCCACAGGCTGCCGTCGCTCTTGAGAAAAAGACTGTGGATGGCTCCGGCGGCAATCGCCGTGACGTTGCTAGCCACAATCTGCTCGGGACAGTTGGTCTGGTTGTAAGTGCCGTCGCCTAACTGGCCATAATCGTTGTACCCCATACCCCACAGGCTGCCGTCACTCTTAAGAAACAGGCTGTTATCACCGCCGGCGGCAATCTGGGTGACGGTTTGTGCCTCATTGGCGGTCGCTGGCAGCAGCACCCAACACAACAGCCAGAGCGGAACCAGGCTTCGTTTGGCTTTCATTTAAAAACCGAGCCTTTCGCAGCGCTATTATCAGCTCACAATTTCAATATAAGGTCAATCCACAATTATTGCTTATTAGTTGGCAAATTAAGTTGTGGCCGGATCCTGCTTAGCAGCCTGTTGAAAAAGTAAGAGACGACGTAAGGAGTCTCTGACTTGTCTCTCAAAATCCCAGGAAATTTGAGACTCGTCACCTCGTCTCCTACGAAATATCAGTTTTTTCAACAGGCTGTTAGCGTCTGACGGACGGCGGTGCGGTTAAGTCGAATTACTCACCGGTCTTGGTGGTCGTTATCCAAGTTTGAAGCGCCATGACGGCGGGGCTATCCCTAAAATGATGGCAGCGGGCTCGTCCTGCCTTGCGCTGGGGCACGCGTTCCCTGTATTTGGGGTGTGTGACGCCGCATGAGCGAAAAATCGCCGCAATCGTTTCGGGCTTACTCGGCTGGTTTTCCGCCAGAGCCCGCGATCTTCCGTGGCGACGCACCCGCGATCCCTATGCCATCTGGGTCTCGGAGGTCATGCTCCAGCAGACGCAGGTAAAAACGGTCGTTCCTTACTGGGAACGCTGGATGCGCGAATTGCCGACCATCGAAGCGGCGGCCAAGGCAAGTCCGGACCAGATCCACAAGCTGTGGGAAGGACTCGGCTACTATTCGCGCGCCAGGAACCTGCAACAGGCGGCGCGGCAGATCATGGAGAGGCACGATGGCCAGTTTCCGCGGCGCTTTGAGGACGTGCTCGCGCTGCCGGGCATTGGCCGTTACACCGCCGGCGCGATTTGCAGCATTGCGTTTAACCAGCCAACGCCCGTTCTGGACGGCAATGTCATTCGCGTGCTCGCGCGCGTTTTTGGGATTGGCGAGAACCCGAAGGAGAAAGAAACCAAGGCAAAGCTTTGGGAATTGGCGGAGCAATTCGTGATGGAGGCGTCCGCCTTCACTCCGCTTCGGGGCGATGGATCACGCCAGGAGCGAGCGTTCAGGCAGATTTTAGTTGGTGCTTTACACTCGCCCTCACCCTGTCCCTCTCCCCCAGGAGAGGGAAAAGCAATCTGCCGTCGTTCTCCCACAAATGATGTTCGGCAAATCCAGACGCTCGACACCCCAGAGGATCGCCGAATGGCAGATGTTGGATTTGATGTGATGCATTCGAGGACGAAGGATGATTGGCCGTGCTCGCATTTCAATCAATCGCTCATGGAACTCGGGGCGCTGGTTTGCCTGCCGCGGAATCCGCAATGCAAAATTTGTCCGGTCAAAGGATTCTGCCGGGGATTCCGGGAGGGCCGCGTCGAGGAACTTCCCAATCTTGGCAAAAGGCCACCCGCGACGCCGCGATATTTTGTGGCGTTCGTCGTGGAGCGAAAGGGACGATTCCTCGTGCGGCAGCGACCGGCCGGGGTGGTAAACGGGCATCTGTGGGAGTTTCCGAATGCGGAGACGGAAAGCCTGCGTGGCGATGACACAACCGCGGCGGTAAGGATGGCGGCGCAACTATTCGGTTCCGCGCCCATGAGCATCCTTCCGTTTTGCACGATCAAACATTCTATTACGCGTTATCGCATCAGGCTGGCGGCGTTCCTGGTGCGGCTGAAAAATCCCTCACCGGGAAAGGCCGCCGACCGGCTCGCGGGGACCGGCCTTCGCTCGCAAGCTACGGCCCGGCTCGCGCTCGCCCCACCAAAAACGAAGCCGAAGGACTCTTTGCGTAGAGGAATTGCCGGCCAGTGGCGAACCTTGCCTGAATTGGAGGCGTTGGCTTTCAGTTCCGCCCACAAACGCATCTTGAGGGAATTGAAAGCCAATCGTTAATTCAGCGGAATCGAAGAGTGCGGCTTTCCGCCGAAAGCCGCCACGCGCGCTTGGCGGACCGCGCTCAAAGCATCCGGTTCAACATGAGAAACGCACAGTAGAACATTTGGGCAAGCAGCGCGATGGTCACCAGCGAAAGCGCGAACCAAAACGCGTAAAAGAAGAAGCCGCGCCGGCCCATGGGCCGTCCGCACTGCGGACACCGCTTGGCGCGCGGCTCGATTTCCGCGCTGCAGCTTGGGCAGTTGGCCACGTTGGAATCGCCGTTGCTCATGACCGCCAAGATAACGGGCAGGCCGGCGGTCGTCCAGCGGGGAGAGAATTCCCCGAAGGACTCGCGCATTGAGCCCCTGAACCTGCCGATGCCCGGCGAGCCTCCGAATATGAATGTTGCCCGTTTGCTGTTCCCTCTCCGCTCCCATTCTGATGGGAGGGGAGGGTCAGAGTGAGGTGAGGGCTCTTTGCTTTCATTGGATGTTGGATGTTCGATGTTTTCGGGTTCATGGAGAAAGCCGGGGTGAGGGAGAGCGTCAATCCAACTTTTGTTTTTACACTCGCCCTCACCCTTACCCTCTCCCCCGAGGAGAGGGAACAGCCGTCGTCCGTCTCTGTTTTGGGAGTGAGTATCCGGCTTGGTCAGTCGCGGGTGATTCAGTGAGCCGGCAAAATCCGGTGACAAAAGAACAAAAAGCAACAAGCCGTACGCATCACAGGCCATTATCCTGCCGCCGACAAAATTGAGCTTGCTCCCCGACGCCGGAAGGATTGAAGTTAAGCCGGCAAGGGACGAAGCGCGACGTATTTGACTATCAATGAACGAATTATGAATGCTGAAATTGAAAAACTGCTGGGCGATGCCGCCAAGGGCCTGTTGGAACACCAATGCAAAACCGTGGCCAAGGAACGGCTGCACCTGCCGGGACCGGACTTCGTGGACCGCGTGCTGGCGCTGTCTGATCGCAATCCCCAAACGATGCGCAGCCTGCAGGCCATCTTCAAAAATGGCCGGCTCGCCGGCTCGGGCTACGTTTCGATCCTGCCGGTGGACCAGGGCATCGAGCATTCCGCCGGCGCGAGCTTCGCGAAGAATCCCGACTACTTTGACCCGGAGAACATCGTGAAGCTGGCCATGGAAGGCGGCTGCAACGCGGTGGCCTCCACGTTGGGCGTGCTGGGCGCGGTGTCGCGCAAATACGCGCACAAGATTCCGTTCCTGGTGAAATTGAACCACAACGAATTGCTCACCTACCCGAACCGGTTCGACCAGGTTTATTTCGCGCACGTGGAACAGGCGTGGAACATGGGCGCGGTCGCCGTGGGCGCGACGATCTACTTTGGCTCGGAGGAATCCACGCGGCAGATTGTGGAGACCAGCCTCGCCTTCAAGCGCGCGCACGAACTCGGCCTTGCCACTGTGCTGTGGTGCTACCTGCGCAACAGCGCGTTCAAGACGAAGGACAAGGATTATCACGTGAGCGCCGACCTGACGGGCCAGGCGAACCATCTGGGCGTCACGATTGAGGCGGATATCATCAAGCAGAAACTGCCGGAGAACAACGGGGGCTACAATGCGCTCAATGCCGGTGGCGTCAAATACGGCAAGACCGACGAACGGGTCTATGCCGAACTGACCAGCGACCATCCAATTGACCTTTGCCGGTACCAAGTGTTGAACTGTTACGCCGGCCGTTCGGGCCTCATCAATTCCGGCGGCGAATCCAAGGGCGCAGGCGACCTGGCGGCGGCGGTGAAGACGGCCGTCATCAACAAACGCGCCGGCGGCATGGGGTTGATTTCCGGCCGCAAGGCGTTCCAACGCCCGCTCAAGGAAGGCGTCAAGCTGCTGAATCTGATTCAGGACGTTTATCTCGACAAAGGCATCACCGTGGCCTGAGCACGGGCGACTGGATATTTCAAAAGCATGGCAGCGGCGGTCACAGACCGCCGCTGTTTTTGTTCCAACAACTACGCTTGCATCCCGCGGCGTTTCCAGCATAAACAAGGGCGAGCGATGAACTGGCTTGATACACTTTCCCGGTTCTGGCCGCATCTGGCCGCCGGCTTTGATTTGATCGCCGCGTTGCTCGCTTCCGTCCATGCCTTGCTCCACAAGCGCGACACCCGCGCCGCCACGCTGTGGATCGGGTTCATCTGGTTGTTGCCGCTCTTCGGGCCGATTCTTTATCTCGCGCTGGGCGTCAACCGCATTCGCCGCAGCGCGCTCGAGCTCGGCGTCCACAAAACCTTCTCCCGGCCCATCCCGGAGAATCTCGGCGAACCGGGACACGAGGGCGCCGAACATTTGAAGATGCTCGCGCGGGTCGTCGGCCGGGTCGTGAACCAACCGCTGTTGCCCGGCAACCGGTTGCAACCCCTCGTCAACGGCGACGCCGCCTTCCCCGCCATGCTCGCCGCCATGGAATCGGCCACCCGGACGATTTCGCTGCTGACTTACATTTTTGACAACGACGCCAGCGGCAAACAATTCGCCGCGGCGCTCGGGCGGGCCGTCCGCCGCGGCGTGGCCGTGCGGGTTTTGATTGACGCCGCGGGCGCGCGCTATTCCTGGCCGCCCATTACGCATGAGCTCAAGCGCGCCCGCGTCCCCTTCGCAAAATTCCTGCCGTCTTCGCTGCTTCACCCAATCCGCGTGGCGACGCTCAATCTACGGAACCACCGCAAAGTGCTGGTCGTGGACGGAAAACTTGCGTTCACCGGCGGCATGAACATCCGGCAGGGAAATGTGCTGGCGGGAACGGCCCGCCCGGACGCCCACCACACCAGAAATGCGGTCCGCGATTTGCATTTTCGCGTAGAGGGACCGCTGGTGGCGCAATTGCAGGAGGCATTTGCCAACGATTGGGCCTTTACCACCGGCGAAATGCTCGACGGCGAAAGCTGGTTTCCCGAATTGACCGAATGCGGCGAGGTCATTGCGCGGGTGATTATGGACGGTCCGGATGCAGATTTTGAAAAAGCACGGTGGACGCTGCTGGCGGCGCTGGCCGAGGCGCAGACCTCCGTGCAGATAGTCACGCCGTATTTTCTGCCGGACGTGGCGCTCATATCGGCGCTGAACCTGGCGTCGTTGCGTGGCGTGCGGGTGGACATCATTTTGCCGGCCAGGAACAACCTGCCGTTTGTGCACTGGGCATCGCGCGCGTTGTGGTGGCAGGTATTGGAGCGCGGTTGCCACCTCTGGCTCACCCCGCCGCCCTTCGACCACTCGAAGCTGATGATGGTGGACGGGCACTGGGTTTTGCTCGGCTCGGCCAACTGGGACACGCGCAGTTTGCGTTTGAATTTTGAGTTGAATGTTGAATGCTATGGCCGCGATTTTGCGAAGGAAATGACGGCGGTGGTGGAACAAAAACTGAGCGGGGCGCACGAAGTCACGCTGGCCGAGGCGGACCGGCGCTCGCTGCCGGTGAAAGTGCGCGACGCCGCGGCGCGTTTGTTTTCGCCGTATTTCTAAATGCAAACTTATGAAGACCTTTGACAGCTTAACGGAGCAGGAAATCCTGGCGCTCGCCATTGCCCTGGAGGAAGAGGACGCGCGCATCTATGAAGATTTCGCCGACGGATTGCAGGCAAATTATCCCGAACAAGCCGCCAAATTCCGCGTGCTGCGCCGCGAGGAGGACGGGCACCGCCATCGTTTGCTGGAGCTCTACAAGACGCGTTTCGGCGACCACGTGCCGCACATCCGGCGCCAGGACGTGCGCGGCTTTGTGGACCGCAAACCGGTCTGGCTGGTGCGGCCGCTGGGTTTGAAGACCGTCCAGAAGACCGCCGAAAGCATGGAGGTGGAAACCAAACGATTTTATGAAGCGGCCGCCCGCCGCTCGAATGACGCCGGCATCCGGCAACTCCTTGGCGACCTCGCCGAAGAGGAGCGCCAGCATGCCTACACCGCCGAGCAAATCGCGCAGACCAAATTAAGCGACGACGAAAAGTCCCGCGCCAAGCGACTGTTCATATTACAAGTGATCCAGCCCGGGCTGGCCGGCCTCATGGACGGTTCGGTCTCCACGCTGGCGCCCTTGTTTGCCGCCGCGTTCGCCACGCATAAAAGCTGGGAGACATTTTTGGTGGGCCTCGCCGCCGCCGTGGGCGCAGGCATCAGCATGGGATTCGCCGAGGCGCTTTCCGACGACGGCAGCCTGACCGGGCGCGGGCATCCCTGGGCGCGGGGTTTGGTGTGCGGCCTGATGACCATGCTGGGCGGTCTCGGCCACACGTTGCCCTATCTCATTCCGAACATTAAAACGGCCACGTCCATCGCTGTCGTCGTGGTGCTGACCGAATTGGGCATCATCTCCTGGGTGCGGCACCGATACATGGACACCCCGATCGTATCGGCGCTGCTGCAAGTCATGTTGGGCGGAGCGCTGGTCTTCCTGGCTGGTATTTTGATCGGCAATTCGTGAGCAGTATTGCCTCCGGTTCAGGCTGAAGGGCTGGCCGGCGGTTGCGTCCTGGCGGCTTGCGCAATCAGCGCGGTAGCGGCGGCCAAAAGCATCTGTGCGTCCAGTTGCTCGAAACCCGCGGATGAGGCGTGCCGGACCGGGCTGGCCGGTATTTCTGAGGCGATGAGAGCCGCATTTACCCATTCGTAGGTGGACTTGCCGAGTTCCTGCCGCCACAAAGGATCCAAAACGAGCGCTTCTTTCCTTTCGCCTTCGGTTCCGGATTTATCCACCGTCACCAGAAACGGTTCCAAAGCGACCCGGCATTGGTGGATGGCTTCCCGATGGCTGCCCTGGCTTTCCAGGTTCACGGCTTCCTGGAGCGCGTTGAACGAGGCGGTCAGGGCGGGGCATTCCTGAACGGGAATGGCAGGAAGTTCGAGGACATGGACCTTGGAAAATCCAGTCGGGCCCAAGACACGTTCCAGCCACGCCGAACGCGGCAGGGTGACAGTCACTTTGGCTGGGAGCTGATAGCGCTCGACCAGGCTCCAGATGATCGGCCGCAGGGAGCCCGGCTCACGGGCCACCTCGAACAATTCTTCGAACAACAGTTCCAAATCCAGCCGCAACAGCACGTCGCCGCCGTTGCGCAGCCGGTTGATGAGCGCCAGACGCGTGCGGTCCAACGGAATTTCCAAAGGCACCGGATGGCCGGCGAGCTCTTTGTAGGAAAGGGCGCGCACGTTGAGCCGGATGGGCAGAGCGAGGGCAATGCAGGCGGGGTTGTCGAACAGCGAAAGCCGGCAACGCAGTTCTTGAAAATCGAAGCATCTGCCCGGCGACTTGGGCCCGCGGAGCGTGAAATCCAGGGGCGCAACCAGCATGGGAAGCTCAGGCCGGCCACTGCCGTAGATGACCGAAGGATCCAGATGAACCGCAGCGGCAGCGTAACCTCCCTCCAACGTGAAATTATCGTTCATAGGCTTGATTCGGTGGGAGCATCGTAGGATGGAATTGGGGTCTTGCAACTGGAAAAGAACGTGCGGGAAGAAAGGGAAAGCCAAGAACAGCTCCCGCCATAATTTTGTAACCGGATTGTCACGAAGGCGACAGGCATCCGTAATATAGGATGCCCAAGTTTCCCGGACGCGGAATTCCAGGCGCACCTCTCCAGCCGTCCGCCGGAGGGCATGGCGCCATTCAATTACTGTTTTTGGACGGTCGGGCCGCGGGGGCG
>JBEKMW010000146.1:0-9120 GCA_049523455.1 Verrucomicrobiota bacterium | reverse complement strand
ATCGTCGTGGACCATTCAATTTGATTTACTGCCGCGTCGGCGATATCTCCGTCGGTGCGGCGCTGGGAATCCGGCAGCTTGACTTCAATGTCGTTAGCGATTGCCCTCACCCCTGCGACCCGTTTGGCCGCCCGCACCGCATCCCATTTCTCGCTAAAGGTGCTGGTGTAGCCATTGAGTGTCACCGCCCCGTCCTTCACCAGAATTCCGATGTTTTCGACATGCACGCTTGGCTCATATTTGAGCTCCGCTAACACGTCGTTTTTTAGTTCCGGGTCAGTTTTTCCTATATTGCTTTTCATACAAACATACCTTCCTTTCATTTGTTTTGTTCGATTGATGACTCATGCTTGTCTTTTCAGTCTTCAGGCCACCTTCACATCAATGGTTTTCGCTTTCGCTTTCGCCTCTTCACTTTTCGGCAGATGCACCTTTAGCACGCCGTCCTTGAACTCCGCGCTGACTTTGGTGCCGTCGGTTCCCTCTGGCAGCGTAAAGCTGCGGAGGAAGTTGCCATATGACCGCTCGATCCGGTGATACTTCTTGTCCTTCTCCTCCTTCTCGAACTGGCGCTCGCCCGTAACCGTCAGCACTCCATTCTCGACGGTCACCTTCACGTCCTCCTTTTTCACCTCGGGCAGGTCAGCCTTGAGGAGCCATTCTTTGTTGTCTTCGCTGATGTCCACCGAAGGCGCCCATTTGGCCACACTCATCAATTCCTGGCCACCGGCAGTCGCGCGGGCCGATACGAGGCCAAAAAAGTTGGCCAAGCGATGTGGGACGTCATCCATGTCTTTGAATGGATCCCAGCGTGTTAATGCGTTCATTTCTCGATCCTTTCTCAATCGGCGGTATGGTTAATCCGACCGTGTACTGCCCGCCCGCCGATTTCTCCAGGCAGCCACGGCGAAATCGCTTCAGTCCTCCACAAAAAGACCTTCTCCTTGGGAAAGCGCGCTCTCTTCAGCAAAGCGTATTTGTCGCTTGGTTGCTTGTGGCGCGGTAACCGCCGGCACAGGCGACAGCCGCGCCCAAGCCCTGCTTGTCAAGACTCGGCATTTTGTCCGACGGCCCAACCCCACGAATAATAGAAAGGGAACAAGGCAATCCAGAAAGTGCAAGCAGCGCAGCGTACGCATACCTTCACCTTGCGATCAGCTCATGCCTTGGATAGCGGCCACCAAAACGCAATTCAGGCCGCCAAACGGATTCGACACGTAAGCCGGCGACAGCGGATCGTCAGTCCACTGGCCATCGACGACGAACCGATATTCATACCTCCCTGGCTCGAGCACCAACTCCACTACCCAGCGGCCGTCGTCTTGTTTTTGCAAAGGCATGGCGGACGGCTGCCAACCGTTGAAGGACCCAGCCACGAACACCGCCTGTGCTTCGGGCGCATAGAGTCCAAAGCAAATGCGCTTTTTATCGGGCTTCGGACACCGCTCGAGCAATAACGGAACATGCCTGGCGGTCCCCTCGGTCTTTGGAGCGAGGACGTTGGCCGCGCTTCTCGCCAACCGCCTTTTGGCTCTTGATGGAGCAGCCTTGTCAGCGGGCTTTGCTTTGCTTTTTTTCTCGTGAGGGATTGCCTGTGTTTTCATTTTATTTTTTTGGTTCGATTGGTTGCTCCGTTTTTGCTTTTACGCTGTGTTCTGTGTTAATTGTTCTCCATACTTCGGCTGCAAATTTAGCAGCACAACCGTGGTGGGTTCTATAATCACTTGGTATCGGGTATCCCCTTCTGAGAGGCGTTTCTTGCCATCCGGTTCCAAGCCCGCTGCCATCTGGTCCTGGCCTTCCGAGCGCTTGGAGTAAAGCTTCGTTAGGAGTCAGTCTGGTCTTTCACGCTCAGGGGGTCCTCCCCGCAGCGCCAGAGCTGAACGCACCGCATCAAATAGGGATTCCTGGCTGAACGGCTTGCGCAGGAACGCCACGGCTCCACGCCGCAACGCTTCCGCGGAAATATCGTGATCCCCATGCGCCGTGATGAATATGATCGGCGTGGGGTCGTTCGCGGCCGCCAGGCGGCGCTGCAACTCAAAGCCCCCCATCCCTGCCATGCGCACGTCCAGGATCAGGCACGCCGAGTGCCGCAATACGTGCGAGCTTAGAAAATCTTCCGCCGAAACAAATCCCCTGGCGGCGAAGCCGACTGACTCCATCAAACTGACAATGCCTTCGACAACGGATAGATCATCGTCAACGACCGAGATTAACGGCATTTCTGTTGTGCTCAAGTTTGCTCCCGGCCTGAATAGTTTGGCTCAAGCCGGCTTGCCAAACACTAGCACGTGACGCTGGTGGGTTCTATGATACCTTGGTATGGGATCGCCCAGCATTGGTTGTCGCGATTACTTCCGCCATGCGGAGCAGCTCCACGACCGATTCAGCCTTCATCTTGTGCATGACCTGGCCGCGATGCATCTTGATCGTGATTTCACTGGTGCCTAATTCGCCCGCGATTTGCTTGTTCAACAAACCCGTAACCACCAATTGCATCACTTCCCGTTCTCGCGGCGTCAATGATTCGTATCGGCCGCGCAATTCGGTTGCGCGGGCCCGTTGTTCCCGCGCCGCCCGGTCGGTTTTGAGGGCCTGTTGAATCGCATCGAGCAAGTCCTGATCTCGAAATGGCTTGGTCAGAAATTCCACCGCACCGGCCTTGATGGCTCGCACCGACATGGGAATATCCCCATGGCCGGTGATGAAGATAATCGGGAGCGGCTCTTCCGACTGGGCCAACTCCTGTTGCAAATCCATGCCGCTGGACCCGGGCAGGCGCACGTCCAGCACCAGGCAGGCCGGGGCATCCGGCCTTTTATGCCGCAGAAATTCCCGCGCTGAGTTGAACGCCTTTGCCTTAAGACCGATGGAACTGATGAGATCTACGAGGCCTTCTCGGACTGACGAGTCGTCGTCCACAATGAAAACGATTGATTCGATGTCGTTCATTCGGAACCTCCCGTCTCGGCCGGGAGCAATACTTGGAAGGTCGCACCCGGACCGTCGTTGGATTGTGCTGTCAACCGCCCGCCGTGTCCCTCAATAATCGAGCGGCTAATCCAAAGGCCCATCCCCATCCCTTCAGCCTTGGTTGTGTGAAAGGCTTCAAACAGCCGCCCTGTGTCCGCGGTGCTTAAGCCAATACCGGTGTCGCTCACCTTCACCGTAACGGCGGGCTTCCCGTCCAGGTCGCCCGGTTCCGATTGGATGCGCAATGTCTTCCGGCGATTTGTGATACTGGCCATGGCTTCGATCGCGTTCATAATGAGGTTTAGGAGCACTTGCTGCAACTGGATACTGTCTCCCACAATGGCCGGGAGGCTGGAGTCCAATTCCATGGAAAACGCGACATTTTTTAGCCGCAGTTCATCCCCGGTCAACGCCATCACATCGCGAACAATTTGGTTAACGCTCAAACGTGTTTTGGTGGGTGACGTCTTCTTCAGGAGCGTCCGAATTCGGTTTAATACCTCCCCGGCGCGATTACCATCTCGCAGGATGCGCTCGATGGCCTCGCGAGTTTTGAGAAGATTCGGCGGACTTTTCGCGAGCCAATTCAGGCCGGCGTTGGCACTCGTTACCACACCAGCCAGTGGCTGATTGACTTCGTGGGCGATGGAGGCGGTCAACGCGCCCATGGTGGTCACACGGGAAACCCGCTCCAACTCCGCCCGCGCCTCCTGCAGCGCTATCTCCGCCCGACGGCGCTCAGCTTCACCGGACCGCTCAGCTTCTTCGGCCCGCACGCGGTCACTGATGTCCCGGGCCACCTTCAGCAGGAAGCGGCGCCCGCCACGCCAGAAGAGGCTGGTGTGCACTTCGACCGGGAAGCGCGAGCCGTCCTTTCGCCGATGCCAGTGTCGGTCGAACAACACGGTCTCGCCCGCCGCTGTCCGCTCCTCCATGGCGTCGAGGGTCGCTTGATCCAGATTCACGTCGAAGGCCAGCGGGGTTTTCCCGATCAACTCCTCCCGGCTGTAGCCGAGGCTCTCGCAAGCAGGCTGGTTCACGTCAATAATGGTTCCTTGCTCGAAGTCCAGCATGAAGAAGGCGTCCGTCGCGTGGTCCACAAACGTGCGGAAGCGCGTCTCACTTTCACGCACAGCTTCCTCGGCGCCCTTGCGCTCGGTAATGTCGCGAGCGGCCGCGAATACGCCAATGACCCGGCCCGACTCGTCCCGATAAACCGAGGCATTGTACACCACCGACATCACGCATCCGCTCCGATGCCGCAGTTCCAAGGGGTAATCCCGCACTGTCCCTTCCCGGAACACCTGCTCGTAGCCGGCACGCGCGTGTGCCGGCTCGGTGAAGTAATCGCAGAAATCGCTGCCGATGAGTTCGCCGCGCGAGCGACCCGTCGCGGCCTCGGTCGCGCCATTGACGTCTGTGATCTTCCCGTCCGGCCCGATCGTGACCAGCGGATCGAGGCTGGCTTCGATGAGGCTGCGGTTGTAGGCGTTGGATAGTCGCAAGGCTTCTTCTGTGTGCTTGCGTTCCGTAATATCGATTGTGATGCCTACCAGCTTAACGAGATCTCCCGCGTCATTCAGGACAGGATGCCGGATAGTGCGAATGTGTTTGATCGTTCCGTCGGGCAACACGATCCTGTACTCATCGAGACTATCTAGTTTTTCGCGGAGCGACTTCTCAAAGTTTCCCATCCACCGGTTCCGATCCTCCGGATGGATTCGTTGTAAAACTGCTTCCTTGGTCGGTAAACCCTGTTGCGGATCGAATGCCCAAATTCGATAGTCTTCCTCCGAAACGTAGACATACTTGTTGCTGGCCAGGTCTAAAGCCCAACTACCCGTGTGGGCCAGCCTTTCCGATTCCGCCAGATAGGCCTCACTTCTCCCCAGTGTCTCCTCAGCGCGCTTGCGTTCGGTGATATCCCGTGCAAAAGCCAAGTTGTAAGGCCGGCCTCCATATTCGAAATAATTCGCACTGATCTCGACCGGGAAAGTGCGGCCAGCCTGGGTTCGATGGCGGCTTTCGTAACTCAGCGACCGCTGCACCTTCAGGCCCTGCCAATGGTCGGACCAACGCTCCGCCGGGAACTCAGGATCAATATCCGATACGCCCATGCCGAGCAGTTGCGCACGGGTATAACCCAGAACGCGGCAGGCCTCCTCGTTGACGTACTGAAAATGCCCACTGTCGTCTATCAACAAGGCGGCTTCGCGTACATTGTCCATGGCGAAACTCAGGAGGGAGACCTTCTGCTCCGCCTGTTCGCGCGCGGCCCGGGAACGCAGGGTGACGATGCCGAACGCCATGTCGCCGGCCAGCTCCTCAAGCATCCGAATCTCTTCCGGCGTAAAAGCGTTGGGCTGGGCGGAATAAACGCTAAGACTGCCGAAGGCGTTGCCGTGTTCGTCCTTGAGCGGCAGGGCGATGCCGGAAAGAAGACTGTGCTGCAAGACGCTCTCCCGCCAGGGCGCGAGTCGAGGATCCGTTGCGAAATCCTGAATGTAGCAAGTCTTCCCGCTGCGGATGGCCGTTCCGGTGGGGCTCCACCCACGCTCCGTGTCAGCCCAAGTGATGCCGAGGTTTGCGAGATATCCTTCCTCGACTCCGGCCCACGCGACCGGGCGTACTCTCTTGGCCTCGTCGTGTTCGGCATAGCCGACCCACGCCATGCGGTAGCCGGCCTCCTCGCAGACGATGCGGCAGATTTGCCGCAAAAGTGTCTGCTCGTCGGTTGCACGCATCAGCGTCTGGCTGCAATTGCTGATGGCCCGCAGTTCACGGTTGAGGCGGCGCAACGATTCTTCAGCCTGCTTTTGCCCGGTCACGTCCATCACTGCCCCGATAAACTCGACGTTGCCCGGTTCCTGTTTAAAGGCGCGAGCAACAACGTGAAGATGTCTTACGGAGCCATCCGGCATGAGCAACCGATGTTCATAATCAAAACCTCTCCGCTCATGCGTGGCGCACTCCAGCATCTCCTGCACGATGGTTCGGTCCTCGGGATGAACTCGTTCGAGGATCAATGGCGTTGTGATCTTCGTTGAGGCATCGTATTCGAAAATGCGCAACGTTTCCTGCGACCAGATGTGTTCGCCGGTGGCAACATTCCAACCGATACTGCCTGTGTGCGTCAGCTTCTGCGCTTCCGCCAGATGGGCCTCGGCCAGCCGGCGCGCGGCGGCTTCCTGTTCCCAGCGCCGCAACTGGCCCCGCAATGCCCCAAAGAGCAGCAACGCCGTAACCGCCACAAACGCCCACCCCTTGCACGTCGATATTTCCTCCATGAGCACTGGATCATGCACCAAAGCAACCAACACTTTGTCGGAAACCAGTATCCAGACCGCCGCCGCCAGCGCGTACAGCAGGCTGGTGCGCAATGCTACATGGGTAAGCTTGCCGGGCATTTGAATTTCCTTTTGGCGAAGGGGTGAAGGTCTTCCGCTTCGCGCTCCAACATCGGAATTGCCGCGCCAGGATTTGGCATTCCGGCAAATCCCTTGGACCACTGCAACAATGCGGCCCTTCTCATAGGCATGTTTCCCGATCCGCGTGTACGCCGCCCAGATTGAACCTGCCGGGCCGTCAAAACAAGCCGTTTCTCGGTGTCTGCCGGCTGAATTGCGGACTTCCACTTGGGTTGCGCGGCGGATTTTGCCTGTGCTGCCGGTCTTAGGCGTTCGCATCGGCACGGCCTGCGCCAGAATCCAAGACGAGAAAATGCGCGGCCTGAATCGCGCCCAAATTGAAGTGGATGAGATTGGGGGATTCATCGGCGCGAAACGAAACAACGCCGCTGGCCGTTACAACCCGGCCGAAGTCGTGAAAACCGAAAAGGCAATCATTTGCGGAATGCCTGACATGAGCCGGATTTCCACTTCTCACCTCGGAAAGCAGAACCACACGTTGCGGATGCATTGCCGACGCCTCACGCGCCTGATGAAAGCATTCAGCAAAAAGTTTGAAAATTTTGAGGCTGCGGTCGCGTTGAATTTCTGTTACTATGATTTCGTGAAAACGCATGGCGCAATTCGCATGACGCCCGCGCAAGCGGCTGGCGTCGAGAATGGCGCGTGGACTATCACCGAATTGGTAGAACGCTGTGGCGAATAAAATGAATCAAACACCAAAAGTCATTGGTTCAGCCGTTTTGCTGTTTGTCGCTCTTGTCGCGGTGATAATCCTCTTGTGGATTATTTTCAGCAAACCCGCTGGATGAAACTTTATACTGTTTCCAAATTAGGATACTGCCCGTCTGCTGGCTTTCTTGCCGGACGCGAAGATATTTGTTAGGATTCGATCACGAATGAAATTTGCCGCATTGACACGATTGGAACGCAACGTCCACCGGGCGGGCGAAATCATCGGTGTGCTGGCAAAATACGGCCTGGCCGATTGGGTCAAGGGTTTGAATCTCCCTTGGGTACAGGATCGAATTAAGAGCGTTGATGGCCAGCATATCCCCGACCTCAAAATCGAGGAGCGCGTGCGCCTGGCCTTCACCGAACTCGGCACCACCTTCATCAAGCTCGGGCAGATGCTCGGCACGCGGCCCGACCTCGTTGGCCCCGAGATGGCCCGGGAATTGGCCCACCTCCAAATCGCCGTGCAGGCCGATCCGCCCGACACGGTTCGGGCCACGATTGAAGCCGAGTTCGGCAAACCGCCGGGCAAACTGTTTGCGCAATTCAAAGAGGCGCAATTGGCCTCGGCCTCCATCGCCCAAGTCCATCTGGCCCGGCTGCCTTCGGGTGAGCACGTCGTCGTCAAAGTTCAACACGCTGGCATTGTGGACAAGATCATGCCCGACCTGGATATCCTCGCTGATCTGGCCGAGTTGGCGGAAAAGCACGCTCCCCAGATTCGCCGCTACCAGCCCGTTGCGCTCGTCCGGCAGTTTCGTCGGACCCTGCTGCGCGAGTTGGATTTTACCTTTGAACGCCGCAATCTTGAAGAGTTCGCGAAACATTTCGACCAGGACGACACCGTCCATTTCCCTTACGCTTACGAGCAGTTCTCAACGCGCCGTGTCCTGACAATGGAAAGGCTGGACGGCATCCTTGGCACCGATTCCGCCGCCCTTGCCGCCTCGGGCGTTGATCTCAATGAATTCGCGCGGCGCGGCGCCAATATGTATCTCGAGATGATTTTCCGCGACGCGTTCTACCATGCCGACCCGCATCCCGGCAACCTGATGCTCCTGCCCGGCGGTGTCGTCGGCGTGCTTGACTGCGGCATGGTTGGCCGGCTCGATGAAGAACTGGCTGAAAGCATTAACGATTTGCTCATGGCCATCGTGAACCACAACTCGGTGGACCTGGGGGACATCCTCCTTCACCTCGGCTCCGCGCCGCCCGACACGCGCCGCGACGAATTACGCGCCGACCTCACCGATTTCGTCGCCGACTACGTGGGCCAGTCCATCCAGGACATGAACCTGGGCAACGCGTTGAACAGCCTGTTTGAGATCATCCGGCGCTATAACATCACCTTGCCGCCGGCACTCTCGCTGCTGCTGCGCACGTTGGTCGAGTTGGAGGGGACCGCCCAACGGTTGAGCCCGGAATTCAGCCTCGCCGAAGTGTTCCACCCCTTTTACGACAAGATGGTCCATCGGCGTCTCTCGGTCCGGCGCATCTTTGGCCAGCTCCGGCACACCTATCACGACTGGGCGCGGCTGGCGCAGTCCTTGCCGCGCGACCTGGAGGACGTTCTCAAGCGCGTGCGCGAGGGCTCCTTCGCCGTCCACTTGGATCTCCGTCATATTGACCTGGTGATCAACCGACTGGTGCTCGGCGTGATGACCGCCGCGCTGTTTGTCGGCTCCTGCCTCCTTTGGAGCATGAAAGCACCGCCCACGGTCGCCGGCGTTTCAGTATTTGGCGCTGCCGGCTACCTCATAGCGGCTTATTTCGGTTGGCGCCTGCTGCGCGCCATCAAAAAGTCCGGCGACATCAACTCGAAAAAATAGCAATGTTGCCACCCTTTCGGGCGGGAACCTGGCTGATTATCCTATTCGTCAATGCGCCGGAAACCCTCAAAGATTCGTCCGGTAAGCGCTCCAAAGATGAAGCCGCCAACGTGAGCCATATAAGCAACGCCGCCACTCGTCTCAACATCTGCCACGGCACCGACCTGATCGAA
>JBEKMW010000145.1:0-9121 GCA_049523455.1 Verrucomicrobiota bacterium | reverse complement strand
ACACCTTTCCGGCAGACTGGAAATACTACACGCTGACCTTCCCGGTGGCCCGGTACAAGCATTTCACTCTGGCTGGCATCGTTCAGGAAATGAATGCCTGCAACCGTCGCTTTTATTCCCTCGGACGCATTCTGCGGCGGGTGGCCGGCGCCTTCCGGGAACGCCGCCATCCCCTGCTCAGCCTCGTGGGCAATCTTTCCTACCGGAATAACAGCCGTGCGGACTGTGGGATTTACGCCGACTTCCAGCGTCAGCCGCGCCATTCTCCCGCCCTGAACCGAATGCAACTGCAAACCCAGGCCTGAACAAACATGAATACCACCTTTCGCTATCTCAGCCTCAACGCCCAGGCCACCTGGCACCGCCAGGTGGAGGAACAACTCAAACACCTGCACCGCTTGACCGCGATAACCTCTGCCGACGTGGTTCTCGAACACCAACGGGAAGCCAAACCGCCTTTTCGCGTGCAAGTCCATCTGTATGTTCCGGGACCGGGCACGCACGCCAAGGCTGCCCGCCACACTCGTGCGGGGGCGCTGCTGGTTCATGGCCCGGCCCTGCACGCGGAGGCCCGAGACCACAGGGTCGAAGCCGCATTGCTCAAGGCCACCCAGGACCTGAAACATCAGGTCCGAGTTCACCAACAGGCCGGCCAAAGGCAAAGCAGTCGCTGAATCATGGAGCCATGAAAATGAACGGAATCCAATATCCCCGGGCCGATGGACCGCTCACTCAGCCACTGACCGCGGCGGCGGGACCGGTGGGACCGGTGGGAACCGGAGGATTTGTCCAGCTTTGAAGGGGAAGGCAGCCGGGAAGCGCCAATCCCCGATCTGGTTGATGTTCCACTCAACGGCGCCATTTGGCGGAGACCGTGCTGGGCAGCACATCAAACAAATCAAGTGAATTTGACCATATGAAACTGTGCCTTGAACTCATTGTGGAGAGTTAAACGACAACGTGCCGGACGTGTGCAAAGTGCAAAATGAAAGTAAAGATATTCGAAGTCGTTCTCCACAAGCTGCCCTCCGGCAAGTCGCCGGCGACGGCCCTGGAAGAACAGATCAACGAGTTTCTTGCACAACATCCGGACCTGCGGTTGTTGGCCACGCACATGAGCACCCTGGTCACACCCGCCGAACCGAATGCCATGCCCAAAACGGAGGAATCCGCCATCATCATTTTCTGCACACTGTTCTATGACGACCATGAGTGATACTGCCCTATGAACGCACTCAAGCTCATTTGCCTGACCATCTTCGAACTGATCAAACAGGCCTGCTTGCTTCCCCAATCTATCGCGAATGGCATCAAGCAAAGGCGACGTCGGGTGATTTTAAACGAAGTCGAAGCCGAGCGGCTCGACCGGATACGCAACCCGTCAAAGTATCTTGGGAAATGATTCGAAATGCCCATCTTAAAATGAACAACAAGCCCAACAAAGTGTATGTAGATAACCTGGCCGCGGTTACGACGGAAAACGATCTGATAGATCTATTTTCCCTCTATGGAAACGTCGCGGAGGTTAATATCATAGTTGATCGCGTCAATCATAAGTCGCGCGGTTTCGGCTTCGTGACCATGGCCACGCCCGAAGGCGCCCGAGCCGCCATTCAAGCGCTCGCCGGCAAAGTGGTTGGAACCCAGGCCCTCACCGTAAGCGAGGCCTGGCCGAACGAAGAGCGCACCAGTTCGTCCGGTTGCGTCGATGCCCCCGCGGCCGTCCCAATCATCTTGACCAAGCCGCCGCTGAAGGGTGCCTCTTGAAGTTTCAGGATCGAGACGGGCCAGCAAAGCTTATCGAGAGCAAATGCGACAGCGACTGTCCACCGAAGCCGGGAAAGCGATGTATCGGCTAAGACAGAGCACAGTTGAACCAGGTTTCGGCATCATCAAAGCAGCTCTAGGGTTTCGGTCCTTCCGTCTACGCGGTCTGGAAAACGTCCGAACCGAATGGTCTTTGATCAGTTTGGCGTTCAACTGCCGGCGGCTGGCCCTGCGCTGGAGTTGAGGTCTGAGCCGAGTCTGATAAACCTCGGCCCCATTGACCTCACGCACCTCACAGAAAAGTGAATCGGACATGTTCAAGCCACAATGCAAACCGTTAGCAGGCCCGAAGTCCGACAAACTGTAAGGCTCGCCAGCTCGCTCTCCTGCTCCTTTTACCTTGCAGCGATTATCCCACGCTTGACCTGAAGCCCAGAAATCAGTTCCCTTTGCCTCGAAGGGTGCCACGTTTTTGGACCGCCACCCGCCACAGTTTTCGACCGCCGTTTACACCCCTCCTGATCCGAGGGGCGTCTGGCAGTTTCAGTGGCCTGCATCAGCAAGTTGGTCTCCTCCAGATCCGGTGTCAGTTGGATGGTGAGATTCATGTTAATTGACATTTCCCATTTGGTTTCTTGCCCACGGTCGTCATGGGCCTTTCTCGTGATTTCCCTTCTGCTCCACAGATTTGCAAGTCCTTATGCCAGTCCGCCCACGGTTTTTCTCTGGCAAAAGGGCGATTTGTGGCCAGTTGAGCCTTTCCACAGGCTTTTCAAAGCCGTCTGAAGACACCTCCTCCGTGGCTGCTGGTGTTTTGACGTGCTCGGTCTTCATCCTGATACCGGTGTTGCCAATCTCAGCCGCCCAATCCCTACCAGAATGGCCCAAAACAGCGCTCTCGGCACCGCCACCTCCGCCATCTGGAAGACGATCTGCCGGGAATGGCGCACGACCTTCGCCCCGATCTTGGTAGTGTCCTAATTTGAATTAAGGAGCCAATTCAAGGCGTCACAACCAATGTGTCCGTGTTCAAGCACAAGCCCGCTTTGAATCACTCACGATTGAGGCTCTACTGCGAATTTTACGAATTAAATTCCGGCCCGACCGCGACCCGTTTGGCCGGGGACGTTCGAGCGGCCCACTCGTTCAACCTTTCACCGGTCCCCGGCTCACGCTTCCAAATTGAGACCAGGGGTTTTCCTAGTGGCGTCAAGGAACACCCTAGTCGCGCCTGAGCCTGGAGGGAGGTAAGGTTAGTTACACATGATCTCAGACGTATTGACCGAAACGAACGGCCCTGTAGCCGGCTCTGTGGAAACGACGCTCAAGCGGCGAGGCACATTGCTGATTGTGGATGACGAGGAGGGGCCGCGACAATCGTTGCGCGTCATCTTCGAGGATGATTACGACTTGCTGATGGCCGAGGACGGTCCAACGGCGGTCGAACTGGCGCAGAAAAATTCCATTGACGTGGCGGTGCTGGACATCCGCATGGCCGGCATGTCGGGCATCGAGGTCCTGGAACGCCTCAAATTTGTCAAACCCGACATCGAGGCGATCGTGATCACCGCGTTTGAAACCACGGACACCATCCGGCAGGCGTTGCGGCTGCGCGCGTGCGACTATATCAATAAGCCGTTTGACATCGCGACGATCCGCACCGCCGTCAGCCATGCCATGCAACGGCGCACCCTCGAAAGCAAGATTCACAGCGGCGCGGAAAAGGTTGAGCAACTCCTCGCCGAGTTGCAAAACCAGCGCATCGAGGAGCAGATCGCCCGGAGGCGCGGCGACATTTACGCCAGCATCATCCATGACATCAATGGTCCACTGACGGTCGTTTCCGGATTCGTGCAAGTGCTGAACCGCCGGTTGGGCCAACTTTCGCGGATGGAGATGGAGGACCTGGAGTTCATCCGGGAGCGGTTGCACATCATCGGGCGGCAGACGGGCAATTGCATTGATATTTCGCGCCGCTACCTTGCTTTTCTCTGCCGGCGTTCGGACGAATCGGCGCGCGTGGGCGTCAATCAAATGCTCAACGATCTAAACCAACTCGTGCGAGTCCACCCCAGCCTGCTCGATAATGAATTTCACGTCCATCCGCTGGCCGAGGACATGGGCGTGAAGATGAATGGTACCGACCTCATCCAAGTGCTGCTTAATCTGGCGATGAACGGTATTCAATGCGCGTCCCTCAGCCATCGCGTGGACGTGGGCGGCGAGGTTTTGCACGAGGCGCTGGACTTAAACCTATTCCGGGACAGCCCGCAGGACCGGCTAATGAACGTGGAAGGTGTGGAGAACGCGGCGCCGATGGTCAAATTGTGGGTGCGGGACAACGGCCCGGGTATCCCGTCCGACGTATTGCCGAAGATATTCCAGCCCTACTTCACCACCAAAGGTCCGCGGCAGGGAACCGGTCTCGGCCTCAATATCGTCCAACGGCTCATCAAGGAAGGACATGGCGCGCTGCACGTGCATACCCGCATCGGTGAAGGCACCACCTTTACGATTTATTTGTCCGGCGTCAGGATGAGCAAATAACCCGGGGAAACCGCTGCTCTATCCATTTGAGCTACGGGAGCTTTAAACTTCAGAAACCGTAAAACCTCAACAAAATCAAGCCGTTCAACAACGATTTCGATAATAGCCGAACCGGCAGCCCGATGCAAGCGGATGCAGCGATTGGTAGTGTCCTAATTTGAATTCTATTCCTCAACTGATTTGTCGAATTTCTCAGGCAGTGGGTTCCCAAATTCACAAGTCATGCGGGTCGGCAATTCAGATGCAGAAACAAAGCCTGCATCTAGTGCAGCCGCCTTGTTCAAAACAAAATTGCAAATGCGTGATTGAATCGGAAATGTCGGCCGGGGTGATCTTGTTCATCACGTCGGCGGCCACGCAGCCCAGCATGCGTTCTGCGCCGACGTTGAAGATCTGAATGACGCCCTTCGCGTCAGTGGCGATACTCGAAAAGTTGGCGCTATTGAAAATCGCGTTCTGCAAAGCCCCCGCCTTGAGCAGAGCCTCTGCGCGCCGGACTTCGTCATAATAATTTTTGTTTTGTTGTTCTTCGTTTTGATTCGCCGCCAACATGACGGCGAAAATATTTCGCAGCCTCGAGCCGGCTTTGCCGGCCAATCCACCACCAGCTTGACGGCGGTGTCGCCGCGCAGGGCTTTGGAAACCGATCAACGGTTTGTTGCTCAACGGAAAATAAGAATCAAAATAACGATGAGGAGAACGAGGCCCAGCCCGCCTCCGCCAATATAGAGTGCGCTGGCCAAAACCGGCGTGAATAACAGATGCATAATTTATCTTGCTTTTTTGGATGGCATTTATTCGCCATCATTTTTCCTGTGTGACGTTAATGCTTTTTGTCGCCATCCGTCGGACCTGCCTTCACGTTGTCCTTCTGGTCATGATGCTCATCGGAAGACTTCCAATCTTTCGGATACCGCTTGAGCATCTCCGCGTGATGTGTTTTCGGAGAGTCATGCCAATCCATTTTCACCGATGGTGAAGCCATCAGCACGTCAACCGAAACACCCTGGGGCGTCGGCGCAAAAACCCACGCGCCATTTTCCAGATAGGCGTATTGATGCCGGTTGCTGTTGTAATAGATGCCATAGGTGGGGTAAAAAACGTAGTCGTCTTGCACCACGACCGCCGGCGCCACCACCGCAGCTGGTGCCGCCACCACCACGGGAGGTGTCACAGTTATCCCGATGCCCTGTCCATCGGCGGAACCCGCGCCCCCGGTCAGCGCCGCCAGAAGCACGGCACCCAGCACGAATCCAACCTTGTTAGTTTTGAAGAAATGTTTCATGTTCCTAGAATAGCCTGTGAACGGGGCTCTCGCTATAAGGTGTATCCCTACCGGCCATTGTGGTGAGTCCAAACCCGACCCAGCGAGCCGGATCTATGCAATGGTCAACTGGACGCTGCTCTCGATGATGGGGCCGGCCACCGATCAAATCGCGTTTAATCCGCAACTTCCCCCACGGCTCGGAATTGAACACCGTCCGAATCCAGAACGGGCAGTACCGGATCATCATCGTCGGTTTGGTAAAGAAACCGCCAGCGCTTCCGGGTGGAGCGCGTCATCGGCCAACTGCGCCTCCCAGCTGGATCGGCCCACGGCGCGCCAACTCCCGAGACGGCTCATAGCCCGCCCGGCGCTTGATGGCCGCCAAAACTCCCTGCGGCACCAACAACCACCAGGGAATGTAATTGCGGTTCCCTCCAGGCATTGACGATGACCTCCATCTTTCTGGTCGAGTCTGAGCAATCCGAATGGACCGCCTCGATCCGCGAACGACCCAAACCACGTCCTGCCCAAAAACGATGACTGGCTAATCGTGAGGGATGTCAGCCATGCGAGCTATACCACGCTTTAGCAAATCCCAGGTGGTGAGGAACCAGGTGCCCTCCTCGTCCACAATCATGTCCAGCGGGAACTTTTCCCCTTCGGTGAAATCGGAGGCGAGTTTCACCGACGTGGCCCGCGACGCCCGGATTTGGAATTCCGCGGCCATGGGTTTGACCGAAGCGGCCGACGCCGACCGGCTGGCAGCGCCTCCCGCCCGTCGCGCGGCGCGCGAGCCACGCGGATTCGCCGGGGCGTCCGGCGCGTCTGCTTCAGCGGTCGCGACCATGGCCTCGAGTTTGCCGGGATCCAACCTCGTTTCGGCCAACGGTCTTGGATCGAGCCGGGGCGGAGATGACGCGGCCGGCGATGGTTCATCATGGAACGATTTACTGTGGATGGCAGAGGCGGTTTTCATGGCGTGTTTTTGGTGGTGAGGTTGGCGAACAAAGCAAAGACAAACCGGTCGCAGGTGTTGGTTGTCATAGGAGGAAAGAAGCGACCGGCTTGTCTTTTAAAATATTCACAGTTCATTTTTTGCGCCTCTGGGCGCCAGATTCAAATCACGGCGGTTTCCTTTGTCTGCCGGCTGTGTATTGGAATGCGTCCCCTCAATTCATCCCGTTTCCCTTCCAGGAACTGCTGCTGATCGTCCGCCACCCGGTCCATTGTTTGATTCCATTTGCCCTGGGTGATATCCGATTCCTCCTCCACCACAAGAATGCGACGCGGCGGGCTTGTCTGACGTGGAACTGGCGCGTCAGCCGTCGCCCCTGACTCCCAGGCTTGCGGAATTCTGTTGTTCTCCAAATCATGACCATTCAACACTTGGGAACCGACGCCGCTGCCATCCGCTTGGTGCAGAACCTTATTCACGGTTTCCAAGATCCCTTCAACCGTATAGGGCTTGAGCAGCAGGGCATCATGCAGGCGCGGACATCGGTTTAACTCCTCCATCGGCGCCATGCCAGTCGCCAGGATGACTAACAGCGGCATCTCTTCCAATCGCACCTTCTTGACCAGTTCCAAACCCGTCATCCCCGGCATCGAGTTGTCGGTGATCAGCACGTCGTAGCGGCTGGCCTTAAGCGCGCTCCAACCGGAGGCGCTATCCTCGACGGTGTCAACGTAGTAGCCGGCGTGATGCAGCACCATGGCATTGATATGGCAGAGGACGCGGTCATCCTCCACCACGAGAATGCGCTGGAGCCGAGGCGTCTCGTATTCAGATGATGTGCCGGCCTGCTCCCGGGTTTGCCTGGTGCTTTCATCTCTCATAATGTGAACTGTAGGCTGGAAAATATCCCCGGGCTATACGGTGTTTCCCGCATGCCGGACTTGATGAAATATTCAAGCAATCCATCTTTGTTCAAGGTAGGGTTATACCCCATAGAAAAGTCCCGCCTGTCGTGTAGCGTTTTACCGAAAACAGCGGCAAGATTGATTTGCTGAAACAGCCTCAAAAAACAAATGTGAAATTGTCCTTAAAACCGCATCACCTCAAACGCTACAAGGATATCGCGTTGCTTTTTTGGAAATACGGCAATACCGATTTGGCCAAGGAATTTGCCAATGAGGCCGCGGGCGGTGAAAAAACACTTTTGGCCGCCAAACCCGGCCAGCCCGCGCCGGAAGAATTGGCCGACGATTTGGAAAAAATGGGGCCGACCTTCATCAAATTCGGCCAATTGCTTTCCAGCCGCGCCGACCTTTTGCCGAAGTGGAACAAATTGTCGCGAGCGAACTCGGCGTCCGCCTGTCAAAAGCGTTCTCGTTTTTTGATGAACAACAGCGGAACAAAAATCACCGCGCTCAGTCCCATCGCGCAATTGGACATGAACGGCGATGTTCTGGCCGAGGAACTTTTCAAGGCGTATCTGAAACAGGTGTTGATTGACGGCTTTTTTCATGCCGATCCGCATCCGGGCAACATTTTTCTTACGAACGACGGGCGCGTGGCGTTGCTGGATTTGGGCATGACCGGGCGGCTGAGTTCAAACATGCAGGAACATTTATTGCGGTTGTTGGTGGCCATCAGCGAAGGCAACGGCGATGAAGCGGTGAAAATTATTCGGGGAATCATGACGACCCGGATGCGCCAAGCAGTTACGCCGGGGCATTCCAGATTTCTGGCTACCCCGGCATTGCCATGATTTGTTTGTTGATTGCCGTTGGCGGGAGTGGCTGGCTTGTCCTCGGTATTCTTTGGCAAGATTGCCAGGACAAGCGCAAGCGGAAGGAGTGAATATTCCGCTTCATGAAATTCTCTGTGGGGTGAACACCCCATATCACCGGCAAGGGGTTCGAGTGTATTATTGCGATGTGAAAAGAAACATTTTTCAAAAAAACAAAAGCCAACCGTCCCGGTAAATCACCCACTATGAAACACAATCACAATCACGACAATGCCCGCAGCACCGGCCCGCAACTGGTGCCCGTTCGCTTTGAATTCAGTCATCCGACAGCCACCACCGTTTGCGTCGCTGGAACTTTCAACCATTGGCAGCCCGAAGCTAAGACTCTGCATCCCGCAGGGGGCGGTCGCTGGTGGAAAGAAACGGCTTTGGCGCCTGGCACCTACGAATACTGCCTCGTTGTGGACGGCCAATGGATGCCCGACCCGCTCGCCAAAGAAACCGTGGCCAATCCGTTCGGCGGCAGAAACTCGATTTTGCATGTGGCAAGTTCGCCGGAAGCTTCCCATCTAACCGACGCCGAAAATTTACCACTGAAAAGCGCAAACAGACAGAACCTCAATCCGAAAAAGCAGTTAACTGAGAAGAAACGCATCTTGGCTGTGGACGACCGAGCCAGTAATACCCGGCTGGTGAAACTTTATCTGGAACAGACCAACGATTATGTGGTCAGGGAGGAAAATGACGCCAAGGCCGCGCTTTCCGCGGCGGAGGAATTTCAGCCTCACTTAATCCTGCTGGATGTGATGATGCCGGGTATGGACGGCGGGGAATTGGCCGCTTGTTT
>JBEKMW010000144.1:0-9169 GCA_049523455.1 Verrucomicrobiota bacterium | reverse complement strand
AGAAACTGGCCGACGCCTGGGGCGACACCTCGATGGACCCCGAAACGCTCATGGCCTGGCAGGACAAGTATGCCAAGGCACAGGAAGAGGGCGTCGCACCGCACGTCGAAGTCGTCACCGCCGCCAAGGAAACCGCCGGCGCGGCTGCCAACTAAGCCGCCGGCCTGCCGGGCCGTAGCTTTCGAGCGAAGGCCGGCAAAGCACGCGCGCAGTCAATGACTGCGCGCCTCTTTGCTGACTTTATGAAACGTTAAACCCACCCTGCCAGCCACGCCGCGCTTTACCGCGCCCGCGTGGACCCCTTTTGTGACGCCTACGTGTTAGCCGCGGTCGCCTGACGCTCGTGGGCAACGGAAAGCGTCACACTCTTTAGCCGTGGACCGATACGGCCCATGAAACGGTTAGGCGGCCGATGCCTGAAACTGAAACGCGGCAAACTGCCCGGCTCTTCGCAAGAAGGGCTGGGCTTTTTTTGTCGCTTTCGCCGGGGTGGGGGAAATCCGCCACGCACGGACCAGGCCTCGATCAACAACTTAGCTGTGGCATTGCGCATAACGGGCGGATTTTTTTAGCTCCGGGAAACCGGCGCGTTCCCACCGTAAATCCAATTTAACCCTTCAGGCTTGGCGGCGCACAAACCGCTTTACAAATAAAGACACATCTTTATTATTGCGGCATGACTGCCTGCCCGAACCTGTTTAACTGCGTGAACCAATTCCCATCTTCCCCTCCTGAAAATCTCACGGCGGAACTGGCCCAAAGCATTGCCGCCACCGTCACGCTGGGTGACCTCGCCGCCGTGCGCGAGCGATTGCAGCAGGCCGTTGGCCTCCTCGCCGACGACCGCGCGGCGCTCGAAACCGCCCTGGCCGAACGGGAAGCTTTTCTGGCCAGGCTCTACCTCTTATGAAAATCCGCGGCGGTTACTACTGGTGCGACCAATGCGACGAACCAGCATTTGGCGGCACCTGCTCTCAGTGCCACCGTCCGGCCACGTTCAAGAAAACTGACTCCAATGGCAGCGCACCGACACCAGCCGGCATCCCGACCCAAGAATTAGCGGCCGCGGCCTTTGCCGCCATGCGCCGTCTGGTGGACGCCGCGCCTGATTTCATTCCGCAGTCTGAAGTTTCCACCCCGAACTCCAAATGAAACGCGCCCTACTCATTGCCATTTCTGCTTTTTGTCTCCATCCCTCTGCCCTGGCATGGGACCGCATGGCGGCCCTGTCCATGCTCGAAACCGGCGATAACGACGGCGCCGTCGGCCGCGTCGGCGAAATCTCCCGCTTCCAAATCCGCCCCGAACTCTGGCGTTGTTACGGTGCCGGCGACCCGCGCGACCCGGCCCAGGCGCGGGCCGCGGTCGAGCGCATTATGGCTGGCCGTCTGGCCGGCTTCGCCGCCCGTTTTCACCGGGCTGCCACCCCTTTCGATTTTTACGTTCTGTGGAATGCGCCGGCGCAAATTGGCCGGCCGTCCTGCGCCGTGGCCGCACGCGCCCGGCGCTTCGTCAACCTCTGCAATCTCTCACCGTGAAAACCATACCGCGCGGCGTCAAAGAGCGTCGCATCCTCATTGCCACTTATCATGGCCGTTACGCCGATTACCCGGTGGAACATCCCCTCTGGCTTTACGGCAGTCTGGGCTGGATCACCCGGCGTTGCTGGCAACTGGGCCGGGAACGTGGTTATCAGCGCGGCCAACTCTCCTTCAAAATCAAGAATGCGTGAAAACCACCACTCCCCATCTTAACGCCACCCGCGTCCGTCAAACCGCCCTCGAAGTCGCCAAACAAGAGCGACCTTTCTGGAAGTGCCGGCGGGTCAGCGCGGTCTTCCTCCAGCGCGTCGAAGCCCACACCCGCGCCTTCATCGTCGCCGAAGTCAAACGCCACCCCAGCAAGGGCAAAACCCTCTCATGATTGCCCGGTAGTCCACCGCCCCGCCCACCCCCCCGCTCCTTTGCCTAGGAGCGGGGTTTTTTGTTTGCCATGCCGAAACTCAAAATCAAATTTTCCCGACCCGGCGCTTTCCGTTGTGGTCCAAACCCGGCGCCATTACGGTGCCAGGCCGAGGTTCGGCGCCCTGCCCCTCGTCGGCGGTCCCGTCCGGATACTTCGCGACAGACTCAATTGGCCCGCCGTCGTCCAAACCGCCACTTACCGCCACTTAGTTCGCCAACTGAAATCCTCCTTATGAAAGGCCTCCTCAAAATCCATGCCAGCCTGCGACTCCCCGCCAAATGGCTCGCCGCCGCCGGCCTCCAGGCCGGCGACCAGGTGGACGTCGCCGTCCTCTCGCCCGGCGTCATCGAACTGCGCCGGCATGGCGCGCCCGGCTGCCCCGATTTTCACATTGCCGCCGACCGCCTCGACCACGCCATCGCCAAAGCCGACGCGGCGGCCCATGCTCTCCACGACAGCGTCCAACTCCCGCTTAACCCCTTTGAAATCCGCGCTCTCGAAGCGCCGCGCCGTCACCGCAAACGCGCCGTCCCCATGGAATTCAAGGTTGTCTGCCTGCGCGAGTGCCCCACGCTCAACGCGGTGCTCGACAGGCCCGAAGAGATCCGGGCCTACTACGCCGAACACATCGTCGCCCATCCCTATTTCGATCCCTGCGTCGAAACCTTCTACGTCCTCTGCCTCAACACCCGGCGCCGCCTCATCGGCCACAAACTCATTTCCCACGGCACTCTCGACACCATTCTGGTTCATCCGCGCGAAGTCTTCAAACCCGCCATCGCCGCCAACGCCGCCGCCGTCGTGCTGGCCCACAATCATCCCAGCGGCGACCCCTCGCCCAGTGACGCGGACATCAAAGTCACGCGCGACTTGATCCGCGCCGGCCAGTTGCTGAAGATTGAAGTTCTCGACCATGTCATTATCGGCCGGCCCGCTCCCTACCGGCTCAAAGATTACTGTTCACTCCGCGAAATGGGGTATTGTGCCGTGTGAATGTGCCGACCCGTTTACGGTTGGCAAATCCCGTTCCAAGTAATGCCTTACATATTCCACAGCAGCATCGCTGTCCTTGCGCGATGCCAGATCATCGTCAAACCGAACGTCAGGGACAACGCCGACGTTGTCGATCGCACCGCCCGGCAAGCGGCGCGAACGCGTCGTTGGCAAGAACAAAAACATCTGCTGTGAGGGCAGAATGAACAGCCGGACATTGGCATAATCAATTACGCCGAAGGAGGGGCGCCCAAAAATGGTCACCTTCTTGCTTTGGCGTGCGACCAGTAGAAACTCCTCCGTAGAACTGGCGCACAAGCCATCAATGATGATTCCAACGCGCGACGGCGTGGGGAAAACTTCCGGAAATATGTTGGTCGTGTCCGGTTCCTTCGGGACAAATCTTCCTTCGGGCGCGGCGCGCATCATTTTGACAGTTCCGGCCACCTCGGTCCGCAATTTCTGTTCATTTTCCGGGATTTGATACATGCCAAGAATCTGTTTCGCACCCGCGGACAAGCCGTCTGGAATCGGAGCGATCAACTTCTCCCAAGCGTCGGCGTTTTGCCGGGTTGCGAGCACGTCGGTTCCGCGTTCAACGACGGGCTGTGTGTATAAGTATGGCAGCAGCGAGTCGTAGGCTGCGTCGTACCCGCCGCCGTTGCCACGAAGATCAATGACGAGGAAACGGCGACTCCTGATGTCGGAGTCATAACGCTGGAGCAGCGTTTCGATCTTGGACTTGGAATCGAGGCCAAAGCTGGGAATTGAAATGAGAAAAGCAGCGGGTGACAAAACGCGAGCGGTCGGCTCGTAGTTGGTGAGCGCCGCCGCGGCAGCCATAAGCGCCTGCACCCGGGGTGAGGAATTACGAAAGTTCAGCTTGCCGGACGGATCCGAGAACGCGAACTGCAAATGGGCGTCGTCAAAAACGCGAAGATACTCCAACACTATCCGGGCGCAGTCCTCCGATGTCCGCGCGGTTACTGCGGCGGTTCGAGCATGCGTTTCAGCCCTCTTAATGTTGCTTGTTCCGAGCAAGTTGCATTTGTCCCGATATCCGACGTAGTTTCGCTTCACCAGCGCAATGGCGGCTTCCGCGTCACGCTGGTTTTCCATCGCGCCCGGCGGTGCGTCCCGCGCGATTAGATCGGCGGCTCCGATGAAGCACAGGCCCGTCAGCAGAACCCAATAGAATCGGGTTTTCGTTACTTTCATTTGATATTTCCCGTGGGCCTTTGTGATTTTCTTCCTGCTCCACAGGGTTGCAAGCCCTTTTTCCAGTCCACAATCAGTTTTTCTCCGGCTTTTGCGCCTTTCCACGCGCATTCCCCAGATTGTCCAAGGGTTCACCGACCTCAGCAACAACGGCGCTAAATCACCAACCCTTCCGGTTGCCTGGCTCTATTGGAGCAGCCACTCAAATGCGGCGTCAACGTAGAAAAGAACGTCCCATGAAACCATCCAACTACGCCGAAGAATTTTTGTTCGCCACCGACGGCCAGAGCGTTCATCGCATCACCAACGATGGCGACAACAGCGAACCCAAGCGCCTGTGTGCCTCGTCGTTGATTGTCATCCGTGAACCGGAAAGAGACGGTCCGCGCGAAGTGGTGTTCACCGGCCAGGAATTTCTCGACCTCTGTCGTCAGGGACTCAAGTTTGCCCGTCAACTCAAACGCACCGAATAATTTTGGCACCATGCGCTACAATCCCATCCGCAAAACTTCCGGGAGCACAGCCGTTCCACCGGCAATTCCCGACACCTTCGCTGCCACGTCCGCGGTGGACCGGCCCGTCCGCTTCATCACTCATTACGGGCGCGGCACGCAACGCGTGGCCGTCCCCTACGGCCACATGGCCGTCACGCTTTCCCTCAAATTCAACGACTCCGCCCCCCAGGTGGACCATTTCGACTATCATGCCAGCCTCGGCTGTCCGGATTTCGTCCTGCTCATCGTTCCCAAGCAGGCCAAGACTGAAACATTGGCGCGCCGTGCACTGGCCTTGGTCCCCGAGTTGGCAGTAGGCGCCACCTTGGACTGGGAGTGGAAGTGCGAGAAATGGTCCGGTGGCCACGGCAGCTACCTGCAGAGCACCAGTTTTCAATTGCCGGAAGACTTGCGCGGTTGCGCCACTCGCACCTTCGGTGGTGAGCCAGTTACACATGCCTTCTGGGAAATCGAATTCACGACCAACCTCCGCGAAGGCGGCACCGTGGAATTGTTTCCCCACCGGAATTTCCGAAATTTCCTACCGGGAAATTTCGCGGCGTCCAAGCGCAGCGAGCCGAACGGCCGCATAACCGCCCGGGTCGAACTCAACCCCACGCACAACGGCGTGGAAATTCATTTCAGCCGGCGTCCCGACGATCCGGCGCTACAACCCTTGCGCGACGATCGCCGGTGGCGTTACACCGGCTTTTCCCGCTGCTGGTATGCCCGGCAAAGCCCCGAGACGGTCGCCTGGGCGCACAATTTCGTGAACCAGGTTAACGGTGACGCCATAAGCCCACCTCCGGTGCCGGCCTCGTTCCAGCCGGACGTGGCGTCACCGTTTCCGCTTTCCACCATCCAATTCCAACACGTCTAAAACATGGATATACATTCAACCGAAATTTGATCCTTACCGAAATTCGCTCCGACACTTTTCACACAGCCCACAGGCTCGCGCGGTGTTAGGTCTCTGGTTTATTTAACTCAAGCTTCCCGTTCGTCACTGTAAAATGCAGGACATTGGACTTCAAACTCCGAATTTCGTTTTCATAGTGTGCATAAGAGACCTAACGTTCAGCTCAGGCACGTGGGACCAAATAGGCAGCATAGCGTGGTTATAGTTTGACCTGTTCCCAATCCACCATCTTCTTCCAATCCGCCGAGCCGTTTCTATATGCAGTCATAATCTTTACGGCTACCTCAGTTGACACGACATCTTTCTTTGTCATGTATCCAACATTCCCATCTCTACCATCAAATATAAAGGTGTGCTCAGACGGCGGTACAGTGATGCGAAGAAAATCGTCCACCTCACTCGTATTAATTTGGAAGTCTTTATATGAAGTCACAGCCGCTCGTATGTCGGCCTCGGTAGGATTGGGTATGGTTATTTTGCTATACTCGTACACCAATGTGTAGCTCTTGGTCTTTATGTGGCTTGGGGTGTTTGTATTGATGAGTGCGTTTGTCGTTTGTGCGCTAATAGCGCAGCAACCCACAAGCAACGTTAGCGAAATGATGTGTTGTGTTTTCATAGCGATGTGAAATGCCGCTAACCTAAAAAGCGCCGCCGCCGACTCGCGACGTGAACCGCGACAGCGGAACGGCCAGCGCGAACGGCGCTTGGCTCCGGCGACTTGATAGGTCTCTGGTTCATTTAACTAGAACTTTCCCGTTCGTCACAGTGAAAGGCAAGACATTGGATTTCGAATCCCGAAGTGTCCACCATACCCGATAATCGCCATCTTTTGCCGAAGGGAAAAATGTGATAATGTCGCCAACATAACCATGCTCATAAGTCTCTCCCGGCTGTAATGCATTAGGAACTAATCCATAGCCTTGGAACCCGTCACTCGCGAAAGCAAACTGCTGCTCCATTCCTGACTTCGATAAAAGGTGAACCACTGCATTCTGATAAATCCCGCGAATGCTGCCGCCACTAATAGCTGTCTTGCCGGCGTTTTCGATTCGGAAGGCAAGAGGATATGCCACGTTTGTAACGGTCAACAACTTGGTGTCCCGAATACCGAGACTGATTTTGACGGACGGTTCGTCAGCGTGGAGTGACGCAGAAGCCACCGTCATTAAACACAGCGTAATAAATAGGCGCTTAATCATATTATGTAAGACACTTCAATGGTTGATTTATTAGAACATTTGTGGCCTAACGTTATACGAACGGCCGTTTGTATAATCAAGCATGCATATTTCCAACGCAATCCGCTTAACAATAGAGACTTGTGAACGAAAACACCTCTCGTTCAACCCCCAGCAAAGCCACACCCACCGGATCAAGCGCTGCGGCCTCTTTTTCAAGGGCCGCTCACAGGTAGTGCGGCTATACTAGACATCCTAATCTCCGGCTCTGCGCCGCACATCATCCTGACAAATTCCCGCCCCAAATGTCAAGTCTGTATTCATAACTGGCTCATCAGGAGCAGATTATACGCTTCCCGCCAGCCCGCCCGCTTCTTCTCAAATCGGCCTGGGCGTGCTCCCGCGCGGCGGCCTTCGATCGCGCCGCCTGAACTCTTTTTGTAAATCGTAAACACGTCTAAACCTATGGATATCCATTGTGCCAAGTGCCACGAGCCGTGGGATTCCTACGGAGTCCACGCCTCAAAACGAAACGAAGGCGACATGTCGCCGCAGGAAGCCGCGCGTTTCCTCGCTGGTGAAGGCTGTCCGGGCTGCGAATTCGGAACCAAATGCACCGAATGCGCCGGCACCGGCTTCGAGCCCGATTCCCTTTCCCATTGCCCACATTGCCGCGGTCAATTCTATACTTTTGTCCGCTTGGTTCAGCCTAGCGGCGGATTATGGAACCGAAACCCCCTGTATTTTGACCTCCTCAAACGGAAATTGGCCGTCGGACAGCCGATTCCCGATGATTTCGAGGTCCACGAGGGCTACCTTCCGAACGTTACGGTCTGGACACCGGCAAAACGCGCAACCGGTCATCTCCTCAAGATTGATGGCGGGGTCGAATGCCGCGATGGCTGGTATATTTCGGTCAAAAGCCGCTGTCCGGTCTGCACGCCAAAGGTCCAATGTCCCGTGTGCAAAGGCACCGGAAAATTTCAAACGCTCCCCGACGACAAAACCGAACTCTTTCAAGCTGCATCTCACTTGCTAGGCAGCGACACCGATGGGTTGGTCGCTACTTTGGAGGATTTCTCGTGATCCCAACCCTCAATCTGTTTGAAAATTCCGCCGCCGCCTACGGCCGCGCCTCCACCGATAAACAGGACCAATCCATCGCCGCCCAGGGCGAAAAGCTGACTTCGTATGCCGTCGCCAACTCACTGATATTGGACGACGACAGCCTGTTTCTCGAAGACGATGTGAGCGGCGGCATTCCTTTCGCCGAACGCCCCGGTGGTCGGGCGTTGCTGGTCCAGTTCGAAGCCGGCCGCTACCGCCACCTTATCGTTCCCACCATTGACCGCCTGGGCCGCAACGCCCTCGACGTGCAGAACACCATCGAGCGCATCCACCAACTTGGCGGCACCGTCCATATCCTTGACCTCGGCGGCTCCAATTTCAACACCCGTTCCCCCGTGTCCGGCCTCATCATCGCTGTGCTCGCTTGGGCGGCGCAGATGGAACTGGCCCGCATCCGCGAGCGGGTGCAAGGCGGCCTGGACCGCAAGCGCGCCAACGGCGAACTGTGCGGCACCGAATCGTACGGCTGGGACGCCGTGCCGACCGGCGAAACCCGCATCAACAAAGGTGGCAAAACTGTCATCGTCAAACGCATCGAACCCAATTTCGAGGAACAGAAATGGATCCTCCACATGCAGACCTGCCGCCAGACCGGCCTGTCATGGCAGGCGATTGCCCGCGACCTCAATCAACGCGGCGTCAAAACCAAGCTTGCCGGCCGGCGTTTGAATCTGCGTGAGGGCGACCGCGGTGCGCGAAACAAAGTTGCTTCCGGTCTCTGGCAGGGTGCGCAGGTCAAAAAGATTCTCGAATCCAAAACCGTTCGCGCCTGGCTCGCCAGCCGCGAACAAAATTAATCCGGCAGTGCCACCGAGCAATATTTGTCAATGACCTTCTGGGCTGAAGGCGGAATGTAAAACTGTTCCAGCTTCCGTTTGGCTTTGAGGTAATATCTTTCGGTCAAGCGGACTTTCTGCTCCATTTTTCTTCGCTTCGCCTCGTCAAGTCGCTTGTCCTCGGCCAGCGTGCTTGACGCCAAATAGAATGCAATGTTGACGTAATAAAGCGCCGCAACCATTCGCATGGCGTCATCGCCAATCACGACTCTCTGTTCTTCAAGTTCCGGTGGCAATTCGGGCAGTTTTATCATGGGGTGTCCCCAAACTGCTCCCGCAAATCTTGTGCCAGCAAACCATCGGCAAAAACTTTCTCAAATCAAATTAAACATGAAAAAACCACCCAAACCACCCACCCTGGCACTCGCCAGAATCAAAACCAAAATGGTGCCGCCGCCCACCAAAGCCGACCTGTTGCGGGCCACCGCTCAAGCC
>JBEKMW010000143.1:0-9253 GCA_049523455.1 Verrucomicrobiota bacterium | reverse complement strand
GTGAAGGCCCAGCCAATGTTCTCCAGCGTGAGCCCGTTTTTGACCACCGGGTTCTCGTACACGTAACGGTTGTCGTCATAGTTGACGAAATCAAAGCGCAGGGTCTGGCCGAAAACCGCCCATACGGCCAGAGCCAGCAACACGCAAACCGTCAAAGACTGCCAGCGTTGGGGCGGTTGGCCAAGGGGTGAAAGAGAGACGTCACTCTGGCTGGCAGCGGAAGCGGGCCGCCCCGGCGGAACTGGACTATCGCCGGGTGGGTTCTGTGATGGTTCGCTCATTGTGGGCCGGTGCGAAAACAGGGTAAATGAATCACGGTGTTGGCGATTGGGGCGGAGGAGCCGGATTCGGCTGAAGCCGGGCGCGGGCGGCGTTGGCGAGCGCGATATCCCCCTGGGCCGTGGCCAGGTCCAGGGCCTGCTGGAAATGGGGCAGGGCTTCTGCCGATTTTCCTTCGTGGTCGAGCGCGGCCGCCAAATTGAAATGGGCCTTGGCATAGTCGGGCTTAAGCTGCACTGCCCGCTCGAAGTGCGGAATGGCCTCGGCCATTTTCCCCTGCATGGCCAGGACGTTGCCAAGGTTCATCTGAGGCAAGGCCTGATCGGGAGCCAATTGGACGGCCCGCTCACACTGTTGCACGGCTTGTGCCCAGTTCCCTTGGGCTGCCAAAGCCGCGCCCAAGTCGCTATGGGCCTCGACCGAATCCGGATCCAGTTGGAGGGCCTGTTGATAATGCTGAATGGCCTCATTGAAGTTGCGTTGAGCGGCCAATGCGACTCCCCAACTGACGTGGATGGCAGGCTGGTCAGGTGTCAGTTGGAGCGCCTTCCCGTATTCCTGGATAGCCTCGTCCCATTTCCCCTCTTGGGCCAGCGCCTGGCCCAAGCTAAAATGGGTTTTGGCAGAATTCGGGTCAAGTTGAAGCGCCCGTTGATAAAGTTGGACCGCCTCCGGCGACCTACCCTGGCTGGCGAGCAGCTTGGCCAGGTATTTTTGGGCATCGGAGAGATTGGGCCTCAGTCGGAGCGCCTGCTGGAATTCCTGGATGGCCTGGTCGGACTTTCCTTGCCGGGCCAAAGCGATGCCCAAATTATAGTGAGCTTCGGCGGAATCCGGTTCGAGTTGGAGGGCTTGTTCGAATTGCTGAATGGCCTCCGTCAAATTCCCTTGGGCCGCGAGCGCGTCCCCCAGGTTGACGCGGGCTCCGGCATAAGCTGGTTTGAGTTCCAGCGCCCGCTCGTACTGTTCAATGGCCTCGCCGCGTTTGCCCTGGGCATCCAGCACCAGGCCCAAGTCATTATGGGTCCCGGCGTCGTTGGGATCCAGTTGGAGCGCCTGGTCAAACTGTTGACGGGCTTCCGCCCATTTGCCCTGGCTGCCCAGCGCCGCGCCCAGATTATCATGGGCCAAACGATTTCCCGAGGTGCAAGCCAGCGTGTGCCGCCACAGGGTCACGCTGTCCTTCCAATACCCGGTTTGGATATACGCCACCGCCATGAGCGCCGCGAGCGTCACCCCGGCGGCGGACCCCAGCAACAGGCGGCGGCGCGGCAGCGCCGCCCTACCCAATAATTCCGCGGCTCCCCAGGCCACTAGGATGCCCAAGCCGATTTGCGGCAGGTAAGTGTAGCGATCCGCCCGGGCATGGTCGCCGTTGTTTACAATGCCAATGACGGGAACCAGCATTCCCAGATACCATAACCAGCCCACTAGCAGCCAGGGTTGTTTGCGCCGCCCGACGATGACCCCGATGGAAATGATCGCCAGTATCAGCACTGACAGGCCCACCTTCCACAGGGCCAGGTGGGTTCCCGGATGCGGATAAAACACGGCCAGTCGCGCCGGATAAAACAGCTCGCCAATATAATCAGCGTAGGAAACGAAGGCATTGCCCACCCGCCAAGGCCAGGGCGCCACCGGGAAATCCGCCCCCGCCCGGCTTTGGGCCAGGACGGTTGTGAGACACCCGGCTGCGCTCAGAATGAAGAAGGGAATTTTTTCCACCAACAGGCGTTGAAGCGTTGAAGCGTTGAAGCGTTGAGCCCCGACACCGACATCCGGTGTCGGGGTGAAGCGGCCAAGGGGCCAGTAGTCGAGCAGCAACAAGATTAGCGGAAGTGTCACCACCATGGTTTTGGACATGAGGCCCAAGGCAAAAAACCCCAAGGCCAGCCAGTAGTAGCGTGAAGCGTGAAGCGTGAAGCGTTGAAACGTTGAAGCGGCAGCAGGCACGGTGGACTGGTGGACGTAGCGCACATAAGCCCAGAGCGTGAGCATGAAAAAAAGGGCGCTGAGCACGTCGCCGCGCGCCGAGACCCAAGCCACGGATTCCACTTGCAAAGGGTGGAACGCAAAGACTGCCGCCACAAAGGCACTCCGCCAAAATGCCCCGGACATCTGTTTTAGCACGAGGAATAGCAGCAGGGAGGCCGCCATGTGCAACAGCATGTTGGTCAAATGGTGTCCGCCCGGCCACAGTCCGAACAGCGTGCAGTCGAGCAGGCGGGAGAGGGTGGCAATGGGCGCCCAACGGGCGACCTGGATATGGGTAAAAGCCCAGCCGATCCCTCGCCAAGTCAGACCCGGGACGATGTTCGGGTTGTCATACACGTTTGCAATGTCATCGTAGTTCACGAAGGCAAAGCGAAGGGTCTGGCCGAAGACGGCCCCAACACCGGCTGCGAGAAGGAGGCATACGACAACCGTCAACCAGGGGGGGCGCGGCTGAACCTCCCGCGGCCAGGAGTCACCGCCGCGGCCGGTCATGGAACCGGAGGGCACCGGCAGGCCGGAATCAGGGTCGGATGGGTTTTGTGATGGTCCGCTCATCGTGGGCCAGTCTGGAAAAAGGATAGGAGATAGCCAGCGCTTTGCCACGGCGAAAAGATCCAAAGGCTGGGGCCGCGACGCCGGCCGAAAAAAAGAGAGGGTGCTGAAACTCAGCACCCTCCATGCTCACGGGAATGATCCCGTGTTCAAAACTGTTTGTACTTAGCTCTTCCTGCGAACCAGGAACAGACTGAGCAGACCGCCGATGCCGCACAGCGCCATGGTGGCGGGTTCGGGAATCGGGCCGGCGAAGCCGACGTTGTCAACATCCATCGTTAATGCCGTAGCGGCGGCGTAGTTATTGTCACTCAGCCCGATGGTGATTATATGGAGATATGACCAGTTGCTGAACGCCGTCCCGTTGCCCCCGTCAGCAAGAGTATCAAGTGTGCCGGCGGCGATGGTTACGTTATGCCAGGCACCGTCTGCGGTCAACGTCACGTCATAGGGAACGTTGTCACCATTATTGTCACTATTCCCGGTTGTCCCCCATTGCATCCAAACAACTGCCTGCGGAAGGGCAGCCGTGGAGTCCGTAGGAGTCGAGGCCGGAAGCATATAGTCGAATGTGAATTCGCTGTAAGACACCGCCTGAGAAATTACACTGGCACTGGAATAGTACCCCTGCTGTGCCCGGGCCCAGGTGGCCGAGGGGCCAAGGCTGGCTGATAACGTAATGTCTCCGGGGTTTCCCGACGGGCTGGAGATCGTGGACTGAACGCCGCTATTCCACGTCGCGTTCATCGTAGGGGTGCCGTTGGGCCCCCAGCCCATGCTGCCGGCGTCAAAGGTCCACAATAATTCCTGCGATGCTCCGCTGCCGTACACGAGCGGGAGCGAACTGGTGGCTTGGCCGTAGCTCACAGCAACGCCGGCCACGACGAGCAGAGATGCAAGACCGATTTTGAGGGTTGTTTTCATAGTTTGTTTTTGTTTCGCTTTTACAATTTAATTAATTTTCGTTGTAAACTCAGTGCATGCTTAGTCTGGCACTTGCCAATAGTATTTCAAAACCGTTCACATTTGTCACCAAAAAAGGTGGCTATATTCTTTATACGTAAAAGGTATAGGTTTGGCATAGGCATGCCAGTGTGAGCGGCGGTTGAAAACCGTGACGGGTGGCGGTCCAAAAATGTGGCACCTTCCGGGGCCACGGGAACTGATTTCCGGGTTTGAGGTCAAGCGAATAGGCAGGAAGACCGCACTATCCCATTGTGCTTCAACAGGTTTAAACCATCCGGTCTACACCCTCTGGCTATCTTCTATCGCCTGGCGGCAGATGCGCATAAATGGCCAGCGCCTGGGAACGCGAACGCACGTGAAGTTTTTCGTACATCCGCCGGATATAGGTGTTCACGGTTTGCACGCTTAATTCGAGCGAGTCGGCGATTTCCTTGTAGAGGTAGCCGCGCGCGAGCAGTTCAAGGACTTCCTGTTCACGCGGCGAAAGTTCGGCCGCGCCGGGCAACGCATTGTGGCGAAACGACTGCACCACTTTGCGGGCAATGCTGCTGCTCATGGGCGAGCCACCGGCGTGAACGTCCTTCAGCGCGGCCAGCAGCATTTGACGCGGGGTCTGTTTCAGCAAATAGCCGCTGGCGCCCGCTGACAGCGCCTTGAAAATGCAATTGTCGTCTTCATAGACCGTCAGCACCAAAAACTGGGTCTGGGGCAAAACGGTTTTCAGGCGGCGAATGCATTCGATGCCGTTGACGCCGGGCAAATTGATGTCCACCAGCACGACGTCCGGTTTCTCCCCGGGCAGCGCCGCCAGCGCGCTTTCGGCAGTAGCGTGCTCGTTGAGGCAACGAAAGCCGTCCGCGCGCCGAATCCAGTCCACCAGAATTTCCCGCGCCGGCCCATCGTCTTCAATAATTGAAACCGTTACACTCATTACGTCTCATGCTTGCCCTTTCCGGCGGAAAAGGCGCGTCACGATTTTCGGGACACCTCGAGGGCATTCGTCCCGGGGACGTTTCCGCGTGAAAAAATTATTCGATGACACGGGCACGATAAACTTCACTTCCGTCCCGCCGTCGGGCAGGCTCTGAATTTGGCAATGGCCGCCGATTATTTCCAAGTGCGCTCGCATATTTATCAACCCATAGCCTGATGCCAGGCGGCGGGTCTCGTGCCGGCATTTGGATGACAAACTGTCTGGCGCCAAGCCGCGCCCGTTGTCGCGCATGGCCAAAGTGAACGCGTCGCGGGCCGTCGCCAATGAAACGCTGACTTCCGTGGCGGCGGCGTGTTTGGCGACGTTGTTCAAGACTTCCTTGAAAGCCAAAAACAAATGATGCCGCACGTGCGCCACGATCAGCCACGGTGGCAGTTGCTCCGCCCAATCAAGCCGGCAACGGATGCCCAGCGGACCGAGAAAATCCTGGGCAAACTTTCCCAGATAATTCGCCAGACTATCGAGCGTGTCGTGCTCCGGGTTGACCGCCCAGACAATTTCGTCCATCGCCCGTGTCAGTTCGCGCGCCGTGTCATAAATCTGGTTCAACCGCGTGCCCGCCTGGTCAGGATTATCCAGTTCGCCCTGGACGGACTGGCTTAACAACGAAATCCGCGTCAGGTCCGCGCCGACGCTGTCGTGGATGTCGCGGGCGATACGCGTGCGTTCGTGTTCGAGGGCGCGCTGATGTTCCGCGCGTTCCAATTTCCGGCGCAGCCGCCGGCGGCCAACCCATAACGCGCCGCCGCTCAACGACACCACCGCCGTCACCCCGGCTCCGAGGTCGAACCACCACGTTTGCCAGAAATGAGGCAACACGGTGAAGGCCAGCGTGGCTCCAGTCGCATTCCACACGCCGTCGTTGTTGCAAGCGGTGACTTGAAAGCGGTAACCGCCGGGCGGAATGTAACCATAAGTCACCGTTCGCTTCGTTCCCACATCTATCCAATCCTGCTCCAGTCCTTCGAAGCGGTATTTGAAATCAACAAGCCCAGGATCGACGAAACTAAGCCCTGTGTAATCGAATTCGAACCGATGCCGGCCGGGCGCAATCCGTACAGGTTCGTTTGGGTGGCGGATTCCGTTTACAGGCAGGTCGTCCACGAGCAATCTTTCGATAAGCACGGGCGGCGGGAGCTGATTGACATTGATGTGGTTCGGGTTGATGGCCACCAAACCTTCGCTGGTGGAAAACCAGATTTGCCCATCGCCGCTTTTGAAACCAGCGGGCTGAAATCCGCCGGAACATTCCGGCGTGGGCATGCCAACACCGATGCCGTAAATCAAAGGATGCACGGCCGGTATTTGCCCGTTGGCGCAGCGGTTCAGTCCGGATTTTGGGATCCGGAAAATGCCGGCGTGGGAACTGATCCAAAAGTTGTTTGAATCGTCCTGTTCAATGGCGCAAATGCAGTTGTCCGGCAACCCCTGCCTGACGCCAACCTCCGAAAAACGGCCGTGGGCGAAGCGAGCCAGGCCGCCGCCATCCGTTCCCACCCATAACACGCCGTCGGTGTCCAAATGCAAACACTGCACGAAATCGCTGGAAAGCCCGTCCAGCTTTCGAAACTGCTTTATCATGCCATTTTGCAGGCGGCCCAGCCCGCCTCCCATCATGCCGAACCACAACGTTCCGTCCGCCGCCTCCGCCAAGGCGCGCACGTCCGGCAGGAACAGCCCTTCCTTTTCGCCGAAACGGGTAAGCGTGCCATTCTGATAACGCAGCAAGCCGGTGGCGGTTCCAATCCACGTGACGCCGTTTTTTCCGTGAAGAATGGCTGACGCCTTCACGTTTGCGCCAGTCAGCCCGACTGATACAAAGCGATCGCCGTCTTTGATGAACACCCCGTCGCCCCAGGTTCCGAGCCAAAGGCGGTTTTGAGAATCTTCAGAGACCGACAAGACAAATAAATTGTCAAGGCCGTTGGCATTTCCGAAATGCGTCCAATCATTGGTGTAAAAGCGGTATAAACCGGCCCCTTCTGTGCCGATCCAAAGCGCACCGTCATGCGAGCGGGTGACTGAGCGCACACCGGCCCCCTGCCAGTCATCCGGCGGCTTCAGAGTCAGGACCCGGCTAGGCCGGAGCTCAACCAACCCGCGGCTGCCGACGGCAATCCATAGCGTTCCTTCGCGGTCCTCGCACAACGACCGCACCCAATTGTCGCGAAATCCGTTGGCGTGGTTGAAATGCATGACGCCCCGGCCTGGAAAAATCAGAAACAGCCCATCGTTCACAGTTCCGACCGCCAAACCGCCCGACCTTATTTCTATCATGGTTTGAACCTTGCTCTGGCCCAATGGATTGTTGCCTGCGTCATAAATCCTGCCTTTCTTCCATTGGCGCAAACGAGTTTGGCTCAAAATCCAGAGACTTCCATCGCGTCCGGCGCATATGTCCGCGACGCGCTCGTCCGGCGAGCCGCCCACCGCCAATGGGGTGAGGCGTCCACCGTCCAAGGTATAGACTCCGGTGCCGGAAGCCACCCAGACTGTCCCCTGCGGGCTGGATGTCAGGGCAGTCACGTCGGCGCCATCGGGAGTGGCAACGGCCTTGCCGTCCAAACCAGCCAGTTTCCCGTCCATGCTGAGGACCCAGATTTCGTTCGAAGAGCCCTCGGCGATGGTTCCGATGGTTTTTCGCGCCCAGGGAGCACGGAATTTCGTGGAACAAAAGCACCCGTCCCGATAGCGGATCAATTCTCCATCCGCGAAACCGATCCACAAATTTCCCCCCGCATCCTCAAACAAACTCGAAGCCTTGTGGCTGTGTATTTCTGCCGTGGTGCTGGCGTCAAACACTGTGAAACTGACGCCGTCAAACCGCGCCAATCCGCCATCACCGGCCAGCCAGAGATAGCCATCCGGCGTCTGCAGCATCGCTCCCACGTCATTATTGGGCAGACCGTCCCTGGTTTGCCAGGAGCGCATGAAATAACTGGGCAAATTGGTCGTCTGCGCGCAAACCCTTTGATGTGGAGACAAGGATAGTCCTCCGACAATGCACAGCAAGACTTTGAAAAACAGAGGCCATCTTCCGCCGATTCGTCCCGCCGTTAACTTGCTGCAAGACAGAAATATCTGAAAGACCGAATCCATGGAACTGAACCTGAAAAGGCTGGTCAGTGGCCGTTGCATGAGTATGGACTCAAATTTATGGCGCTGAACGGCGACGCGCAAGCTAAACTTGAATCGTGTTAGAGTGTTAGATTGTCAACCTGCCCCAATTTTCAGCCGACGATTACAGCCCATCCGCCAGCGAACCCCGTTCCAACTCTGCCAAAACCCACCCCTCAAACCCCGTGCCCGCCCGAAAAGCTCGCCAAGGATTCGGGGGTGCCATGTCCCTAATTTTCGTGACATGACGTTTTCAAATCTAATGTTACAATGACCACGTTAATTCAGCGAGCCGGATCGTTCCTGTGCGCTGTGGGTCTTTGTGTCAAGAACGGCAATAAACACTCTGGCGACCGATGGATTCAGGCGGGAAGACGCCAAGAAACAAATTTGATGGACTAGCAACATGTCCCGCTTTCTGCCACGGATTGCGCTGTTGATCGAGACTTCGAGGGGCTACGCTCGCGGCGTCCTGCAAGGTATTGCCCGATACGCCCACATCCATGGGCCGTGGTCCTTTTTCATTCAAGAGCACGTAGCAGAGAGCGGCTTGCCGGCTTGGCTGAAAAACTGGAAAGGCCACGGCATTATCGCCCGCATCCAGCATCTGCGCTCGGCCGAGGCGCTGCTTGGGCTGGGCTTTCCGGTGGTGGACGTGATGGGCAGAATCCGCTTTGAGGGAATTCCGTCGTTCGCCACGGATCCGGTGGCGGCGGCGAAAATGGCGGCGGACTTTTTTCTGGATGCCGGTTTTCACCACTTCGGCTTTTGCGGATACAAAAACGCAGTATTTTCGGAGCAGCGCCAGGCCGCTTTTTCTGCATTGCTGGCTCAAAAAGGGAAAGAGCTGCACGTGTTCTCTTCGGCGTCGCCATACCTCTCCCGGTCGCTCTATCAGGCCGCAGAACGAGGCGGGTTGAGCACGGAGCGGGCGGTCGCGGATTGGTTGGAGCGGCTGCCGCGTCCGTTGGCGATCTTCGCTTGCAATGACTTTTGCGGGCGACAGGTGATCAATGCCTGCCGCGAACACGGCATCCGGGTGCCGGAGGAAGTCGCCGTCATGGGCCTGGACAACGACGAAGTGCTTTGCGACCTATCCGACCCGCCGATGACCAGCATCGAGCCGGACACCGAACTTCTGGGCTTCGAAGCCGCAAAGCTGTTGGACCAGATGATTCGGAAGGGCCGCCAAGGGGATGAATTAAGAAGGCTGGTCTCGCCAGTTCGAATCGTGGAACGCGCTTCCACAGATATAGTGGCGATTGAAGATTCCATCACGGTTCAAGCGGTGCGCTTCATCCGGGACAACGTGGACAATGGCATCGCCACCAAAGACGTGCTGAGGCACGT
>JBEKMW010000142.1:0-9577 GCA_049523455.1 Verrucomicrobiota bacterium | reverse complement strand
GGCGCGCCAGGTCCAGCGCCTCCCGCTGCCGCAGCCATTTTGCGTAACCATGCTTGCGCCAGTCGGAAAGGTTCTGCTGGCGGATGGGTTTGCCGTCAAATTCGGCGGCGAGCAGGGCCTGGGCTTTGGGCAGGGAATTGAGCCAGGCGACCAGCGGGCGGCCTTTGTCGCCGTTTTCGAGGCGGCGGTTCAACTGCTCGCGGATGGTCTTGGGGAGGCGACCGATTTTGCCATTTCTTTCCACGGGGCCGATTGAAACACAGATTGGGGTTGTTGAATGCGCGACGGTCGCTCTTTATGCACCTTTTCAACCGTATTTTCGGCCTTCACGGGAAATTGAACAGGAGGGAACGGAGGGAACGGAGAGAAAAATTAACCACAGATGGACACAGATGGACACAGATTTGGGAAAGGCAGGAAGCAGAAATAGTTTAAAATGCTGAAAAGCTGACATGCTGAAAAGCCGCAAAACTGAGGTCAGAGGTCGGAGGTCGGAGATCGGAGATCAAAGTGGAACAGAAATGGAGCGTTAAATCGTTAAATGGTAATTGGTTAAATGAGGGGGGCACAACTGCGAACGAGGATGGCGGATGGCGGGTGGAGGATGGAAAAACAGAAATCGCAGAGCGAAAAGTGGAATGCTAGTTACGGCTTCAGGCGGCGGATCACCAGTTTTCACCCGAAGCGCCTGAAGGCGGAACTCCGAACAAGAACAATGTGTGGATGCGCCGATCCTACGCTTTTTCAGCGGGAATCTTTGGCATCCAGCGGCCTGAGAAACCGCTGCGTGCGGGGGAGCCAGTAATCCGTCTTGTCCAGCGACAAAACGACCTCGGTGGCTTTGCCGACGATCCGTTGCCGCGCAACCACGCCAAAATAACGGGAATCGAAGCTATTATCGCGATTGTCCCCCATCACGAAGTAATCGCACTGACAATTGCCCACCAATCGCTTAAAGTCAGGTGGCCATGAATTGCCGTTTGATCTGGATGCTGGCTGCGGTGATGGCGCCGGGAAATTTGCCGGCGCAGACGAATTCCGCCGAAATTCCGCTGGTGCAACGGCAGTGGTTCGAGACGCGCACGACGCATTTCAATGTCTATAGTTGCGGCGACCCGCAGAAGGTCAACCTTGTGGCTGCGCGGCTGGAAGAGTTTTGTGAGGCTTACGCGCTCCTGGCCGGCGCGGAGGCGGTGGCGTCGCCGCCCATCCTGGTGATGGCGTTTCCCGACCATGAAACGATGAAGCCATTTTTGCCGCTCTATCATGGCCAGCCAGAAAATATTGCGGGTCTCTTCCAACGCGCCAGCGACGAGAACCTGATCGTGCTTTCGCTGCCGGATGACAAAGGGACGGGGACGGACATGTCGGTGGTCTTCCACGAATACACGCACTTGTTGCTGCGCCGGAATAGCCGGGTCTGGCCGCTCTGGCTGGACGAAGGCATGGCGGAGCTGTATTCGACGTTTGAGACCACGGGCTACGAGGTTGCGATCGCGCGGCCCATCGAACACCACTTGCGCCTGCTGGAGCAGGAGCCGCTCATGCCGCTGCCCGACTTGTTCGGCGTAAGCCATGATTCGCCCCAATACAACGAACGGGAGCGTCAGGGAATCTTTTACGCCGAATCGTGGCTGCTGACGCATTTTCTGGTGGCCGGCGACAATGAGGGCTACAAAGCGCGGTTCAAAAATTATACGCCGCTGTTGTGGGCCGGCCAGACGCCCGTACAGGCGTTTACGAATGCGTTGCAGGCGAGCCTGCCGACGGTGGAAGCCGAGTTGCGCGACTACCTGGCGCGGGGACAGTTCGCGCCGATACGGTTTTCACTGCCGGACGACGTGGCTACCGCCAAACCCATAGCCATGTGGAGCCTCACGCCGGTGGAGAACTATTTTCGGCTCGGCGACGAGTTGCTGGAAATTGGCCGGGTGGACGACGCGGAAAAATATTTCAAGGAAGCCCGGAAACTGGCACCCGCCGGCCCCCTGCCCTACGAAGGGCTTGGCCTGGTGGCGGTGCGGCGAGGGCAATCGGACAAGGCGCTGAGCGAACTTACGGAAGCCTTGCAACGGGGGTCGGCGAGTTACCGGGCGCATTATTTCTATGCGTGGGAAAAATTCCACCAAGCCGCCGCGGACCCGGCCGGACTTACGACGGAGACGGCGGACGAAATCCACGCCGAACTGTTGAAATCCATGATGCTGACGCCCTATTTCGGTCCGGCGCACGAATTGTTTGGCCTGCTGGGGGTGGCCCGTGGCGATGACCTGGCGCTGGCGGAGCAGCATCTGCAACTGGCCTCGGAATTGGAGCCGGACAATCCGTATTATTTATTGGTGCTGGCCGAGGCCGAGGCAAGGAATAAAGACGTGGAAGCCGCCCGAACCACGCTGGCCACGCTGCTGGTGCCATCGGTGGACACAAAACTGCGGATTCAAGCCGAGGCACTCCTGCAGCAAATCAGTGGATCAAGTCCGGGTCGGTAAGCCCGCCAGCGGGCAGGATAATTCGGCTCGTGAGGAGAGCCAGCCGGACCAATGGCCGGGTTCAGTTCCGTTTGACGATGCGTAGAATCCTGGGAAGTTCCATCTTGCTGAAGGGGCTGCGCCATTTTCCCATTTTATCCCGGACGGCCAGACACTTGAAGTTTTCACATTGGACCAACACTACCTCGCCGATGGGCGGCAAGACGCCGTCCTCCGTCCCGTTGGGCGGGGTTGCAGGAAGATTGCTCACGCAAGGAACATCTTCCTTTCCCGAAACCACGACTTGCCGAATTTTGCCAAAGAATGGCCAGCAATTGCCACGGAAGTCCGCCCGACATCGGTGAAGAACCATCGGTAAACCAGAATCAGCGAACCCACAGCAACCCGACCATGATGAGCACCGCCAGGGCCACCAGCCACCAGAACCAGTGAAGTCCGCGAGGAACGACCTGCTCCCGGCCGAACTCGCGCTTCACAAAATCATGGTAATCGAAGGGTTGGCCGGGCAGATCCAGCCCGTCGCTATGCGCTTCCTCAGACCAGCCGGTGTGCTCGTCGGCGCCGCATTCGGGACAGGCTTTGGCCTTCGGCGGGACCGCGGTGCCGCAATTCGGGCAAATTTCAGGAGGCATTTGGAAATCCGCATCATCCCCCCGCTCCGGCGTATTCCTCGTCCGTAAGCAGATCCAGACCCATGAGGATGTAGTCATGCTTGATGGCCTGCATATCCTTGACGTAGTCGTCCAGGCGCAAAAGCTGGCTGAATCCCAGCAGGGCAAACATTTTGATGGCGGCGGTCTGCTCGGCGATGAATTCAGCCTCGACCTTCTCCAACCCAACCTGCCGGGCAGTCTCGATGATTTCCCCCATCAGTGTGCGGGCCAGGCCGCGGCCGCGGAACTGCGGATGGACCAGCACGCTCACGCGTCCGACGTGCCGCTTCCAGCCGCCGAGCTGCTGGTGCAGCGTGGCTACACCGGCAATCCGGCCGTCCAATATCCCCAGGAGCGGCAGATTGCGGCCGTAATCAATATTCCGGCACCAGCCATGGATGGTCTCGATGTCCGTGACACGGTGTTTGATAAACATCAGCTCCGGCGCCGGGAGTTCGAGAAACAACTGGTGCAAATCCTTTTCATCATTGGGCTGCAACGGGCGCAAGGTCGCCCGCGAGCCTTCCCGCAATGCCACGCCTTTGGGGAACTTCTGGAGTTCAAGTTCAATACTAAATGACATAGGTTTCCTTAATGTTGCCCCCACTGTGCGCCCCGCGCCGCCCGACCGCAATCAATAAATGCTGGCGAGCCCGCCGGCACTTCCCGGTTGCCGCGCCAGGTGACGATTAATTTCCGCCGGATCAATGCTCCACCGCGCCGCCAGCAGCGGAACCCGTTCCGAGTTCGTCTCCGCCTCCCGCGCCGTCATGGAGCGGTCGCCATAGCCGGGGCATTTGAGGCGCAACGCAATTTCCGCGAGCGTTTCAACACCCTGGTTCCAACCGGTCTCACCCGTCCAGGCAAACGCCCGGGTCACGCAACCTTCATCCAGGCGGGCCCAGGCATGGTGATGCAAAACGCGGTCCGCGTGGAAAAACTGAACATGGCCCAGCCGGCGGCTCAAGGCCGTCAGAAAATGGAAGCAGGCATCCACGTCGTCGCCCGGGTCGGGCAATCCCGAGCCGGTTACAATCACCCAGCCGTGCACCTGCGGACTGATGAAAAACTCGTACGCGCCGGTCATTCCGTCCGGCCACGAACAAGGAGTGAAACGGTTCGAGCCGAGCGCGGCTTGAACCGCTTTGGGGCCGGCCGCCCGGACAGCCAGCCAACGAGACGGGCGCGGGACCGAGGGTAAGGCCGGCGAAGTTTTCCCGGCTGAGCTCTCCAACGGTTCGAAAACACGCCGTGCGTGCCGGTGTAACGCATAAATCCAGGAAACCAGGATGATGCTCATTCCCAGAGCCATCCCGTTCATTGCCAGGATAACGAGCGCAGCCGTATCCACCGAACTCATGTAATGAAATCTACGCCCGCTTGGCGGCGGTTCAACAAAAATTTCTCATCGGCGCTACTTGGTTTGACCGCCGTGGCAGCTTGCCGCCAGCCAGTCGAGGTACTTCTTTGCGCCGGCACGCAACGGCAACACCAGAAACTCCGGCGTATCGTAGGGATGCCTGGCCAGCATCAGGCTTTCCAGCGCCGCCAACCGGGATTTGACGGTCTTCAAAACCAGCAGCACCTCGGAACCGGATTCCATTTTGCCGCGCCACCAGTAATGCGATTCAATTTTCGGAACCAGATTTGCGCAAGCGATCAAATTCGCCTGCAACGCGGCGCGCGCCAGTGCCCGCGCCGTTTTCAGGTCCGGCGCGGTGACCAGCACCACGGAAAATTGGGCGGATGATTTCAGGGACGGATGCTAGAGCTTGATGAGTTTGCCCGTCTCCGCGGACTTGTGCGCCGCGTCGAGGATTTCCACCACGATCATGTTTACGTCCAGCGAAGCGAGGCCGGTGGGCTTGATTTCATGGCGCTCCACAGCGGCGAGATAGGCCAGCGGATCGGCGTCGGAACCGATAAGAGCCGGCGGGGTGACTCGCACTTCCTCGGGCTTCTCCGCCGTCCGCACCAGCATGAGATTGGGTTGCGGCAGGAGCACGTAGCCGGTTTGGCCGTAGATGTCCATGTCTTTGCGGTTGATGGGCCAGTCCCAAGAAGGCTCCAGGATGGCTTGCGCCTTGGGATACGACAGCACAATGGTCGCATCATCCTCCACCTTGGGATAAATATCGGGTTTGAGTTGATGGACTATGGCAAAGACCGAATCCGGTTTCCGGCCGTCCATGAGCCAAGTGGCCAGATCGGCGCCATAACAGCCGAAATCGTTCACGGCGCCGCCGCCGTTCAGCACTGGATCGGCCAGGAAGGCGAGGAAGTTGCTTGAACAGCCGATTTCCTTGGGCCCCTGATGTCCGTCGCGCACGACAATGCGGCGGATGTCGCCGATCTGGTGCTGGTCATGAACCATGGCATACGCCGCTTGCGTGCCCGGATACCAACTGGTCTCATAATTCACGTACACCTGAATGCCGCCCTTCCTGGCCGCCGCGGCAATCGCCCGGGCATGCGCCATGTTCACGGCCAGCGGCTTTTCCACCATTACGTCCACTCCGCGGGCCGCACAGGTTTCCACGACCTGCTTGTGGTCAAATATCGAGGTGAACGTCGCCACCGCCTGCACATTGGTTTTGGCCAGGAGCGCTTCGATGCTGGGATAAAACAGGTCCGGCGAGAGGTCAAACTTCTGCGAATAGCGCGCAATGAGGACCTGATTGGTCTCCACGATGCCGACCAGTTGCACGTCATTCTGGGCCTGCAACCGGGGAATGAACCCCTGGGCGTGATCGTGAACGAGTCCGACCATGGCTATGCGCACCGGCGGCTTGGCGTCCTGGGCGGACGATGACAAGCCAGCGAGACAAGCCAAAGCACAGAGGAGACAAAGGGATTTTTTCATAACGGTTGACTTGATTAGTGCGTATTCACGTTGCATGCGCCGAGCGCGGCGTATTTGTAGCTCCAACCGTCGCCGGCACGCAAGCACCATCGCAGGGCTGAAAATTGAAGGGAGGTATTGCCGCTATTTCGGTATCCACAGACCTTGCAATAATCCCCAGTCAAAACGCTCTTGCTTCCAGTCCAACGCCATCCTTTCTTCCCGCTTCGGCTCCGCCTCGATTAATTGGGTTGCCTCATCAGTGGGTTGAACGGACCCAAAGCGGGTAAAACTGTTTACTGAAAAGATGCCGCGGCCGCTATGGCAGGCGACACAGTTTTCCAGAACAAGGCTTTGGCCGTTCGCGGAATCATAATTTGTTGGTCCTGGCTGATAGGGCTCGAAGAAGTCGATTCCCCTCGAAAATAGACGGACATTGGTAAAATCCTTTTGGTCTTCTGGAATCGAGACCAGTTCTGCATGTGAACGGCGCGACATGTCAAATTCATTAAATTGTTGGGCGGGGGAGTTGCCCGGTCGCCGACGGTCAGCAAAGCCGTGAACGTCGAGATACGTACGCAATTGAATGCTTTCGACAAGATGCGTCGGCTGTATTCGGCCATCTGCGTCAACGACACACAGGCAGCGTGCCAATGCCCATTGGGATTGGGCGGGAAACTCGGGCAAGTTTGTATTCAACGTCATCATATTGTTCCACGGAAAATTCGCGGTTGGAACCCACATCGGTTTAAAAGCGCGTAATTGCTCCAGATAATCAAGACCAGCTCTTCGCCCATCGGAATCATGAAACCAAACGGTGAAAACCGATCGCCCTCCAAAGCTTAAAGTGTGTGCCGGCACCGTCTGTTCATAGGTGTTGACACTGACGTTTATCCAATCGCTGTTTGTCTGAAATAATCCCTGCGGCAAATCCGGCATTGCCGCGGTTTCGGCTTGGGCATAATTATCCGGGAGGGACGCGATTTCGTTGGTCGTTAGCCCAAGCTTCCGAATCACCACGGCCAGCCGTCTTTGAAGTTCGCGCCGCCCAACGACATTATTCGCGTATCCGAAACCCATGGCGGACCAGTCAAACAGTTCCCAGAAGTCGCGCTGCAACAAGGCCTTTTCGAGTGGGTCTTGAATGAGCTTTTCGCCGTGCGTTTGGATGAATTCATCGAGCACCGCCAACGCCCGTTCATGCGAAGCGCCCGCCAATAAATTTGTCGTACGAGCCCAATATAGAATATCCAGTTCGTCGAGACCGTATTTCTTGCCATCGGGCGCTGTGCGAACAAACACGGCTTCGTTCAACCGATTCCAAAGATGGCGGGGATTGGGATCATAAATGGTGTTACCCTCCTGCGTCGCGCCGGCCTTCCATGCCAGCGCGCTGAACAAAACAACGGCGCAAAGGATTGCGACGCTCCTTTTCACGTGATCACCGTATTTGCGAATCCGGTTTATTTTATGCGGCATTTCTGTTTAAGTCAAAACATGAACGCCGCACTGCCGCCGCTCACGCCGGGAACCTTGTATCTGGTCGCCACGCCGATCGGCAACCTGGAGGACATCACGCTACGCGCGCTGCGTGTGCTGCGGGAATGCGACATGGTGGCCGCCGAGGACACGCGCCGCACCGGGCAGTTGCTGAAGCATTTTGAGATCACCAAACCGCTGCTAAGCTATTTCCAGTTCAACGAGGCCAAACGCAGTGAAGAAATCATCGAACGCCTGCGGCGCGGCGAGAAGGTCGCACTGGTCACGGACGCCGGGAGCCCCGGCATCAGTGATCCGGGCGAGCGCGTGGTGCGAGCCGCGCTGGCTGCTGGCTTCCGCGTGGAGGCGGTGCCCGGGGCCTGCGCGCTGGTCGCGGCGCTCACGGCCAGCGGGTTGCCCACGGAAGAGTTTCATTTCATCGGTTTCCTGCCGCACAAATCCGGCCAGCGCCGGAACCGGTTGGAATCGCTCAAAACCGTCCCTGGCACCCTCGTCTTCTACGAGTCGCCGCACCGCGTCGAACGATTATTGGAGGAATTGAGCGGCGCGTTCCCGGACCGCCAGGTGGTGCTGGCGCGCGAATTGACGAAGAAGTTTGAAGAATTCCTGCGCGGCAAACCGGCGGAGCTCCTGGAACTTTCCCGAAAACGCCATTGGAAGGGTGAATTTGTCGCCCTGGTTCATCCGGGTTAAGCGCCGTTTCCAATCATTTATACCGACCCCAAGCCATTGCTTGAAAATAGCCCAGCCATTTATGGCTGGGCTGCCCGTCCCGTTAAAATAAAAAGTCCCGCAGGGACGAAAGAAACTCAATCCAACATCTCCGGCTTGCCATCGCAACCGTGTTTCTTCAAAAAAACCTCCAACTCCTCGTGGAAACTTTTCTTCCGATGATGCTCCTCCTGTGTTTGTATGTATCGGATCGTGTCCCCCACCCCGGAAACGCTGATGCTGAACGCGCCGAAACCTTCCTGCCAAGCGAAGCCTTGCGAACGTAGTTCGGGAAACGTCTCGCGCAGCCATTTTGACGAATTGCCCTTTAACAATTGCATGGTTTTGGAGATGGACAACATGGCTGGCACACTCAAAAGCAGATGCACATGATCCGCCACGCCACCGATGGCCAGTGCCTTCAGGTCATTTTCACGCGCGATGCCGCCCAGGTACGGCCAGAGCCGCTCGCGAATGGCGGGCGTAAGCCACGGACGGCGTTCCTTGGTGGAGAACACGCCATGCATCAGGCACGAATGGAAGGAGTGCATGATTCTGTCGTCCCTGCGGGACTTTGATGGTTTCTTTGACGCCTGACCCAGCGCTAAAGCGCTGGGCTATTTTCAAAAAGGCCCGCCACCGATGCATATTAATGCGAAGGCGACCACCGGTTTTCATAGCCACCCCGCGACTCAATGCCCACTTTACCATTACAAACGTCGAGGAACCATAAATCACCGCGCGCGTAAAGCAAGCGCGCCCGGTGCTTTGCCAGCCGGCAGGTGCCGTGCGGTTACTTTCCTTTCCGCGCGTGATATTTCGCCCAGCGCGCCTTCTGGGCCTGGGAAATTCGCCGGCGCGCAGCAGCGCTCATTTTCCGGCGTTTGCGGGCGCCCCGGGCTGCCGGCGGAGGAGACGACGCAGAGGCATCTCCCGCCAGCTTGGCCAGGCGCGCTTCCATGCGCTCGATTCGGGCTTTTAAGGTCGCCATGCGTTTAAGCCTGGCGACTGACAAACTTAGTAACTGGTTGGTGTTCATGCGCGGTTATTCTAGTCCATCCTCGTCGCGGCGCAATCTCAATTTTGAAGGATCAATTTGCTACATAGGTCTGGTAACTTAATCCGAAAACCGAAGTTGGCACAGTGCGTTTTGCGCTCTTGACTCGTAGCGCGGGCTTCCAGCCTGCTGTATCGCCGATTTCCAATCGGCAGGACTTGAGACTTTGTTGGGCTTCCGGGTTGCGAGCGGCCAGCAGGTTAGAAACCCAATGCCACTAGTTTTTTGAAAGGGATTTTTTGAGTTCCTCGCGGGCCTCCTCGCGGGAGCCTTTGATTTTCGGGAAGACCTGGGGCTCGTAGTACTGCGCTCGGGGCTCGTTCTG
>JBEKMW010000141.1:0-9750 GCA_049523455.1 Verrucomicrobiota bacterium | reverse complement strand
TTTAACGTGGCGCCCGCCAGCACTGGAACGAACGCGCGAGGGGCGGCGACATAGGCGCGGGGCAACCAAAAATTTACCGGCACGAGTCCGGCTTTCACGCCAAAGCCGAAAAAGGAAAGGAGGAAAACGGCCCATTGCACGCCGACGCTCAAACCTGACGCCGCCGACTTGATTGCGCCGAAATCCAATGATCCAGCGCCAACCGCGAGCAGAAGAAAACCGAGAGCTGCCGCGAGAGTTCCGGCTTCGCCCATCGCCAGCAGAAGATAGCCCGAACCCGCATGGTCATTTTCCTTTTCCCGCGCGCACACGATAAGCAGCCAGCAAAGGATGGACATGACTTCCCATGCCAACAGGAACAGGACGACATCTCCCGCCACGAAAATCAGGGCGATGGACGCATAAAGTCCGAACATGAACACGGTGAAGGCGCGGCTTTGGGGAGCGCAGCCGCGAAAGCATTCGGGACTGCCGCTCGGCGCGCCCTCGCGCGGAACAGTTCGGGCGGGAGATTCATGGGAAAATGTTTGCTGGTCCGCGCTCGTGCCGACGACGAGGGCGTCGTCGGCTGCGCCCGAGGCGGGCGCGCTCCCGGCAAAAATTGACGCTGGAAAGAGCACCAACCCCGTGAGGAAAATGAACACCGCGGAAAGTGAATCCATTTTCAGCGTGAGCGTGGCCGCCAGTCCCGGCAACGTCCACAGCGGCTGGGTGAAAGTGTTCCCGGCAAACAGCGCGCTTGCGCCTGCCAAAAGCAAAGCAAGGGAGGCAAGACATCCGAGCCAGGCAAGCACGCTGCCCTGACGCGACGGAGGCGAAACCAGCGACAGCAGAATGCCCACGCCGCACAGCGCGAAGAAAATCGAAATGAGCGTTGGCGTATTCATCTAGGCTTTGACCGGATTGGATTGAATGGTCCATGACGCCGGCGTTTTGCGTCCGACCGCGACCAGCAGGCCGTGTAGAATTGCCAATGGCGGTGCAGGGTTCCCGGGCACTTCCACATCCACCGGCAACACGTCCGCCACTCCCCTGGCGCAGACAAAACTTTCCGCGAAAACGCCGCCGGACAGCGCGCACGCACCGACGGCCATCACCCGCTTGGGCGTGGGCATGGCGTCATAAACCTTTTTCAACGCGAACTTCATGTGATCCGTCACCGGGCCGACGACCAGCAGCACGTCGGCGTGGCGCGGTGAGGGGGTGATGAAAAATCCCAACCGGTGCATGTTGTAATAGGGATTGTTGAGCTGCTTGACCTCGTTGAGACACGCGCCGCAATCGCCCGCATCCAGGACGCAGATGTGAATGGAACGCTGGAAGGGCTGGCCGAATTGAAGCTGGCCGTCGCGGACGGTCCCCCACTCATAGGTCTTCTCCCAATTAACCGGATGTTCAATGTCGCGAACACAGCGGTAGCAATGGATGCAACGGCGAATGTCTGCGATCACCTTGCCGTTGGCTTGGCTGAATACACAAGTCGGACAACTTTCACACAATGAAGCAACCTGGCTTGCGGGATAATCGCCGCCGACCGGCAGGCCGGGCGTCACGCCGGCGGCCGTTTCCGGCTTGGCCGGATACGCGGTCGTCTTGATTCCCGCGCGAATTCCGTTGATGACCCATTGGCTCATACGATTTGCGATTTAAGATTTACGATTTAAGATTTCAGACTCGAGTAACCGCAGATTGCGCAGATGGACGCAGATGGAGGGACACGAGGCCAATCCCCACGCTACGCAACCGACAAACCGTTTTCAACCGTTCCGTTGTTTGCGTCCGGTATGCTTTCATATCTGCGTCATCTGCGGTTTCAATTCTTGTTCTCCAATTCTGTTTTCATCGGTCGTTCTCCGACACGGACAAATCGAATGTGGAGAGCATGATGGGAAAATCCTGGAATGCGAATTTCTCCACGGACAGGTGGAAGCCGTGCCAGTTGGCAAACGAGGGTGGGATGATGCGATAGCGTGAGACTCTCCCTTTATCGTCCAGCCGCACCCAATGAAAGGCACCGCCGCGCGGGGCTTCGACCCAGCCCAAAGCAGTGGCCGCCCGAAATTGAATCGGTTCACGAACACGGTCGTTTCGGAGCGCGGCAACGGCCTGTTCCATGATGCGAACCGATTGCCGGGTTTCGGCGAACAAAATCCTCAACCGCGCGTAGCCATCGCCTTCCTGCTCGGCAGGCACGTCGAATTGGAAATTTTCGTAGCCCAAATACGGCTGCGCGCGGCGCAAATCGCGGACGATGCCCGAGGCGCGGGCAATGGGTCCGAGCAGGCCATAAACCATCGCCGTCCGCTCCGGCACGATGCCGACTTGTTCCAGGCGGTCCAGAAAACTACTGGAGACGCGCAGACGCTTTTCAAGTTCGTTGAGTTGGGCCAGAACCTTTTGCGATTTTTCAAGTGCGTTGGCACAGGCAAGGTCCGGCAAATCGCATTGTAATCCGCCGAGCGCGAGCAGGCCGAACAAATAACGATGGCCGGTGAGTTCGCCGGAAATCCGCAGCAGATCCTCCTCCAGAATTCCGGCCTGACTGTTGGCGACGGCGAGCGCGGTGGATTCGCAGATTTCCTGAATGGCTCCGGCGTGCTGGCGCAGGCGTTCCAGTTCGGCCAGAAACACACGCAAGGTTTTTGCACGCGGCAGCAGGTTCGCGCCGCAAATCGTTTCGACCGCCTGGCAAAAAGCCAGTCCGTGCGCAAAGGCGGTCGTGGCCGCAAACCGTTCGGCCAACAGCAAAACTTCGTCCGGCGTTTTGCCTTCGGCGAGTTTCTCGATCGCGCGCCACTTGTAAAACAGGCGCGGCGTGGAGCGGATGACATCTTCGCCAACGGTTTCGAGCAGAAAATGAACCGACTCGGTGACGCCGGAGTATTTCGGGCCGACCGGCATCACGAATGCGCCCGGCTCTTGGACGATGCGATGTGGCCGCCAGTCTTCGTCCGGCTTGCGATGGCGCATGGCCACCTGTGAGTCAAAGTGGTGACGCATCGGCTCGACACCCTCCTGCCACGCGTCGTCGTGCAGGATGAAATCTCCGAGGCGCGGATGGCCTTCAAAAATCAGGCCGAACAAATCCTCAGCCTCGCGTTCATGCCAGTCCGCGGCATGAACGAACTTGACGATGCTGGGAAACGTTTTTTCGGTCAGCGGCGCGGTAACCAGCACATGAACCCAGCCGCCGTCGCCCTCGCCGTAAAAGGCGTAACGCAACTGCCATTTGCTCGCGCCTTCCTCGACAATCAATCCGGCGAAGCTGAAATCCCATTCGAGAAAAAGGCGTCCACACAATTCCGGCAGCGCGGCGCGAGCGCAGGTCACTTCGCACGTCAAACCAGCATGGGACCGGCATTGCGCCTGGCCGGGCCAGCGTTGGTCAATTTCTCGTTTCAGTTCGGTGCTGTTCATGGCGATTAGTTGATTATTTAGTCAAAGCGCCTGCCGCTTGTGTGAGCAAATCGTGCAGCGGTTGGGGGAGGTAGAAGCCAAGCACGAGCACCGGCACGGCGGCCAAAATCAGCGCCAGCCGGCAACTGACAGGCAACGTTGATGCGGTAAAGCGTTGAAGCGTTGAACCAGTTTCGGAATTCGTCGGGCTGGCTTCATTTTCAGGCGCGCCAAAGACCATGCGGTTGACATGCAGCATGATTCCGAAAAAGGCGATGACGATGAAAATGGCCAGCAGACCCGTCGCAACATATTCTTTTTGCGTCAGCCCGGCTTTGAGAATGGAAAATTCGCTCAAGAAAACCGCCATCGGTGGCGCGCCAGCGATGGCCAGCCCGCCAAAAACGAGCGCGGCGCCGGCAATGGGAGACTGACGAATCAATCCGCGCACCGAAGCGATTCGGCGCGTTCCCACCGTGAGCAGCACCGTGCCGGCGGCGAAGAAGCAGAAGGATTTGGTCACGCAATGACTGACGATTTGTTGCATCGCGCCGTAACCGGCGGCGGAGGCGCCGAGGCCGACGGCCGTTAAAATAATGCCCATGTGCTCGACGGTGGAGAAGGCGAACATGCGCTTGTAGTCTTTCACCTGCAGGAGCAAAAACGCGGCGGTGCCAACTGAAATCAAACCGAGCACCAGTGCCCAGGTTTCGGCGTGGGAATTGGGCGCGGCTTGCATCACGGGAAACAACCGCAAAATGACGTAAAGGATGGATGTGGTTTCGATGCCCGAAAGCAGAGCGCACACAGGCGACGGCGCCTGGCTGTGCGCGTCCGGCAACCAGGTGTGCATCGGAACGAGGCCGACTTTGGTGCCGAGGCCAATCAAAATCAGCAGGAACGCCGTTTGCAACAGAACCGGCGGCATGGTGGGCGCGGTGGCAACCAAACCATCCCAAGTGTAAGCACCAGCGCTGCCTGACCCAACCCAAGTGTAAGCACCAGTGCTGAGTGACGCCTGCATCGCGGCGAACAAAACAAGGAATCCAAACAGCGCCATGCCCGCGCCCATGAGCGAGAGCACGACATACTTCCACGCAGCCTCCAATGCCTCGCGCGTGTTTTCAAACGAGACCAGCAAGGCGGAGCAGAGGGTGGTTAATTCGACCGCAATCCACACCAGCGTCGGCTCGGCCAGCACCGGAATGGCCAGCATCGAAAAGACGAACAGATTGTAATTGATGTAGTAGAGCCGGAGTTTGGCCGGTTTCAGATTGCCGTGCGCCATGTAACCGACGGAGAAAATCGCTGCTGTGGTTGCGACAAACGCAATCAGCAGAAGAATAAGCGCGCTCAAACCGTCCACGGCAATCCATTTGAGCCAGCCGGCGCTCAAATCCACCGTGACGGAATTGCCTTCTGAAACGAGCCACGCGACCCGCGCGGATAGAACCAAAGCCGCCAGCGATGACACAACGGTCACGCCCGCCGCCCACGATCTTTTGAAGGGCAGACAAACGAGCGCGGTCGCAATCAGCGGCAGCAGCAAAACGATGAGGACGCTCATTTCGTCCCCTCCTTTTCCGCCGGCTCAACCGTGGCTTCCTTCAAGCTGTCCAGTTCGCCAACGGCGGTGGCGCCGATTTGTTTTTGGACGGCGCGCGTGAGCACGCCCATGATGAAAACGATGATCAGCCCGTCCGTGGCGATGGCCAGTTCGACGAGCAAGGGAAGGTTGCGGGCGATGGCGATGTCGCACAGGAACGCGCCGTTTTCCATTGCCAGCAGGCCGATGAGCAGCGGCACCGCCTCACGGCGCACGGTCAAGGTGAAGGCCCCGAGCAGCAGACCAGCAATGCCAATCGGCACGTTGAGACTGCGAAATTCGGGCGCGACCGAGTTCAACAGCGGCAGCCCCAAGAAGTAAGCCAGAATCGCGAAAGCCAGCGCGATGAGCAGTGCGGTTGGGATGTTCAGCACTTGATCCACTTCCCGGCGCGTATAAACTTCAGACGGCGCGGTTTTACGCAACAGCCACGGCACAATAATCGCCTTGCTGATGACGTTCACGAGCGCGACGCCGTAAAGATGGTCCGAGGTGTAACGCAGGCCCAGCAACGCGGCGGACGCGGCAAGCAACAGGGATTGCGCGATGAACAAATGTAAAACGCCGCGCGCTTGCCGCATGGCCACGATGCCGAAGCTCGTCAGCAGAAACAGTCCGGTAACGAGCGCGTTCAGGTTATTCAGCAATTGATTGGTGGAATCGCTCATTTTTGATCAAGGCAGAAAGACCTGGGTAATCATCGCCGCGACGCAGGTGATGAACGCGGCGCCTAAAAATTCGGCAATGCGGAAAAGCCGGAGTTTGGAAAGCGAGGACTCGATGACGACCAGCACGAGCAGGAAGCAGAAGACTTTGAGCAGCACGAGCGGGATGGCGAGCAGCACCGCGCCAAGTGCCTGGTCGCCCGCCAACCCCCACGGCGTGACAAGCACGTTGAGAAAAACGCACATGAGCACGAAGAATTTCATCTGACCGCCCCATTTCATCAGCGCAAAGCCACGCCCGGAGTATTCGAGTGACTTGGATTCATCAATCATCGCCAGTTCAAAATGGCCGGTGGGATTGTCCACCGGAATGCGCCCGCCCTCGGCGAGGATCAACATGAGGAACGCCAGCACCAGCAGCACGTGCGACGGCATGAAGAAATTGGCGAGCGGCGTCACCCACTTTTCCTGGACGATGTAGGGAATGGTGGAACCGGCGACAAACGAGACGGTGAAAAAAACGATCATAAACACCGGCTCGGCCAGGAAACCCACCATGCGCGTGCGGCTCGCGCCCACCGGGCCGTAAGGATTGGCCGTGTCAATCGCCGCCAAGGTGGCAAAAAAGCCACCCAGCGATAAAATAAAGCCCGCGCCGATCATGTCGCCCATGAAGGCAAAAAAGAGCGGATAATTCGTCAGCACGGGAATGAGCAAGGTGACGAAAATGGGCGTGACGAAAACGATGTAAGGCGTGAAGCGGAAAATCCACGAACTGTCTTCCGAGACGATTTCGTCCTTGTGAAACAGCTTCCACAAATCGCGATACGGCTGGAAAATGCTCGGTCCCTGTTTGGATTGAATCATTTCCTTGAGCCGCGACGTGACGCCGGACGCCAGCGGCGCGAAGGCCATGACGACCAGAACTTGAATCAGGTTGAAGAGAATGTGGCTGGACATAATCGTCTTTTGGGGTGCTCCACGCCGGTGGCATTTTTTTCATCGGCATGATCGTCAATGACGCGCGACTCCTCTGGGGGCGCCTACACCGATTGGCCTGTAGTTGAGCATAAAAAACCTACCGACACGTTTTGGTTCGGTAGGAGTTATTAGCCCTGAAATCGGCTGGCAGTTTTCCCTTGCGGGAAGGCAAACTCCATTGCCGTAAGTATTGTATTGTTGGCGACTCAATCTGGCAACAAAAAATCGAATGATTTGGAGGAATCGAGGCTGCAACCTGAGCTTGCGCGGCGCAGGGCGCCGGACTAGACTCGCGGAACCACATGAAAACAAATCTTTGTTTCATATTCTGTTCTTTACTGTTCATTTGCCCGGGAACCACGCGCATCCGCGCCCAGACCGTCGCGGACGTTGGGGCGCAAGCAGTCTTGGCGCAGGACACCAAAGGGACGCCGGACGAACGAGCGGATCAACTTGCCGCCGAACTGACCTTCGCCGAGAAGGTCTCCCTGCTCTCCGGGGGGCCGGGCGGCTACAGCAGCCGCGCCATTCCACGACTGGGCATCCCGAGCTTTTGGATGTCCGACGGCCCCAACGGCGTGCGGAACGTGCCGCAAGGCGTGACCCCGCAGGCGTGCGCGTTCCCCGCAGGCGCGGCGCTGGCGGCAACCTGGGATCCGGGCATGGCCACCGCCTATGGCACGGCCATCGGCTTGGAAGACCGCGCACGCGGCACTTGTTTTCAGCTCGGACCGGGCGTCAACATCTGCCGGGTACCGGTCAACGGCCGGAATTTCGAGTATTTTGGCGAAGACCCCTGCCTGGCTTCGATCATGGCGGCCAACTGGGTCAAGGCCTGCAGCGCGCAAGGATCCATTCCGACGATCAAGCATTTCGCGTGCAACAACCAGGAGCTGAACCGCGGCACGGTGGACGCCGAGGTGGATGAACGGACCCTGCACGAGATTTATCTGCCGGCTTTCCAGAAGGCCGTGACCGAGGGCGGGGTGGTGGCGGTGATGTGCTCCTATAACCGCCTCAACGGCCTCCATGCCAGCGCCAACGATTGGCTCCTCAACCAGGTACTGAAAGGGGAGTGGGGATTCCAGGGCTTGGTGATGTCCGATTGGGGCGCCTCGCACGCCACCACCGACGTGGCCCGTGGGCTGGACCTGGAGATGCCTGCCGGCCAAAACCTCAAGCTGGCAAGCATCCAAGCGGCCATTACCAACGGCACGGTTTCGACGACGAACGTGGACAATGCCGTGCATCGCATCCTCCGCTCCTGCTTTGCGGCAGGCTGGCTGGACGCGGGCTGGAAGCCCGTGAACCCCGACCTGCCCATGGATTCACCGGCCTCGGCCAAGACCGCACTGGCCATCGCGGAGGAGGCGATTGTCCTTTTGAAAAATGACCACGGCGTCCTCCCGCTTGACCGCGCGAAGGTGAAGACGATTGTCGTGGTCGGCCCGAATGCTTGGTCACCGGACGGTGTCGTGCCTGCCAACATCGGCGGCGGCGGTAGCGGCGAGGTCAACCCCTTCCCTGACCGTATTCCGGAAGCGCGGTATCTGGATGGCATCACGAAAGCGGCCGGCGGCAACGTCAAAGTCATCCACCTTTCTATGCCCGAACCTACGGAGGAACAGGCACTGGCCCCGCTGGCTGGCGCGCGCACCTCGCCCTCCGGCGAGCCGGGCTTGACTCTGTCAGTGGAGGTCGCGGATGGGAATGCACCGGTTCAAATCGCTCCCTCGGTCCAGCAAAACATCAATGTCACCTGGCAACAGGGCCAGCTGCCCTTTGGTGTGCCCGCCAACCTGGACGCCACGTTTACCTGGAGCGGAATTCTGACGGCGCCGCATGACGGAGACTGGCAACTCGCCGCCACCCCCAATGCGGTGGTCAGCATCGCCGGCCAGACCAATGCCGCCGGGGCCATCCTGCACCTCAAGGCGAATAATCCCGTGCCCATTCTCATCACGGCGAGTTTGCAGGCTAATCCGCCGGTCGGACGTGGACGCCGTGGTGGCGGCCCGCGTGGGGGCTCCGGCAACGCACGCGTCCTGCGCGTGGCCCTGACCGATCTCGCCTTCCTCAAAAGTGCCGACGCCGTCATCGCGTGCGTTGGGTTGAACCGCGGCGTGGAAAGCGAAGGCCGGGACCGTCCGTTCGAGCTTCCTGAAGTTCAGCAACAACTGATCAGGTCGGTAACGGCGCTCAATCCGCGGGTCATCGTGATCAACAACAGCGGCGCCGGCGTGGGCATGAGCGCATGGGCCGGGCGCGTGCCGGCCATCTTGCAGGCATGGTATCTCGGACAGGAAGGCGGCATCGCCATCGGCGAAGTGCTCTTCGGAGATGTCAACCCCAGCGGCCATCTCATCTCCACATTCGACAAACGGTTTGAGGACAACCCGGCGTTCGCCTATTACCCTGGAAAAAGGGTCAGCGGCATTGACTATCCGGTTGAACCCTATACCGAGGGCCTTTTTTACGGCTACCGTGGCTATGACAAGGCGCATAAAAACCCGATGTTTCCGTTTGGGTTTGGGCTGAGTTATACCACCTTCAAGGTTGGCAGCCTGAAAGTCGCGCAGGCGGGAACCGGTGTGCAGGTTTCTATGGAGGTGAAGAACACCGGGAGCCGCCCTGGAACGGAAGTGGTCCAGATTTATGTGGGAGAGCGGAAGTGTCCGGAGCCGCGGCCGCTGCGGGAACTCAAGGGATTCAGCCGGGTGATGCTTGACCCTGGGGAGACCAAGCACGTGGAGATCACCCTGCCACGCGACGCATTCGCCTACTGGAGTTCGACCACGAGAGATTGGAAGGTGGACGCGGGGAACCGGTTCACCATCGGGGTCGGCGTATCCGAGCGCGACATCCGCGCCCAGAAGACACTGGAAGTCTTCTAGTGTGGTGTAACAGTCTCAGCTTTACAATGGCCGACCTTTTCTAGGATTTGGTCGACCCGTTTGGTCCAGACAAAGGGCTTGGGGTCTTCGTTGTTGTGCCGGATGAAGTCCTGAATGGCGGCAATCAGTTCGCCCACACTTCTAAAACTGCCACGGCGGATGCGCTTGCGGGTAATCTCTCCAAACCAACGCTCCACCAAGTTGAGCC
>JBEKMW010000140.1:0-9783 GCA_049523455.1 Verrucomicrobiota bacterium | reverse complement strand
AAATCAAAGATCGGCCGACATCCGATGTCGGGGACCACGCCCAACGCCCAAAGCGCCCAGCGCCCAACGCCTAACGAATAAAAAAATATGAGAAAAACCCGCTCAGACGCCAAGTTGAAGACGCTCCCGGAGTACCGGCAGGCGGCGATCGAGAGATATGCGCTCAACCATTCCCTCGACCAAACGGTGAAATGGCTGCGCCACAATCGGCTGCGCGTCTCAGCCAACGCGCTCTCACGCTTTTTGAAGGTCAGGCGGCAGCGGAAGTTGCAATCTGAACTTCTCTTGGGCATTAAGTCGTGTGCGGACCAATGCCACGAGGTGGAGAAGGCCTTTGCCAAAAATCCCGCGCCAAAGTTCGAGACGCTCATCAAGCTCCATCGCGTGCTCACCTTCCAACTCACGAAGCACGGACAGGCGGATCCAGACTTGCTGTCGCTCGCGAACAAATTCACCAGGACGATGCTCGCCGCCCTCTCAACGCAGACCAAAGCCAGGCTGGGAGGGCAGAACCTGGCCTTGCAGGAACGGCGGGTGAAACTGCTGGAGAAAAAAGCGGCGCAGGCGGAGGCCACCGAGAAGGTTTTGACCGACCGCGATTTGTCGCCGAAGGAAATCCAACGGCGCCTCAGGATAATTTACGGACGGGCCTGACGATTCACGATTCACGATTTACCTATGCCGCGCAAAAAGAAAATCATTTCGCCATTCGACGAGCTCCTGCCGTATCAGCGGCAATGGATAAATGACGGCTCGCGGTTCAAAATCGGGCTGATGGCGCGGCAGACGGGCAAATCGTGGATCAGCGCCATGGAGGCGGTGCGCGATTGTAAGGAAAGGCGAACGGCTCGCGGGGACGCTCGCCCCACCACGTGGGTCTGCCTCTCCGCCGGCGAACGGCAGAGCCTGGAATGGATGCTCAAGGCGCGCGAGCACGTGGGGGCGTTCAACCTGATGAAAGGCATCTACGTGGAACATCGCTCGAGCAGCGAAGATCTGCTCAACAAAGCCGAGTTCCAGTTCCCCAATGGCTCGCGCATCATTGCCATTCCCGCCAACCCGGCCACCGCGCGCGGTTACTCAGCCAACCTCATCCTGGATGAATTCGCCTTTCACGAGCAGCCGGATGCCATCTGGCGCGCAATTTACCCGGCCATCTCCAACCCCCTCAAGGGCCAGTTCAAAATCCGCGTGGTCAGCACGCCCAACGGCTTGGGCAACAAGTTCGCCGACCTGTGGCAAAAGCCAAACACCTGGAGCAAGCATCACGTGGACATCTACGAGGCGGTCAAGGCCGGCCTGCCGCTGGACGTCGAGGAGCTCAAGGCCGGCCTTGACGACCCGGAAGGCTGGGCGCAGGAGTACGAATGTCAGTTCATGGACGCCGCGGCGGTGCTGCTGCCCTATGAACTGATTGCCTCGTGCGAGAGCGCGGACGCCACGGTGACCGTCGCGCCGGAGTTTTGGGCAGCCGGCCAGGGCCGGCCGCTCTTCATGGGCATTGACTTCGCGCGCAGGCGCGATTTGAGCGTGGCGTGGACCGATGAGCTCGTGGGCGACGTGGCGCAGACCCGCGAAGTATTGGAAATGCGCGACATGAGCACGCCCGACCAGATTGAGCTGCTGCGCCCGCGCATCCGGGCCGCCCGCCGCGTGTGCCTGGATTACACCGGGCCGGGCGTGGGCATGGGCGATTACCTGGTCAAGGAATTCGGGCAATACAATCCGGAGCGCCATCAATTCGGCAAGATCGAGCTGTGCACGTTCACCAATACGCTCAAGGTGGAAATTTATTCCAAGCTACGGATGGTATTCGAGCGGCAAAAAACGCGCGTGCCGGTGAGCCGCGCCGTGCGCGAAGACCTGCACTCGGTGCAGCGGGTGACCACGCTCAACGGCAACGTGACCTACCGCGCGCCGCACAGCGACGACGGCCATGCCGACCGTTGCACCGCCAAGGCCCTGGCCAACCGCGCCTGGAATTGTGGCCCCGTGCCGTTTCATTACGCCGCGCTCAAAAACCGCCCCCATCCCACCATCGGCCGCATGGGCCTGGGCCGCCTGACGCGGAAGGTGCTGTTTGCGTGAGAGGGGAGCGCGGCGCCTCTGGCGTGCCGGTTGCGGCGTCGCGCCGCAACCTTCTGGGACTTGTTATCCTAGCTTCCGAGCGGCACCGGCCGGGCCGTTGCGCCATCTGCAATCTTCAGCGCCGTAGGCGCGAAATCTTTGCAGAAATCCCAACGGGATTTAAGCAATCAGCCCGGCGTTGTCCCGAAGGCCTTCGGGGCTACGCCGGGAAATCGCCCCACCAAATAATTCCCCCTCTCCTCGCCAAACGAGGAGAGGGTTGGGGTGAGGAGTCGTTTTCTGTCTTCTGCCTTCATTCGATGTTCGGCGTTCGATGTTCGATGCCCGCCCCGACATCCGATGTCGGGGGGAGTGCGCGCCGTCGTCTCGTGGATGTTCCCCGGTTCATGGAGATCTGTTCCAGCCCATCCCTCCGCCCTCGCTAGCTGTGCAGTGCGGCGGCATGACGCCGCTTTCCCCGACGCGATAGAAAAGGAGCATGGAAAAATCACTGCAATCGCCGAGTCCAATAATCGGGTCTGCGGCTCAAGTGCGCGACGGCCACGATCCAGAATCGGTCTGGCTGTTCCAGATAAACAATTCGGAAAGGGAACCGTTTTGTTTTCCAACTACGCGTCCCCCATGCTCCCACTTTTGCCGAGCTCGGGATTGCGTTGAATTCCCGGCAAGGTACTTTCCACAATGGAGAGAAAAGCCTCTCCAAGTGATGGATTCCGACGCGCGTAGAATTTCGCCGACTTGGTCAGCTCACTTGCGGCGAGCCGATGGTAGGCGACCGGTTTCATTTAATGCGCGGCGGGCCTCTTGCATGACATCCTCGGCTGGAATCCCTTTTTCCGCGCCGGATTGGATATCCTTCACACGTCGTTCGATTTCATCGTCCCAGGCTGCTTCCAACTCCGGCGTGGCGTAATCGTCAATGCTCTCGATGATTCTTTCGGCCAATCGCACCCGCGAGCGTGGCGGCAGTTCCAAGACTTCTTTTTCCAACACGCGTAACGTCATCGCCCTTCACCATGCTCTTTAATCCACTCGCAATCAAGCGCGGATGCGCGAATGTGAAATCCCAACGGGATTTAAGCAATCAGCCCGGCGTTGTCCCGGAGGCCTTCGGGGCTACGCCGGGAAATCGCCCCATCAAATAATTCCCCCTCTCCCCGCCAAACGAGGAGAGGGTTGGGGTGAGGAGTCGAATCAATGCCAACCAAGATATGAGTGATGTTTTCATAAGCGTGGTGTCGTCAACGCCCAAAGCTCAGGCACGGGGGACCAAATGACGTGAACCGCGAACCGGAACTGGCTTGTCGCGCCAAAGCGTAGCGAAGGCGGAAGCCGCCATCCGGCGTTGCCTGCAGCGATTAGGCTGTCCGCTTCTGCTCATGCTCTCCATCTTTCTCGTCCGTCTTCAGTTTCCGTGCTTTGCGATTGAAATGCCACGCTCCCAACAAAATTAGGAGTGAAACCGGCGTGCCAAAAATGTAGCGACTCATCGGTGCGCTCTCTTGATGGCTGTCAATCCTATACTGAGTCGGATTGATGTTCGGATAATAAACCCAAACCAAAAGAACTGCGCCAAGCATCATCAAGGTCGCCGCGAGTATCTCGTATGGAATGAATCGTTTCATGGTGCGAGTCAACGTTCCCAACCCGAGCCGCGGCCACCGCCCGTCCCCCGCAGTAGCACTGCTACGGAGGGTGGAGCGCCCAGGCTCCGAATGCAATTATGACATCCAATCTTCATTGCTCAATCCAAATCTCACTTGTCCCGCCATAGCTTCTGCGTTGCTCATCTTTGAAGTTTCATTGTGATCATAACAAATGCCAGGAGAAATACCGCTAGAAAGAAAATACCAAATCCGAAAGGAACCCAGGACAGCCATGAAGGCTGATGTTCTAAAACCGACTTCATCGGTTGTTGTGGATTGACGAAGACAGTGACAGACGAGCCAACTGGATAGCGTGATACAACGGCCTGTGCGCTCACACTGTTGCCTACGGAGAAATTTCCAAATCGCCAATGTGAAGATTTGAATGACCGACCCTCATGATTGAACTCATACTCGATGACCGGTGTGACAACCTCGCCTCCGCGAGGTCCGGGCTGCCGCAGGAGCTCGCAGCTCACAATCCTTCCTGATGCTTTTGACCATGTGCGGGCAGCTTGTTCCTTACGACGAATCCAGAATCCCAATACAAAAGATGCTACTGCAATAGCCAGAAGCGTCCCGGTACCTATTTTGTCGTCAGCGTTCAAAGGGGTTGGCAACTAAGGTCCAAGCTCAGCGACCGTCGCCGGAAACGCCGGGTCGGCTGCAATAATCGCTGACAAATTACCCGAACCATCTTCCCGGTTCTGCCAGTGCCGTCAAGCCTATTCCCGGCTCCGAAATCCTCGCCTAAAAAATTATTTAAACCGCGAAATACGCGAAATACCCGAAAGAAAACGCTTTTTTTCGCGTGGTTGGCGTATTTCGCGGTTCTCTCCACTTCCTCTGTTGGCACGGTTTTTGACCTTCCCTGTTTTCCTCGTCTTCATGGTCGGCGGTCGCTGTAAGGCGAGGTTTTGGGCGGTTCCGAAAGCGCCGTCGCCGCTTCGCTTTGCCGGCGCACTCCAAAACGTTGCACGTCAGGCCTTTGATGCCAAGCTGACGGCACCGTCTTGGCCATCTTCCATCTGCTATCCCCCATTTTGCATCTTTTTCACAAATCCGCCCGAATGCGCGACGGTCGCCTATTCCGACTGGCTGGCGCGTGATTTACTCGCGGCAGATGAACGCGAATAGTGAACAAAACCAGTTCCGGCAGACGGGCACCCAGCTCACGCAGGCGGTTGCGCGCCGGCTTGGCTCGTGCCTGTTTTCGAGGGAAGGCAGAAGGAAGAAGGCAGAATGCAGAAAAACAAGGGGATCTGTCCGGCGGGGCGCCGGCCAGAACAGGCGGGGCGCCTGTGCTCCCCCCGACCTCCGACCTCTGATCTCCGACCTCTGATATGAATCTAACCAACTTGAGCCATTTCAACCAGGCGCGCATCGAGTGGGCCATCCGGCTCAAGTATTCGCCGATGCCCGAGCTGGATATGGATATGGTCCAGCGCTATTGCAACGCCTTCCGCATCGGCGAGCTGCGCGACGCGGGCAAGATCTGGGAGATCATGGTGGAGATTGACGGGGAGCTGGCGGTGAACGCGGACAAGCGCGCCAGCGATTTGGCCAGCCTCGAGTGGGACATCCAGAGCGACGGCAGCGTCGAGGGCGATACTCACGCCGAGGCGCTCCGGTATTTTTACAATCATCTCACGGCCACCGAGGCGCTCGAGCAGGACGACGTGGGCGGCGTGAGCCAGTTGATCTATCAGACGTGCTGGAATGCGCATCTGTACCGTTACAACGTCCATGAGATGCTGATGCAAATCAGCAACGCCGGCGCCAGGCAGGTGACGGCGGAGTTTCGGCATACGCCGATCTGGTTCATGGAATGCCGGCGCGGGTACCTCGGCTATCTCCAGCACATTTTCGATCTGTACGGACAGCCATGCGTGGAGGGTGAATGGTTCACGGCGGTTGGCCGTGGCTGGATGCGCCCTTTAAGCCGGGCCTACTGCATCAAGTGGTTTCCCATGCGCGACTGGTTGCTCTTCTGCGAGCGTTACGGGAGCGGGTTTTTGATTGGGGAAACGAGTGCGCAGGAAAACACGCCGGAATGGGACCAGGCTTTGGAGGCGCTGGCGACGCTGGCCAATGACGCCACCGTGCTGGCGAATAAAAGCACGACCTTCAAATTTCTCGAACAGGCGCAGAAGACGCACACGCCGTTCGAGCCGCTTATCGAGCGCGTGGATAGGCTTTATTCGAAATGCCTGCGCGGGGTGGATTTGGCGACGTCGTCGCGCGGCGGCGGAATGGCCGGGCAGCGCGGCGCCGGATTGGGCGGAGGGATGGGGAGCAAACCCATCGGCGCGAACATGCAACAGGAGGAGAGCGGGATTTTGCTGTCGCATGATGTGCCCTGGTTCAATGGCTATGCCAACCGGCGTATTGACCGTCCGATCATCCGGTATCTGTTCAACGCCGAGCCGCGGGCCAAGTTCAAATTGCTGCACGGCGAGGAGGAGCAACAGCCGGATGCGCAGGATACGCAGACCTGGGTGAATCTGGGGTTGCCGGTGGCCGTGGCGCAGGCCCGCGAGCGGACGGGATGGAGGGAGCCGGAGGACAATGAGCCGATACTGGCGGCGAGCGCCCCGGCGGCAGCGGTACCGCCTGGCGACGGAAAAGCGGAAAGCGGGAAACCCGGACAGAATGGACAAAAAGGACAAAACGGGGAAAGCACCAACCTGCAACCTGCAACCAGCAACGCGAAGCCCGCAACTAACGGGCAACCTGCAACCAGCTACCAGCAACCCAAGGAGCCGCCACGGTACCGGAAACCGAATTGGAAGCCGGCCAAGAATGCGGATAAGGGCACGTCGGCGGGGAAACCGGACCAGCCGATTGGCGCGGGAGCGCGCGTGAACCCCGTCCAGACCGCCAGCCCGCAAATGCCGGATACACAGGTGGACGCGGGTTCATTCTGGAGCCGGGATGCCCTCATGTCGCGCCTGGCCGCTACGCGTGGCATTGCTCCGACCTCCGATCTCCGATCTCCGACCTCTGCCCCCGTGATCCCCAGCCTCGGTTACGCGCTGCCGAATGTAACCACAGATGAACGCAGATGAACGCAGATAAACATTTAACCGCAGAGAACGCAAAGATCGCAAAGAACGGAGCGCGGGTCTGTGACCCGCAGCACCCCCGAACGCGGTCAATCCCAGCTTTCTGCCGGGAGCTTTCCCCCTCTGAAATTTCAAATCTTAAATCTGAAATTCCGGACTTTGCGCTCTTTGCGTTCTTTGCGGTAAAAAACTGATTTATGACAACCGAATCGAATGTTGATGTGGTCTCGCTCGAAAATGACGGCGCGGAGATGGATGCCGAGGGCTGGGCATTGGTGGCGCCGTTTGGTCAGCATCCCAAGACGCGCATTTACCGCGATCCGGCGGATGGCCAGGTGAAGGAGCAAAAATTCATCCAGTCACTCGATAACGATGCGGCGGATGCGATTTTATCGCGCGAGAATTCGCTGTTCGGCCGGATCAAGCGCGCGCTCATTGGCCTGCCGGTGTTCAAGGGCCACGGCGATCTCAATGAGTACGATCCGGCGGCGCTGGGCAACAACGCGCCCAAGGTAAAATTGGGCGTGGTGGATTCCATCCGCAAGGTGGCGCGGGGCATCGAGGCCCATTTCGCTTTAGACAACGATGGCGCCGCTGCGGTGGCCGCCGGATGGAAGTTTCCGTCTGTCCTTTGGCAGGTCTTGCCTAATGGGCGCCAGGGCGACGCCATCGTTGGTGTGCCGTTCAAGTTACTTTCTGTGGCGCTCACCCAGCGCCCAAACATTTCCGGCGTTGAATCGCTCGCCAATGCCAGAGACATAGTAGGAGACGAGGTAACGAGTCTCCATCCAAGCGAGCTCAACACAAACCAAGAACCTGACATGAAATTAATCGCAGGATGGTTGCTGGCCAACGGGATCGCTCTGGCGAATACCGAAAACCCAACCGAAATACAGGTTCTCGAAGGCATGAAACAGCTTCACACGGCGCAAGCCGGCAACGTGACGACGCTGGCCAACGAGAAATCAACCCTCACCGGCGCAATCAAATCCGAACGGCATGGCCGCGCCACGCTGTGCGTGGATCTCGCCCTGGCCACCGGGAAACTCACCGCACCGGAGCGGGACGCGAAGATCACCGTGCTGGAAAATTCGCGGGACTTCGATACCGACGCCGGCGCGTTGCTGGGCGGCAAGGTCGTGGACCGCGTCACCGTGCTCCAGAACGACCTGACGGCGTCGCGCAAGTTGCGCGCGGAGCTGACCGTGGATCTGGCGATCCAGAAGGGCAAGCTGACGGTGGCGCAGCGCGATGAGAAGGTCACCGCGCTGGCCAATAGCGCGGACGAAGCCGCCTTCAAAGCCGAGTCCGACAAGCTGTTCGAGGCGGCCAATGTGGTGCGGCTGCCGGCGGATGCCATCAGCGGCAAGCAGGCCAACGGCGAGCCCGAACAGCAGGCGCTGGCCAATGAGTACAACGAAGCGATCAAAGCCGAGTTGCCCAACACCGGACAAAACATCGTCCAAGCGCATCAGCGCGTCATGAGCCTGCCCAAATACAAAGGCTTGGCCGGAAAACTCGTGCCCAAAAAGGCATAGCCGAATGACGAATAACGAATGACGAATTGCGAATTCAAAAACCGAACATCCAACATCCAACATCCAATATGAAAATTCTCAATATCGCGGATGCGGGGGCCGGGGGCGGCGCCGCAAAGAAGAATGTGCCCGGCGGGGCGCCGGGCACGGCAGGCGGGGCGCCTGCGCTCCCCAGCGTGGAGGAGCTGCAGAAACGGCTTGAGGCGGCCAATGCGCGGATTGCCGACTACCAAAAGGCCGACGCCACGCGCACGGCGGAGGAAAAGCTGATCGCCAAGAAGATGGCGGCGGGGCTCACAAGGGACCAGGCCATTGCGGTCATCGCGCGCCAGAAGGCGCACGACCAGGCGCTGGCCGATAAGAAAGCGGCGCGGTTGCCGCGGCTGCTGGAAATCATCAGGGACGCCGGCAAGAACCTCATCGAGGCGCGCAAGAATGCGAAGCTGGAGTTCCCGGACATTGACGGGGCCGAATTCGTGGAAGCCGTAACCAAGGCTAAAGGCTGAAGGCTGAAAAGCTGAAAACCAAAAACCAAAAACCAAAAACAACCAACCGCGGATGGACGCAAATGGACGCAGATAAAACTGTTTTTACAGGAGCAAACAGAGGAAACAGAGTCTTCCTTCTCTATTAACTCCGTTACCTCCTGTTCAATTCTTATCTGCGTTTATCTGCGTTCATCTGTGGTTAAACAAAAATAACGAAATGAAAAAAATGAAACTCACGGTGGCGCTGATGCTCGGCACGCTCTTCGCCTTTTGGGATCGCCTTACCGCGCCACGCGGCTCCGTGGCTCTGGCCAACGCGCTCGGCTTGTTCGGCGCGAAGGCGGAAACCCTGTATCTGGATCCCAACTCCACCTACAACTCGGGCAACCCCTGGCCGGGGCGCAACCTGCTGGTGCAGCGCGGCGCTTCCGGGTACCAGTACGGCGATTTGTCCGCGGGCACGAACCGTCCGCTGGGCATGACGCTGGACGCGCCTTTCAACTCATCGGATCCGTTCGAGGTGCAAATCCTCGGCGCGCATCCGGGTTTGTTCCTGGGCGTGGGCGTCGCGGCGCAGGCGGTCACCATTGATCACCTGGTTGTGGCAGCCGCGGGCGGTAGAATCCAGGACATCACGACGCTGGGCAACGGCACCTACTGGGTCGTCGGCAAAGCGACGGCCACCATCGCCGCCAACGCGGACCTGGGCGAGGTGCCTTACGTGCCGTGTTTGCCGTACCAGGTCACGGTGAGCAATGGTGGCGGCACCTACGCCTACACCGCCCCCACCGGCAGCTAAACCAATCCCTCATCCCCCTCTCCCCGCCAAACGGGGGGAGGGCTGGGGTGAGGGGAATTTAAATAAAACAAAAAAATGAAACAATTAACCGCAAAGAACGCAGAGAACGCAAAGAGCGGAGCGCGGGTTGTCCCAACCCGCAGCACTCACGAACGCAGT
>JBEKMW010000139.1:0-9957 GCA_049523455.1 Verrucomicrobiota bacterium | reverse complement strand
AAAAGGAAACATTCAACCTTCAACATTCAACGCCCAACGCCGAACATTCCCTTTGGTTGAAGGTTCGAGGTTGAAGGTTGAGCGTTGAAGGTTCGTGGTTCGGAGGGAGGCCGAGCGTGAAACAAGAATAAACGCCGGCCCTCACCCTTACCCTCTCCCCCAGGAGAGGGAACAGCCCACTCTCTGCCGTCAAAACCGTTGACGGAATTGGCTGGATTCAGCTACCTTACGCGGCTCGCCAATCGCGAGAATAATTGTGAACGTCACCGTTGAAAATCTGGCCCCGTGCAGAAAATTGCTGCGGGTGGAAGTGGACGCGCAGGCCGTGGACGCGGCGTTTGCCGCGGTCACCAAGGACATCCAGAAGCAGGCATCGCTGCCGGGCTTCCGACCCGGCAAGGCGCCGCGCGAGCTGGTGGCCAAGAAATACGAGGCCGACATCAAGGCCGAAACCAAACGCAAGCTCATCAGCGAATCCTTCCGCGACGCCGTGAAGGAAAAGAAATTTGAGGTGCTGGGCCAGCCGGACATTGAGGAAATCCAGTTTGGCCGGGGCCAGGCGCTGCAATTTGCCGCCACCATCGAGACCGCCCCGGAGTTTCCCGTGCCTGAGTACAAAGGGCTGCCGGTGAAGCGTGAAATCAAATCGGTGACGGACGCGGACGTGGAACGCGCCCTGGATCTGCTTCGGCAGCAACATATCAAGTTTGAGACGGTGGCGCGCGAGGCGCGTCCGGGCAACATCGTCGTGGTCAATTATACCGGCACCTGCGACGGCAAACCCATCAGCGACACGGCGCCGACGGCGACCGGCTTGACCGAGCGGAAGAGCTTTTGGGTGGACATCGGCCCGCAAGCGTTCCTGCCGGGCTTCGCCGAACAATTGACCGGCACGAAGGCGGGCGACCGGCGAACGATCGCGGTGGATTTCCCCGCCGATTTTGCCACCAAGGAACTCGCGGGCAAAAAGGGCGTTTTTGAGGTCGAAATGGTTGAGGTAAAGGAGAAAGTCCTGCCGCCGATGGACGATTCGCTGGCCAAGCTTTACGGCGCGGAAAATCTGGAGAAGCTCCGCGCCGGGGTGCGCAAGGATTTGGAGAACGAGCTGAATTATGCGCAGGCCCGGGAGGTCCGCACCCAGATCGTCCGCGGTTTGCTGGACCGCGTGAATTTCGAGTTGCCCGAGACGGTGGTGGCCCAGGAAACGCGCCACGCGGTTTATGACATCGTGCAGCATAACACCAAGCGCGGCGTCACCCGTGAAACCATCGAAAAACAGAAAGAGGAGATCTACTCCGCGGCCACGCACAACGCCAAAGAACGCGTCAAACTGTCCTTCCTGATACAGCGGATCGCCGAAAAGGAAGGTCTACAGGTGTCGCAGGAGGAAATCCTGAAGCGGGCGCAGTCGCTGGCGGTCATGTATCAGATTCCGCTGGAGAAATTCCTCAAGGACCTGCAGAAACGCAACGGCGTGGCCGAGCTTTACGAGCAGATCCTGCACGACAAGACCCTGGACCTGCTGGAAAAGAACGCGGTGATCCAGGACGTTCCGGCGACGGCGGCGGCGAATCCCAGTTGACGGGAATTAACCAAATAGTTACTTCTGGGTGTGACGGGCCGCCTGGAAAGCTGTCTGAGCAGATAGGGAAGGGTTGCCGGGCAGGGTTGTCGCCCGGCAAAGATTGCGTTTACCCGGAGCGCGGACATCAGGCCGCTTCAAGATCCGAACGGGGCGACTGAGCCGGTTGCCCGCCGGGATTAATCTTACGGGCGAAACGCCCGTGCCGCAGGTATTGAACAGGCTTGGAAGATTCTAAAGAAAGCGCGGCAAATGCCGCCATATGCATAGCACCATGAAACAATTCGCCGCCATTTTACTGGCTCTTTCGCTCGCTTTGGCCGCGCCGGCGCAGACCAACTTGACCGCCGCCGCCACCAATCTCAACGTGCGCGCCATGTCGCTGCAGGATTGCCTTCAGGAAGCGCTGGCGCATAATTTTGACATTCAGGTTCAGCGTTTGAATCCCGAAATCGCGCACTACAACCTCCGCGCGGCCTACGGCGGATACGATCCAGCACTCAATTTTTCGGGCCAGCACCAGTTCAACGTTCAACCCGGTGGCTTCACCTCGCAGGGAATTCCCTATCCCCCAAGCACATCCCGGGCGGACAGTTTCAACTCCGGCATCAATGGAACAACCCCCTGGGGGCTGCAATATGGTTTCACTGGCAACGCGGGCGAGACGACAGCCCTTGGCACCCCAAGTTTGGACAGAAGTTCCGCGGGCCAGATTGAAATGTCTCTGACACAGCCGCTGCTGAAGGACCTCTGGATTGACAGCACGCGCTTGACGATTCGCCTCGACAAAAACCTGCTGAAATCGGCGGTGCAAGGACTGCGCCTGCAAATGATCACCAGCATCACGGCGGTCGAAACCGCCTATTACGAATTGGTATTTGCGCTAGATAACGTGGGGGTTGAAAAGGAAGCCCTGAACCTGGCCCAGACCCAGCTCGACCAAGACAACCAGCGCGTGCAAATCGGCACGCTGGCCATCCTGGACGTGCAACAGGACGAGGCGCAGGTGGCGCAGAGCCAGGCCAACCTGATTGCGGCGCAATATACGCTGGTTTTGGACCAAAATACGCTCAAGAATTTGCTCACCGACACCAACTATTTGCGCTGGCACGACACCGACATTCAGCCGACCGCGCCGCTCATCGCGCCACCCCAGTCGTTCGATTTGCAGGAAAGCTGGCGCCGGGGAATGACGGAGCGGCCCGATTTGTTACAGGCACAATTGACCGTCGAGAACCAAGGCATCCAGTTGAAATTTGACCGCAATCAGATTTTCCCGCAGTTGAATTTGATTGGCACCTACGGCTTTAACGGCGCCGGGGGGGCCTTCGACACCACGTTCAACCAGTTTAACCAGGGCAACGCTCCGTTTTACAGCTACGGCGCGCAACTTTCAGTTCCGCTCAGCAACATCGGCGCACGCAACACGTACAAATCGGCCAAGGTGACGCTGCAGCAGTATTTGCTGCAATTGAAGCAACTGGAACAGAACGTCATGGTGGAGATAGACAACGCGGTGAAGGAGGCGCAATCCGACTACCAGGCCGTGCAAGCGTCACGGCAGGCGCGCATCTACGCCGAGGCCGCCCTCGACGCTGAGCAGAAAAAATACGCCGTCGGCAAAAGCACCACCTTTACCGTGCTGCAACTTCAGAACAACCTGACCGCAGCGCGCTCGCAGGAAATCCGCGCGCTGGCCAATTACAACGAAGCCCTCGCCACCCTGGCTCAACAGGAAGGCAGCACGCTCGAACGCAATAACATTAACGTTCAGGCGAAGTAACTTCCCAGCCGCGAAAAGAACACCGCGTGACGAAGCCACGACGGAAGGGGGCGCGCATCGTCCCAAGCCGCAGGCAGCTTACGTCAGGTTCATGGTCCCAATGCATGCGAAAAATCGAAAGGAGGCTCTCCATGAACCTGGGAAGCGAGGACGGCCCCCTCACCCCATCCCTCCCCCAAGGGGGAGAGGGAGAAGACGAGGCAAGGACCTCACCAGAACTGCCACGCGTGCTTCCAAAGCACCCAGAGGCCCAGCAGCAAATTCGTGATGCCATGCGCCGTCATCGCGTCGCCCAGCCGGTTCTTGCGCCAGACCAGCCATTGATAGGCCGCGCCACACAAAATGCCCGCCAGCCATTGGTAGTGTTCAAATCCAAAGAAGAGTGCCGTGGCCAAAAACGGCACCGGCGCAAAGCGGTTGAGGGGCACCGATTGAAAGTCGGCTTTCACGAGATAACGGTACAGAAACGAACGGTAAAATACCTCCTCCAACGGCGGAACCACCACCGTGACCCCGACCAACCGCGTGACGACGAGGATCAACGCGAGCGGCGAGCCCTGGCCGAAGTGACCTTGTGGGTTCCACGCCGACCCGGAGGGCTTCATTTGCGGATAGAGAGGATCAATCCCGACCCACATCACGAACACCGCGATGCCCACGGCGATGGCTTCCCAACTGAGCGCCCAGCGCATTTCGGAGACAAACGGATACATTTCCCAGACCAGCCACGCGCCGACGACCGTTTTCGCCAGGTAAAACCAATAGATGGAGGCCGGGCCGAACTGTCCCTGGCAAAATGTCAGCGCTAGAAATACGAAGAACGGAGCGACGCGGGCCAATACCGGCCCGCTGCGCCAGGACGGCGCGGCGGCCGGCGGATCCAAGCATGGTTTCAGCAGGCGCACGCGAGAGGGTTCAAAATGGCTAACGGGCCATCCACAATTTTTGCTGCGAGCCGTCGGCTTTTTCCAGTGTGATGGTTGACGGTGAAATGGCAATCACCCGAAATTCACCAATCCGGTCTCCGACATAAACGGTTTTACCGCCCAATATCGCCCAAGAGCGCCCTGAACCATACACAATGCCTTGCAACTTCAGATCCGGTGACGGCGAGGCCGCGGCGGCGGCTTGTGGCATTGGTGGGGGCGGAATTCCGGGCGTTGCGACCAAAGGAGGCTGATTCGTTTGTGAGGCAGGCACATGGGGCACCACGAGAGGTACCGCCGCCGCTGCCGGCACCGGCATGGGCGGTGGCACATGGACGGGCCTGGCTACGGACCGCCGAGCCAGGGCCAGCGTGACCAAACAGCCGGCGACCGCCACCAGCGAAACGATCACCATGGGCCACCGCCCAGGGGTGGGAGCGGGCGTGGCCGGGGGCGGTGCCGTCGGTGGCAATGGCGGCAGGCCCGATGGCGGGTGGTTGTGCTGCGCCTGGCGCGCGCGCTTGAGCGCATCGGCGATTTGGCTCATAGGTGGATGCTGCCTTCGAGTTCGCGTATCGCGCGGCCCACCAACCGGAAAGTGATGCGGTCAGTTTGCTCGACAAAACCCGCCAGCAGGGCCTTATCGCAAACAGCATTGATGAGCCGGGGAATTCCGCCGCTGTAGTGGAATATCCGCCAAAGCGCCGGCCGGGTAAAGATCGGCGAGCCTTTGGCGCCGGCCAGTTCGAGCCGGTGCTGGACGTATTGGCCCAGCTCGGACCGCGTGAGCGGCATCAGGTGATAACGCACCGTGATGCGCTGGCGCAACTGGCGCAGGCGATGGGCGTTCAGGCGGTCACGCAATTCCGGCTGCCCCAGCAAAATAATCTGCAACAGTTTGCGGTCGTCGGTTTCGATGTTCGACAGCAGCCGCACTTGCTCGAGCAATTCCCCGGTCAAGTCCTGCGCTTCGTCTATGATGAGCACCGTCTCCCTGCCTTGATGAACCTGTTGCAGCAGGTATTCGCTAATGGCCGCCAGTGTTTCCAATCGGTCGCGCCCCTTCACGTTCAAGCCAAATTCCGTGGCGACGGCCTTCATCAAACCGTCGGCGTCCAGCACCGGATTGAGGATGAGCGCGGTGGAAAAATGGCCGTCGAGTTGTTCCAACAGCGCACGGCAGAGGGTGGTCTTGCCCGCGCCGACTTCGCCCGTGAGCTGGACGAACCCTTTACGCTCGCGGATGCCATAAAGCAGATGGTTGAGCGCTTCGCGGTGCTTCCGGCTGTGAAATAAAAAGCGCGGGTTCGGCGTGAGGTCGAACGGCGCCAGCTTCAAGCCGTAGTATTCCAGATACACGAGAGGGTTATGGCAAAAAAGCCAAAGAGCGGAAAGCAGAAAAGCAGCGTGAAACGTGAAACGTAAAACGTGAGGTCTGAAGAGCAAGACGCAAGGCCTTAGGGCCAATTTCACCCATCACGCATCACGCATCACGTTTCACGTAGCAGTGCCTGGGCCGTCTTCACCAGCGCCTCGGCTTCCCGCGGCGTGCCGATGGTCACGCGCAAATAATCCTTCACCTCCGGCAAATCAAACCAGCGCACCAGGATTTTCCGCTCGCGCAGGCGGCGCTGCCATTCTGAGGCAGTGCGGCCGGGAGGCCGGGCCAAAATAAAGTTCGTTCGGCTCGGAAAAACCCGGAAACCCAGTTTGGTCAGTTCGCGCGACAGCCAGTCGCGCGTGGCGATGATCTTTTTGAAATTCGCCCGGTAGTATCTCAAGTCGCGCAGCGTCGCCGCTGCGGCCACCTGGCCCAGGCCGTTTACGTTGTAGCTGTCACGGATCTTGTGCAGCGCCGTGATCAACTCCGGATGGCCGACAAAATAACCCACGCGCTGAAAGCACAGCGAATACGCCTTGGAGAAGGTCCGGGCGACGAGCACGTGCGGATATTTCAGCGCCAGCCGCAGGGCATTTTCCGCGGCGAAATCCACGTAAGCCTCGTCCAGCACCACAATCCCGCGTTGCGCGCGGCAGAGCGACGCCAACTCCACGGTCGAATAGCCCCGACCGCTCGGCGCGTTCGGTGTCGTTACGTAGGTCAGCGCCGCGTCAAACCTCCAGATGCCCTCGCGTTTCAATTCAGCAGGGCCTGGCAACCCAAAATCCGGTTTGAGTGGCACAGGATTCTTCCCAGCACCATGAATATCGGCCAGGACCGGATACAGCGAGTAACTCGGCGTGAAATACTGCACCAAGGACTCCGCAGCCCGAGTCTTGAACCTTGAATTCTGAACTTGAGGTTCAACAAACGCCCGTGTCGCCAGTGCCAATAGTTCATCCGAGCCGTTGCCGACGATGAGGTTGTCTGGCCGGCACCCATGCAATTTTGCCAGTTTCTGACGCAATACCTGCGCCGTGGGATTGGGATACCGCCGCAACCGGCCATCCACCGCCGCTTTGACTGCGGCCAGCACCTTGGGCGAGGGCGGATACGGATTTTCGTTAGTGTTGAGCTTGATCAGGCCCTTGACCTTGGGTTGCTCACCATAAACGTAAGGGTGCAACGCGCGGACCAGCCGACGGACGAGCGATGGCGAAGCGCGCGCGGCGTGGCGGCGCTTCGCCGCGGCCGGGGGTGAGGCATGCGGCTTTGGCATCCCGGTCATTTCAACCCGGAAACCGCCAAAAGTCGAGTTTGCATCTGGAATCTGAGGCCGCAAGTGGATGGAAATGGACGCGAATCGTGTTGCAGCATCCGGGTCGCTCCAGAACTATCGGAGATGTGATATTCGGGGCAACGTGAGGCGCTATTCGACTGGTGCCGGATATTGAATGAGTGAGGCTCCCGGCTTCGACGCTGGCCTGGCTATCTACCTGCTGCGGATTGGGACAATCCGCGCTCCATCAGCCGGCGGGATCGTTGGTAGTGGAATTTCCCAAGAGCTTGCGCTCCACCATCGTCGCGGGCATGATGCCGTCATGCGCAAGGTCATCATTCTTATCGTCTCCTTGGTCTTTTGTCTCCCCCTGTTCGCCCGCGAGGACACGCTGTTGGACACCGGCTGGCGCTTCTCATTGGGCGACGCGAACGGTGAACACGGTGACACCCTTTGGCCCACGGTTTCGGTGCCGCACTGCTGGGGCTGGGAAGATGCGCAGGAAGGCAGGGAGTATTATCAGGGACCGGGCTGGTATCGGCATTCGCTGAATTTCAACCGCGAACCGGGCAAGCGTTATTTTGTGCGGTTCGAGGCGGCCGGTTCCGAGGCTGCTGTTTATGTGAATGGCAAACTTGTGGGGGAACATCGCGGCGCATTCGGCGCTTTTTGTTACGAAATCACCGACAGCCTGGCTTCAAACGGACCCAGCGTAATGGCCGTGCGCGTGAGCAATGCGCCGGACCCGGACCTCGCTCCCCTGAGCGGCGATTTCCCCGTCTATGGCGGATTGTATCGCCCGGTGCATCTGATTGTGACCGGCGAACAGAATATCGCCCTCACCGATCACGGCTCGCCGGGTGTCGCGTGGCGGCAAACCAGCGTCACCGATACCCGGGCGGTCCTGGATGTGACGGCGGAAGTGTCCAACGGCATCAATCAACGGTCGCCTCTCAAGCTCATCGCCAGCATTTTTGACGCGAACAATTTTTCGGTGACGAACGTGGAAACGGACTTCGTGGCCGCGCCGAACGTCACCGCGCCGTACTGGCTGCACCTGGTGGTGCCGCAACCGCATTTGTGGAACGGCCGGGCTGATCCGTATCTCTACAATGCGGTCATCGAGTTGCGATCCACCAACGGCGTCGCGGACACGGTGGAGCAGCCGCTGGGCCTGCGCTACTACCGGGTTGACCCCACCAACGGATTCTTCCTCAACGGCAAACCGCTGCGCCTGCACGGCGTGGCCAAGCACCAGGACCGCTGGAACAAGGGCTGGGCGGTCTCGGAGGAGGACCTCGATGAGGACGTCGCGCTCATCAAGGAACTCGGCGCCAATGTTGTCCGTTGCGCGCACTATCAGCACCCCGATTATTTCTACAGCCTGTGCGACCGCGCCGGCATTCTCGTCTGGGCGGAAATTCCGCAGGTCAACGCGATTCATGGCACGCCGGAATTTGAAAACAACTCGCGCAATCAGTTGCTCGATTTGATCCGGCAAAATATCAACCATCCGTCAATTTTCGTCTGGAGCCTGTTCAACGAAATTGGGCCGGCCAGCGACGATCCACACCGCGAATTGCTCGATTTGAAGACCATCGCCAACGGCGAGGACCCCACGCGGCCAACCATTGCGGCCACCCACACGGCGGTCTTCCCGGAGATGAACCGGATTCCCGATTGCCTGGGCTGGAACCTTTACTACGGCTGGTACACCGGGAAAAAAGAGGGCTTCGGCGCGGCGTTCGACCAAAACCGGTACACCAGCAAGCAAGGCGGATTTTGCGTAAGCGAATACGGCGCCGGCGCCAACGTGAACCAGCATGAGGACGATCCCAAACAACCCCGGCCTTCCGGCGCATGGCATCCCGAAGAATGGCAGGGGGAAGTCCACGAAGCCGCCTGGGCCGCCATCAAGGCGCGGCCTTTTGTGTGGGGCAGCTTCGTCTGGAACATGTTCGATTTCACCAGCTACTTCCGACGCGAAGGCGGGAAGCAGGGCGTCAACGACAAAGGCCTGGTGACCGCCGACCGCAAAATCCGCAAAGACGCGTTTTACTTCTACAAGGCGAACTGGTCGGCGGAGCCGGTCCTCTACATCACCAGCCGCAGGTTTACCGAGCGCACCAATGCGGTGACGAATGTGAAAATTTATTCCAACGCACAGTCGTCCGAGTTGTTGCTCAATGGCACTTCGCTGGGACAACGCAACGACGGAACGAACTGCGTGTTCGTCTGGCCCGACGTCCGGTTGCAGCCCGGCGAAAACCGCATCGAAGCCCGCGCCGAACACGACGGGACCAATCTGACGGACAGTTGCACATGGACCTTGAAGCTTTAGAAAAGCAAAAGGCCGGGGAAAGCATCCCCGGCCTTAATGAAAGAATGGCGGCGACCTACTCTCGCGGAAGCTAGACAACCACTACCATTGGCAAGACTGCGTTTGACGGCCGTGTTCGGAATGGGAACGGGTCGGACCACAGCTTTAGGGCCACCAAAAAATTTCAAAAGAGCGACCGAACCGGCTTCGGCATTCTCTGAAAACTACACACAGGATTCCGGGATTTACAATTCGCGAGTTGAAATCGCTGCTTTCGGCGCGTGATCCGTTAGACCGTTAAATCATTGAATCCGAAACCGTTTCAACGCTTCAACGCTTAACGCTTCAACGCGCCAAAAAAAAGCGATCAAGCCGCACGACCGATTAGTACTGGTCGGCTTAACAAATTGCTTTGCTTACACGTCCAGCCTATCAAACGGGTGGTCTGCCCGTGGTCTTCAGGGGGCTTGCGCCCCGGGAAACATTATCTTGGGAGGAGCTTGGCACTTAGATGCTTTCAGCGCTTATCTCTTCCGCACATGGCTACGCAGCGATGCCCCTGACGGAACAACTGCCACACCAGAAGTGCGTCTAACCCGGTCCTCTCGTACTAAGGTTAGAACCCCTCAAGTTTCCTGCGCCCACAGTGGATAAGGACCGAACTGTCTCACGACGTTCTGAACCCA
>JBEKMW010000138.1:0-10088 GCA_049523455.1 Verrucomicrobiota bacterium | reverse complement strand
ATGCGCCGGAAACCCTCAAAGATTCGTCCGGTAAGCGCTCCAAAGATGAAGCCGCCAACGTGAGCCATATAAGCAACGCCGCCACTCGTCTCAACATCTGCCACGGCACCGACCTGATCGAAGAGCTGAATCAGAAACCAGAGTCCGATCAAGAGCGCCGCCGGAACAAAAGCAATGCGGGTCCACCAGCCGAACAGAAGCAGCGCGCGTATCCGATCATGCGGGTAGGTGACCAGAAAGGCGCCCATCACCCCCGCAATCGCGCCACTGGCGCCCAGATTGGGAATGGTGGATTGGGGCATAAGTGCGATCTGCGCTAGCGAAGCCGCCAGGCCACTGAGCAGGTAAAACGCCAGGTATTTCAGCGGTCCCATCGCGTCTTCGATTTCCGGGCCAAATGCCCAGAAGAACACCATGTTGCCGATAATGTGCAGCCAACCGGCGTGCATGAACATCGCCGTCAGGATGGTGATCCAGTGGTGGCCGGCGACAATACTGGTGGGAATCTCCGACCACTGCATTACAAAGGCGTCACCGCCCACCAGTTCCATCACGAAAACAACCACGTTCACGGCGATGATTGCCGTGGTGACGACGGGGAAGCTCCTGGGCCGCCGAGATGCGTCCGATAATGGAATCACACCTGCCATGCTATTTTGGATTCATGCTTCACGGTCTTCAACAGCGATACCGCCGGATATTGTCCCATTTTGGCGAGTGCCATCCGCGGGAGATCCTGGGCCCGGACTGTTCTTCAGCGCCTCTTTCACGACACTGCCGCTCACCGTCTCTTGCTTTAACAGTTGCTCGGCCAATATTTTATGCGCTGCCCGGTGCGCCTTCAGCAGTGCCTGAGCACGCTCGTACTGTTCGGTCACGAGACGCTGGACTTCTGAGTCGATCACTTGGCGGGTCTCTGGACTGAGCTGGCTGTTGTCCTCGACCGATCCACCCAGGTATTGGAGTTGTTGACCGGCGTAGCGCACGGAGCCGAGCTTTTCACTCATCCCAAATTCCGTGGCCATGCGGCGGGCCAGTTCGGTCGCCCGCATGATGTCGTCACTGGCCCCGGTGCTGATCGCCCCAAACTTCACCATTTCGCCTGCGCGCCCGCCCAGCATAACCGCGATCTTGTCCTTTAATTCGTCGATTGAGAGCAGGTAGCGGTCTTCGGTTGGCGTTTGGATGGTGTAGCCCAAGGCGCCCCGGCTGTGCGGAACGATGCTGATCTTGGTGACCGGTTCACCGTGCGGCACCAATTCAGCCACCAGCGCGTGGCCGGCCTCGTGGTAAGCAACCGTAGTTCGCTCCTGCGCGTTCATCACCCGGCTCTTTTTCTCGGAACCCGCAATCACCCGTTCGATCGCGGCCTCGAAATCATTCAGGGTGACTGCCGCAGCCTTGCGCCGGGCAGCGCCCAATGCCGCCTCATTCATGGCATTCTCCAGATCAGCGCCGCTGAAGCCCGCCGTCATCCGGGCGGCCTGTTCCATGTCAAAGTCTGCCACCAGCTTTATACCCTTGCTATGAATCCGCAGGATTTGCGCCCGGCCAACAAGATCGGGATTGCCGATGGCGATCTGGCGGTCAAAGCGGCCCGCGCGCAGAAGCGCCGGGTCGAGCACCTCCGGACGGTTGGTGGCGGCCATGATGATCACCGGGGCGCTGGCGTCGGTTTTGAAGCCATCAATCTCCGCCAGCAACTGGTTCAGGGTCTGCTCGCGCTCGTCATTGCCTCCCAAGCGCATCACGCCTCCCCGGCTCTGCCCAATGGCGTCAATCTCGTCAATGAAAACTATCGCCGGCGCCGCCTTGCGCGCCTGCTCGAACAGATCGCGCACGCGTGCGGCACCCACGCCAACGAACATCTCGACAAACTCGGAGCCGCTGGTTTCGAAAAACGCGACCTGGGCCTCGCCGGCCGTTGCTTTGGCCAGCAGCGTCTTGCCGGTGCCGGGAGGCCCCACGAGCAACACGCCCTTGGGGATATGCCCGCCGAGTTGGGCAAATTGTCCTGGTGTCTTCAGAAACTGAATGATCTCCTGGAGATCGGCAATGGCTTCATCCGCCCCGCCCACGTCTTTGTATGTGACCGTGACATCCTCGGGCTTGACCACGATCGCTTTGCTCCTGCCAACCCCAAAAATGCCGCCCAGCCCCCCGCCGGCCGCCCCGCCCGCCCGCTGGTAGGCCATGTACCAGAAACCGCCGAGCAGTACGAGCGGCAGGAGGTCGAGCAAAATGCCACCCAGAGGGCTGGGCGGGTGCTCGAATTCGTAAGTGACATTTGCACTTTGTAACTCTTCAATCAATTTAGGATCGCCGGCAGGCGCAGGTATGGTATTGAATGGGACGACTGCAGGAGCTCCGTTCGTTTTGGGGGTTTTCATCTCGCCAACGATGCCCCTTTCGCCAATGGTTGCCTTTTCGATTTCGGCAGCGGCCAGTTTTTTCTTGAACTCGCTGTAAGGGATTTCCGTGTTGCGGGCGGGAGTTAAGACATACATCTGGAACAGCCACAAGGCAATCAGGCTGGTGATCAAGTAACTGATGGCGAAATGAAACTGACGCCGACTCTGCTCCTGGCGTTTCTTTTCATCGCCGCGATCAGGTTTTCTTTGTGACGATTCGGGTTCGTTCATAGTCCACTCCCCTAAGTGCTCACTTTCATGCATTCAGCGTATTGCATCATCAGTCCCCAACCAATGTCTGCATGACTGATGATTCCCATTACCTTGTGGTTCTGGACCACCGGCAATTGCTTGACGCGGCGGGCCGTCATTATCGCCCCGGCCTCAAGCGCCTCAAGATCGGGGGGCACAAAGATGACGTTTGCGGTCATGATCTCGTCAACCGGAACACTTACGATGTTGCTAAAGCGATCTTCCATTGACTCGGGAGAGGTAAGGTACTCTTCATGTTCCACCAACTCCTTCTGAGTCGGGAGCAATTTACGACTTAGATCAGAGTAGGTAACAATGCCTGCGAGCCTCTCCCCGCCATCCACGACCAGAACATCATTCAGATGGTAGCGGAGCATGAGCCGCAGGACCTTGCGCAGCGGCGTCTTGGGGCCGACTGTGATGACTTTCGGATCCATTAATTCAACGACTTTCATAAGGAGCTTCTACAGCACCCACCCTGGGCGCCGGTCGTTCGGTTTCGTTCATGACGTTTACCCTCATTGTCCAACCTTGTTGCCGTGCGGCTCATTCGTTAAGGCCCCAGTGGCAGTAAGGATCAATGTCTTCCAGAACATTGTGAGGTGCAAAAGATAATGGCGTTATGCTTGGCGGACTTTGCTTTGCGCGCGCGTCCTCTTCGACAACTCGCGAAGGCATGAACCCGCTGAATAACTCCACCGCGCCTTGTTTCGTGGCTTGCTGCAATCGTAAAAGCGTATCCCTTACCGAATCCATTTCCCGCTTGTCGTCATCAAATAAGACGCCCAGCGCGCATTCTTTGCCACCACGCTGGTTGACCCAAGCCGTTAGCCAGCTTTCAACTGCGGAACCCAGACCGCGATCGCCGTGCAGCGACATTACGATCACTTCGGCCCTGACGGCCGCCAGCACAGCCTGATCGTAGAATTCCCGGGCGCTGAACAAGCCGAGTTTCCACAGCGTCCAGTGAAGATCGGTGTTGATTCTTCTGGAATCCAGCATTTCGTCCAAATATTGAAAACACCGAAAGGCCCGGAAACCGGTGCCCGTATCCTCATACACAAGCATTACATCGGCTGGCGCAGGCGGATTGTCAGATCGGCCTTTATTTAATGTTCGTGTCATAGTTGTCGTTCCGCCCGTGATTTCAGTCATGGGTCTTGCTGCGGTTCACACGTCTCCTGCCGAAAGGCTCTTTGCCACGCGGCGCGCGGCCAGGGAAATCATCAATCGGGCAATTCCGCTGAAGAGCATACTGACGCCCACCAGTATTCCGATCATCCACGTGGTGCTGGCTGGCCACGTCAGCCAGATCATGATTGCAAGAATCAGGGTGACAACCCCGTCCACCAGCAGCCAACCCGACCCGGGCAACGGGCGAAGCAGGAATGACAGAATGAACTCCAGTACCGATGCCAAAAACAGGTACACGGCCAGCACAAGCGTCAATGACACGAGACCCGCCAGGGGATGCAGCAACAAAAACCCGCCTGCGACGATACAGATGATACCCAGCAGTGTTCCCCACAACATCCAGCCGCCGCCACTGCGCGTGTGCCAGGCATACACCATATGGGCAACGCCACAAAACACCAGTAACCACCCTACCAATATGGTTACGGCGATGCCGGAGGCCTGCGGCAAGACGATCGCCAGAACCCCGGCCACGATCATTAGCACACTCAGAACGACCGACCATCCCAATTCTCGACTGATTTTTCTATTTGCGCTCATATTGATTCGCCTTTCGTCGCTGCCTTTATACGACCAATCTTTTCATCAGCGTCACCGCGAGCCCATCGCCGCCACCGCTGGCTTGGCGGCTCCCAAATTATGTTCATCCAGGTTGGCTGGTTTCGTTGTCTTGAGGATGTCTTTGGCGTGGGCAACTTCGGCGGCCGTGCCGTGGGCCACGACGAGATACTTGTTCGCCTTGATTGCGGTTTCGTACCTCACGACGCTGTCTTTCGGTATGCCGAGGCTATACAGGGCAGCTCCCAGAGCGCTCAAGCCGCCGACCACCACCGCACTTTCCAGCGCGGCCACGATTGACGACGCCAGCGGCCCGGCCACCAGTAGCGGACCGACGCCAGGCACCCAAAAGAACGCCGCGCCAAATAGCAACCCCCACAATCCGCCCCATAATGCGCCCATCTTCCCCCAATACTTCATTCGGTCTCCCGCATTATAATAGCCCACCACTTGGTCGTCCGTGTGATAGTCTTTGCCGACAACCGAGAGTTTCTTCATGTCGAAGCCTCCCCGCTGGAGTTCCTTCACGGCCGCTTCGGCCTCCGGGTGGGTGTTATAAATTGCGATGACCGCTTTCGGGTCCGATATGAATCCGCCGGTTTTCAATGTTGTTGTCATAATCCTTGCTCCGTTTTTGTTTTTGCGCTGTGTTCCGTGTTATTTGTTCTCCATATTTCAGCGGTAAACTTAGCAGCACATCCGTGGTGGGTTCCATAATCACTTGGTATTGGAACACCCATACTTCATGTTCCTGACTCGACCCCCTTTGAGCTGCGTCGTCATCTGTCGTGCCCATCGCATTTTCCTGATCGGCCGGACCCGTGAGAGCGTCGCGAACTGCGAACCGCAATCCTCTTTACGGGAGGAATTGCGATGACCATTTCCCCGTCACCGCTGACGATGTTTTCAAATTCCTGGCTGTCAGGCACGCCGGCGGCGGTCAAGGTCACCTGCAAACCGCACCAGCGTCGTTTCCTCCGGCACGGCATCTTGCGAACCCAAGCCCATGCATCGCCGCCAACTCAAACGGTCAGTCACCCACTCCTCGCACTCCGGGGCGGACAGCCCATGGCAATCCGTCTGTCATTTAGTGCAATTGAGGCGCTCTCCTGCGCCCACGGCCTGAATGCGAATGACCGCGCTTGATTTTTGTCAGGATAAGAGCATAGTAAGATTATCAGCTCGGATGAATAGCGCATGAAATATGGGTGGCCCTGCCACCATTGGACGGTGGAGCGGTCCCCAATACCGTCGAAGTGAAAATCAAACAATTAAGTTTGAAACCGGACCGCAATCAAAACCAAGCGATGGCCGCGGATGAAGCGCTGAGAACCGAGATTGCCAGGCGTAAGCGGGCGGAAAGGGCGCTTCGCGAATGCGAAGCTAAAATGAAGGAACTCCAGCGTCTGGCAAACATTGGTCATTGGGAGCGCGACCTCATCACCGACCGCATAACTTGGTCGGATCAAACGGCTCGCATCTTTGGGGTGCGGCCCGAAGTGCGTAGATTTGGCCAAGCCGAACTCCAAAAGCTGATCCATCCCGACGACCGGCAACTCCAAAAACAAGCGCTGGATGACGTCCTGCGGGGGCGCCAACGTTATAATGTGGAATACCGCATCGTCAGACCCAACGGCGATATCCGATATGTGCATGTCCGGGACGAAGTCATACGTGACAAATCGGGCCGGCCAGCTCGATTGTTCGGCACCGTGCAGGATATTACCGAACGTAAACAGGCCGAAGAACTGCGCGCCCGCTACAATCGGCTCACGGCACGCGAGCGCGAGGTGATGGAACTCGTAGTTCGAGGGATGTTGAACAAACAAATCGCCGGTCAGTTTGGAACCGCCGAAATCACCGTCAAGATTCAGCGCGGAAAAGCGATGAAAAAAATGCAGGCCGCATCCCTGGCCGAACTCGTGCGCTTCTCCGAAATATTACGATCTCACCGCGCCAATCACACCAAAGTGTATTGCGCGCGCGTCACGACTCGCTAACACCGCGGGAACGGCAGGTCATGGCTTTGGTGGTCAAAGGCTTGCTCAACAAACAAACCGCAGCTCGATTGGGCACGGCGGAAATCACGGTCAAAATTCAACGCGCCAAAGTGATGAAGAAGATGAAAGCCGAATCCATCGCCGATTTGGTGCGCATGGCTGAAAACCTCCGGGTTTCGACAAGCGCTTAATTCGCCCCTTAACGGTCAACATCCTGCACCGGCTATTACTCCTGAACATTCGGGCCATAGGCCGCCAGCGACCTCCCCAAGTTGCCCGTCGTCCCCTTCTGAGCGCCGCGGTGGCCGGCGTATTGTCTGTAGCCACCAATAATTCACCAATGAGTTAAGATGTTGCGCGGTTGCTGAAACCTCGTGCCAAACGCGCGCGCGAGGAATGAATCGAATCAAACCAAGGTATGATGGACAAATCCATGACCTGCACGCAAGTTGTTCCATGCATACTTATGGAAATCGCAGGGTGGGAACGGAACGATTTGTTCACATCCTGCACATTGAATGCCGCTTCCATGTTCGGGGTTACCTGACCCGCTAAAAACCTGCGCTGGGGAGCTGCCATCCTATCAGTATGGAAACAAATGATTCAAACCGATGGTCGGGCCGAGTCCTGAATGAAAATGAGTCCAACCTTTTGGGATTGCGTGAGCAATGGCTGAATGCCTTCTTCGCCAACACCACGGCAGGCCTGGTGCTTTTGGACGCGGATCTGCGCTATGTAAAGATCAACGACACAGCGGCCAAAATCAACGGCGTGCCCATGAAGGACCATCTGGGCAAAGCCATCCGGGAAGTCCTGCCCAAGTTTGCTCCGGTGGTCGAACCGTTGCTTCAGAAGGTCCTGGCGACGGGTGAGCCGATATTGAACACAGAGCTTTCAGGTGAAAAGCCTGGTCGGCCGGGTTTGCTGCAACATTTGATGGAATCATTCTTCCCCACTTTTGGAGAGGATGGCAGGCCTGATGGTGTTGGCGTCATCTTCGTGGACATCACCGAGCGCAAACAGGCCGAGGATCAATTGCGCCGGAGAACTGCTTTCATGAAAGCTCTGGTGGAGTGCGCGCTCGATGGAATTCTGGTGGTGGACAGCCAGGGCAAAAAGATCATCCAAAACCAGCGACTGAATGAGCTCTGGAAAATTCCCCCGCATATCGCCGAAAATAAAGATGATGCCGAGCAGGTTCAATTCGTCGCCAAGAAAATGAAGGATCCCGGTGAGTTCATCAAGAAAGTGGCCTGCCTTTATGCCCATCCGGACATGGTGACTCGGGACGAGATCGAATTGGTTGATGGAACGGTCTTGGACCGCTACTCGTCTCCCGTCGAGGACAAGGCCGGAAAATATTATGGCCGAATCTGGACTTTTCGCGACATCACCGAACGCCGGAAATTGGAGGAACAATTCCGTCAGGCGCAAAAGATGGAAGCCATTGGCCATTTGGCCGCCGGTGTGGCGCATGATTTCAACAACATCCTGGCAGTGATTCAATTGTCGGCGGGCCTGTTGCAGAAAGGGTCAAACCTCTCAGCCGAGCAACTGGATTTTGCCGACCAGATTCAGAGGGCTGCCAGGCGCGCGGCCGACCTCACCCGCCATCTTTTGCTGTTCAGCCGCAAACAGGCGCTGGAACTGCGCGACCTTGATGTGAACGACGTCGTTACCAACATCACCAAGATGTTGCGGCGTATTCTCGGCGAGGACATCCAGATGCAATTCAAGTATGCGCCCGAGCCCTTGTTGATTCACGCCGATGGGAGCATGATTGATCAGGTCCTCTTGAACTTGACGGTCAATGCCCGCGACGCCATGCCCAACGGCGGCCAGCTCATCATTGAAACGTCCGCCGTCGAGTTTGATGAAATCACTGTAGCACAATCTCCTGAAGCCCAACCCGGTCCGTTCGTATGTTTGAGCATAAGCGACACCGGCTGCGGCATCCCGCCGGAAATTCTTCCGAAGATTTTTGAGCCATTCTTCACCACCAAGGATGTCGGCAAAGGCACCGGGCTCGGCCTGGCCTCCGTTTACGGCATCGTCCAGCAGCATCAAGGCTGGATCAAAGTCTATAGCGAAGTAGGTAAGGGAACGACCCTCCGGATTTATCTGCCACGTCTGGCTCGGCCTTCAGACCCGGAAGCCATCTGGTCCTCGCTGGCCTCCGTCTGCGGCGGCAACGAAACACTTTTACTGGTTGAGGATGAGTCCTCGGTGCGCACCACAATCCGAATCGCCTTGTCGCGCCTGGGTTATCGCACACTCGAAGCGTCGTCGGCAGTCGAAGCGCTCGAAGTCTGGAACCAGCACCGCGGCGAAATTCAATTTGTGCTCACCGATATGCTCATGCCGGGAGGAATGAATGGCAAGGAGCTCGTTCAGCGGCTCCGGCAAGAGAATCCTGGGTTAAAAGTCATCTACACTAGTGGTTATTGTGCCGACATTATTGGCAAAGATCTTCTCTTGCAGGAAGGTGTCAATTTTCTCGCCAAACCATTTGAGGCACACAAACTAGCTTACACGGTCAGGAATTGTCTGGATCAGTAGCCAATACAATTATAGAGAATGGTAAGGTCAAAATTCTGCTGGTAGGCAACCAGCAAATGATGCGACAGGGCTTGCGGCAGTTGCTCGCCGCCACGCTTGGCCTGCGTGTCGTTGGTGAAGCTTCCGACATTCGAAACGGCGCGGTCACGGATCAGCTGTGCACGAATTGTCTCATTTCCAGGCTCGCAATGGAAATTCGCGGCAAGAGCATCCTGTTCGTCGAGCCGCTGACGATGGATGGTTACTGCTACGCCCCGTCTGGTGATGTTGGCAACCAGGCTAGAATCGAGGCCGAAAAGCTAACCCAGCAAGTGAAAGCCCAAACTGGCCAAAATTGATATCCTGCTCAGCATTGAGCGACCATGGCAGCACTGCAAAAATGATACCCTCTTGCTGACATTTCTGCTGGCAGTCGGAGTAGGCTTAAGTTTTTCCATCATGAATACGGGCTTTTTGCCCCACAGGCGAGGGTCGCCCTGCGACCTTCGATGAAATTCAGAAATTTACGTGAAACCGAAGTGTTTCTGGAGGCGGGGATCGGAATCGGACGCGTCTCGCCTTCCACAAGCCACTCGAAATCAATGGTCTAAATCATCACCGTTGTCTTGAAAGTAAAGGCGTTTACGTGTTATGTCAAGCTTAACTTCAGCCGACTTTTTTTTACTCCATTTTACTCTCAACCTATGAGGTTTGCTGGCACTTTTGCTGGCACTTTGGGCCGCAAATTTATGCGGTCGGCGGCTCAAATTGCCATGTATGGCCGTACAGTGCGCTCGTCCCGGCCACCTTCACTCTCCTGATCCAATCTAAACCTCCCAACTGGAAACTTGCTGGGGTCGTCCAGAGCAAGCTCGTAAACTTGTTTTCTGACACCAAGGGACGGCTTATCGTTGCACCGCCGGAATTGAGTTGTCGGACCCGGCGTGAGTTCAAATTGACCAGCATATTAGGGTAACCAACTTTCTCCAGGTCGTCAAGCTCCCCCGACTCGAGTGTCGGCGATAGTTCAAAACGAGAAAAGATGTTAGATCAAAATGAGAAAGTGGTTTTCGGTGAAGATTAAAGGCGATGGTGGGCCAGGACATCGGGCCAGACGGGGTTTTGAGGATCTGGT
>JBEKMW010000137.1:0-11015 GCA_049523455.1 Verrucomicrobiota bacterium | reverse complement strand
TAAACTTCGCTCCAAGTGCCTTCGAGATAGACGTTACCCACAATCGCCGGGCCACCATGACCGGGACCGGCAACGTAGAACATATCCAAGTCATACTTTTTGATGACCCGGTTCAAATGCACATAAATGAAATTCTGGCCCGGTGTCGTGCCCCAGTGTCCGACCACCAGTGGCTTCACGTCCGAGAGTTTCAGCGGACGCTTCAGCAGCGGATTGTCGTAGAGGTAAATCTGCCCGACCGACAGATAGTTGGCGGCGCGCCAGTAGGCATTGATCTTTTGGAGCAGTTCCGGCGTGAGTGTGCTGGTGTTTCCTTTCATATTTCGCAATTTAATCACAGCCACACCATCGTAATCGCGATCGTGTGGCTGATTTTAATTCGGCTTCGGCGTCTTGGTTATTCAACCGGCAGCTAACTGGCCGCCAGTTCATCAATCCAGTAACCTTTTCGGTTATAGTGGCCATGCAGTGCGATTTCATAATCTCTCGTCAGCAGAGCCACGTCTGTATATTCCGGTGATTCCTTGATGGTCTCGCGATCAAGATTGACGAAGACTTTCCGCTCGCCCCAACTGACGCGCTCGATCCATTGCGGTGAAACCAGGACTTTTTTGCCCGGCCACCAGTTATGGGTGTCAACGATGAGATAACGAATCGCCCACGTCCCGTCATCAATGATGAAATCTTCAACGTGACCAATCTCGCCGTCCAAGGCTTGGATGTGATGGCCACTCACAGCACGAGTGCTGCGCAAATGGTGATCCCCCGTTTGCTTGCCCTGGGTGGATGCTTTCCATTTTTCGCGGTCACGCTCAGGGTAGGGATAATAAACGGGCCGCCCCAATACGTCGGCAATCCATAAAACCCGTAGTAGGCCTGCTCGAATTGGTGGGAGACGGGCTTGTCACTGTCCAAGGAGGGACTGTCCTCGATCTGCTTTTTGGTTAAATTAACCGCGATGTGTTGCTGTTCTCCATTCACATCCCTCAGCGCATACGGGGAGATCAGCACTTGCCGGCCTGTGAGCCAATTTCCGGTGTCGGCGACCAGATAGCGGATGGTCCAGTGCCGGTCATCGAAGTAGAATTCATTGATCTTTCCGATTTCCCCGTCCAGGCTGTCCAATTTGTAACCCTCCAGTGTTTTGGCTTTGCTTAACATAATAGTTCTTTCGTTCTTTGCGTTTCGTTTTTGTTCGCTGTTGGCGTCCGGTTGACAGCGTGTTTGAGAAATCGGTTTCACCGCGATCGGCACGGATGCCTGGACTCAAATTTGCACCGGTGCGGGCGGCTTCGCCATGGGGTGAAACCCTACCGTGGAATAGCGTGGCACACCGCCCGTATAAATCAGATTCATCCGGATGCACGAGCAGCCGTTAGACCGCGAGCCGTAACGCACTCCCGACGAGCCGCCGTTGATTGTGAGGATGGATGGTTTTTCGTTCATCCTGGGATCTGCACAAACAAGGCCGAAATTGGCGCTCTTTTTTTCATGTGGCCGGGTGTGGTGAAGTCTGGATGATCGGCCTCGTCATGGCCTGATACATCATCTCCTCGCTGAAAAACGGTGAGCCATATAGTTCGTAACCAGCATTTAATTTTTCGTTCACTTTGCGCGAAAGCTCTTCATGCGTTGCGGCATCGGCGTGAAAAGGCACCGCGACGATTGTATATTCGATTGGATTTTTCATGTTGGGTTAAGTCACGAGTGTTTCTCCTTCTTTTTGCCAGCAGCCACCAATTCAGTCGGCAGTGGCCAACGATGTCCGGGAGCCAGCAATCCTGGGTATTCTCCGGTCAGGTGCGGTTGAGGATTTCTTTGGCATGGGTTGCATCATCCATTTGTTTTTTGAGTTCGCCTTCCTTATGTCCGTTGGCACGGTCCTGACCCAAGCCCATGGTCAATGCGGTCATGCCAGCAAGCCCCCCAAGTTGCATGCTTTCCACGGCGGTGCTGGGAACGATGACAATGGTGGCATTTTTCTTCAAACCCTCATAAAGCATGTTCATGGCCCGCAAATGAAAGGCAATCGGATTGTGCTCATAGTTCTTGCCCGCTTCGGTAAATTTCTCCGCTATCTGCCGCTCGGCATCACCCAGGATCACCCGGGCCTGGCGCTCTCTTTCCGCCTAGGCCTGCATGGACATCGCATCCTCCAGTCCGGACGGAATCAAGACATCCTTCACCTCCACGGAAATGACATTGATGCCCCAAGGTTCGGTGCGCTCATCAATAATTTTTTGCAGCAGCGCGCTGATTTTGTCCCGGCCTTCCAGCATGTCCGAAAGCATGGTTTTGCCGATCACATCGCGCAGGGCGGTTTGGGAGGCCCAACTGATGGCGCTTTGATAGTCGGCCACGTCCAGGGCGGCCTTTTTCGGATCCACAACTTTCCAAAACAGCACCGCATCCACATCCACCGGCACCGTATCTTTGGTGAGGGTTTTTTCCGCCTTGAAACCGGTCGTGATGACGCGGATGTCAATCCAGTAAGGAATCGCATCAAGGACCGGAATAATGAAAAACAGTCCCGGCCCCTTGAGGGCGTGAAAGTGGCCCAGCCGCAATATGACCGCCCGGTCCCATTGATCTGCCACCTGAATGGCGGACGCAACGACAAGAGCCAGGACAAATGCGCCGACTCCAATCCCGACGGCTTCCACGTTGGCCGCAACTCTATATCTGGCGTAGGCCAGGGCCGCGCCGACGCCTAAAATCACGATGAATACCAGTATCGCAAACGATCGGTTCTGTTTCATTTTAAATGTCTCCGTTGATTGTTTCTTTGCCTGCCGGCACCGCCGATGGCTCATGCACTTATAATCCAAAGATTATCCGGGCAACCGTTCAGCCGCTATGGGGTATAACCCTACCCTGCCGGACATGTTGAAGATGGCTGAAACCAACCAGCCGGTGCCTCTCCTCATCCCAGAGCCGGAAGGTGAGGAATTTGAGGCTGGAGAACAGGGTGACCGGCGGCACGGTTTGAAACAGCGGCTCCGCCTCGTGGCACCGCTCCAGGTTGTAATTGGGAATCCGCGGGCTTAAATGATGAATGTGATGGAAGCCGATGTTGCCTGAAAACCATTGGAGGATCGTCGGCAGTTTGTAGAATGAGCTGCCCTGCAGAGCCGCCGCGAGATAATCCCACTGGCCGTGGCGTTGCCAGTAAACTCCTTCAAACTGGTGCTGCACGTAAAACAGCCACACCCCGGCCGAGCCGGCCACCAAAACCATCGTCAACTGGATCACCAGATACGCCTTGAAACCGAAAATCCAGCTCAATCCGATGGCCACTCCCAAAATCGCCAGATTGGTCCAATACACCGACAGACGCTCCCGCCGGCTCGCTTGTTCGGGGCAAAACCGGTGCTTGATCACAAACAGGAAAAACGGCGCCAGCACGAAGAGCACGAACGGGTTTCGCGCCAGCCGGTAGGCGAACCGTTTCCAGCGGGACGCCTCCAGATACTCCTGCACAGTCAACGTCCATACTGAACCCAGGCCGCGCCGATCCAGATCGCCCGATGCCGAATGGTGGATGGCATGTTCCCGGCGCCAGAGTTGATACGGGGTGAAAGTCAGCACACCGGTGATGAATCCCCAAACATCATTGGCTTTCCGGGATTTGAAAAATGAGCCGTGGCCGCAATCGTGGTGAATGATGAACAACCGCACCAGAAATCCCCCCGCCAGGATCGCCAGCGGCATAGCAATCCACCACGACACCGCCAAGCTGAGATAAATCAGATACCAGAGAACGGCATAAGGAGCGAGCGAGTTGACAATCTGCCAGACGCCACGCCACCGGGAAGGCTGCTGGTATCGGACAACAATGTTCTTCCAAGCCGCAGTGTCGCCTGGACATTCACCTGTCATCATGCCCGGTTCGCTCCTTGCTTGCGGCTGAAAGCCAGGACACACCAGCCGCAGAGAACGAGGATCATGGTCACCCAAGGAACATATCGGAGCCATGCCGAATAGGTCATAGCGCTTTCGCGCCCGGCGCTAATCAACGAGGAAGACACCAGGTCCATGACGTCTTGGAAAACGGCCAAAAAAACCGCCGCCACCAAAATCCACAAACCGTTCAGTTTATATCGCCGGGCGGCGATCACCGCGACCGCCAGGACGGCTGCTTGGAGGACCAGCCCGAATCCAGCAGGCACAAGATAATTTGTAGTTTCTAAAGGCATAACAACAGCACGGTAAGCGGATACGCGCGCGAATGCTATGGGGTGAACACCCCATAGCGAACGGCCAGTTCCCAACCTAATGTGTCACCGGCAATAAAACCAATAAAGCAAAACGAAAGAGAAACATATGACCAAGAACAATTCAATCGTGGCGATTTTCAAATCGCACATCGAAGCCGAATCCGCCGTCAAGGAACTCCAGCAATCGGGCTTTGACATGAAGAAACTCTCGATTGTCGGCCGCGACTATCACACGGATGAAAACGTCGTCGGCTATTACAATACCGGCGACCGCATGAAATACTGGGGAAAGCTGGGCGCCTTTTGGGGCGGGTTTTGGGGCCTCTTGTTTGGCTCCGCGTTCTTTTTGGTCCCCGGCGTCGGGCCGTTGCTCGTGGCCGGGCCGCTGGTCGGCTGGATTGTCGGGGCGCTGGAAGGAGCATTAGTGGTGGGCGGTTTGAGCGCGCTGGGGGCCGGACTTTACAGCATGGGCATCCCCAAGGACAGCATTCTGAAATACGAGACGGCGGTGAAAAGCGGCAAATATGTCTTGATCGCGCACGGTTCGGATGTGGAAACGGTTCATGCGCGCGAAATCATCAGCCGCACCAATCCGGAAGCGCTGGAAGCCCATCAGCCCGCAAGCACGAAAGCGTGCGCGGTGACGGCATAAACTGCGAGTGGTCGGAGCGCGGCTCTGTGAGCTACAGGATTGTCGCTGGCAGCAACGCGGCCGCCAGATGCGCGACGTTTGATTTCAAACGCCCACTGCTGGTCACAGACCAGCGCTCCGTCAAATTCGAGTCCGTTCAACCATTGTGATTACGGACCGTAAACTCCATTTCCTGACATGAAAAAGAAATCAACGATGCAACTCGGCATGATTGGCCTGGGCCGGATGGGCGCCAACATGGTACGGCGATTGATCAAGGACGGCCATAAGTGTGTAGTTTTTGATCAGTTGCCGCAAGCTGTGAAAGATTTGGCCAAAGATAAGGCGGTTGGTGCTGCCTCGCTTGCGGACCTGCTCAAGAAGCTCGCCAAGCCGCGCGCGGTTTGGCTGATGGTGCCGGCAGCGGTGGTGGATAAAACCATTGCCGACCTCGTGCCTTTGCTCGAAGCGGGCGACACACTCGTCGATGGCGGCAATTCCTATTACATAGATGACATTCGGCGCGCGAAAGAACTCAAGTCAAAAGGAATTCACTATGTGGATGTGGGCACCAGCGGCGGCGTGTGGGGCTTTGAACGCGGTTATTGCATGATGATCGGCGGCGACCAGTTGGTAGTTCAGCACCTCGATCCTATTTTCGCCACGCTCGCACCGGGCGTCGGCAACGTCGCGCGCACCCCTGGACGTGAAAAGCTCGGCGGAACTTCGGAGCAGGGTTATCTGCACTGTGGCCCAAATGGTGCCGGACATTTTGTGAAGATGGTTCACAACGGCATCGAATATGGAATGATGGCCGCGTATGCCGAGGGACTGGGCATCTTGTGCGGCGCGAACATCGGCAAGCAGCAGGGTGAAAGCAATGCCGAGACCACGCCGTTGCGTGATCCGGAACTTTATCAATACGACCTGAACCTCGCCGACGTCTCGGAAGTCTGGCGGCGCGGCAGCGTGATCGCCTCTTGGTTGCTGGACTTGACGGCGGATGCACTGGCCAAGGATTCCGCACTTGCGGGATTTGCCGGACGCGTCTCCGATTCGGGCGAAGGACGATGGACCATCAAGGCGGCGATTGATGAAGGGGTGCCCGCGCCGGTGCTGACCACGGCGCTTTACGCGCGTTTCAGTTCGCGCGGCGACGCTGATTTTCAGGACAAGCTGCTTTCAGCCATGCGCTACGGATTCGGCGGGCATTTGGAAAAATCCGCGAAGTAAAGGCAACACGATGATCTGGTCCGACTTCGGCCAACTCACCGGTGCGATCCTGCTGATGGTCGGCGCTCTGCTGCCCGTCGTTAATCCATTGGGCGATGCCCCGATTTTCCTGAGAATGACGCCCGGCTGCGATGAATTGACGCGCGCCGATCTGGCGAAACGCATCGCGTTCTACTCGTTCATTCTGTTGCTGAGTGCAATGTTGCTTGGCTCGTTCGTCCTGCGTTTGTTCGACCTTTCCATTCCTTTGGTGCAGGTCGCCGGCGGTGCCGTAGTGTGTGCGCTCGGTTGGAAACTCCTGGCGGCCGAAAGCCCCAAACCGGCCGATGTAACCACCGACCTGATCCACGCCAAAGCCATCGCGCTGGGACGGGCCTTTGCGCCGTTGACCATGCCGTTGACGATTGATGCCGGGGTAATTTCGGTTGCAATCACCGTCGGGGCCAATCACGCGCACACGTTCAAACACGCCATGATCCAACTGCTTGCCTCCGTCATCGGTGCCAGCATCATCGCGCTGTCCATTCTCCTGACGTATCGCTACGCCCAGCGGGTCGGCAAACGAATCGGGCACACGGGCATGATAGTAGTGGTGCGTCTTTCAGCCTTCATCATGTTGTGCATCGGGGTGGGGATCACTTGGAACGGCGTCAAGGCGTTGCTGGCAGAAATCGGCATTCCGGGTTGAGCAGCATCAGAGGGAGATCATGAAATGTATGCCTCACCTTCCGAAACAGTTTACAATGCTGGGAAATCAACGGTTCAAGCCAGTCTCACCACCATCTTGCCAATATTTTTCCCTTCAAAGAGGCCGATGAACGCGCCCACCGCCTGATCGATCCTCGACGGACGGAGAGCAATGCAAGCTGAAACCTGGAGGTTGGCCATCGGACCAAATCCAGGCACAAGAGGAGGGGAACCAGACAAGCAAGAAAGAGCAGGTAGAGCAGTGCACGCATGGTCATCTATTTTTTACAGGTTCTCGTGTTGTCGCATTCCATTGAGCGCCGCTGCGTGCTTCTGTGAACCGACCGGGGGCAAGGCCGTGGTTGCCGGAGTCTTCATAAAGACTCTTTTTTGGCTGCTCTGGCGGCTTGGCGTGTTTGATCATGCTCCGCTCCGGCGATGCCCTCATCGACCAGTCTTTCATTATCACTTCGCCCTTCGTCGTCCTCATCGTCGCCGGAAGCCACGGGCACTTTTTGCCCGATCGAACCGGGCACGGGGTCCCAACGTTCGGATTCGGGCGCCGATTCAAGGACTGCCTCGTTCGGATCCGGGTTCGATTCACCCGTCAATTCCCGTTTGGCCTGTTCCCAATCGGATTTGGACACTTCCTCGGCCGAACGGCCGTTGATGACCGCCAGTTCAATTGCGCGTTCCCGCACCATCTTACGGGTCACCGTGCCGAGGCCGGCGGAATTTTCGGTCAATGCACCTTCCTTCAATGGATTTGTTTTCATGGGTTAAGAATTACCGCACATACGGAAAAATGTTTGTGAATTATGTGTTGTCTTCATCTGGCGCGAGCCGCGATCCTCGCGCGTGTCACGGGATTTGGCAAAAACGTTGTCCCGCTTTTGAGACTTTGGGCTTGGGATGGCTGCCTTGGTAATCGGCCGCAGTTGGTGAAGTGTTTTTGGGGAAACATGGGTTTGACTCATAAAATATAAGGCTCGCGCCCGCTATTTGGTTGCCTGGGAATGGGCTTCAACAAACCACAGCCATTTATCTATTCCGCGCGAGATTTCGGTGAACAGATCCGCCGTGTCGGCATCATCCAGTTCGTCCGCTTCATTGATCGTGTTGCGGGCTTCTTGTCCGAAGGTGGAAAGGGCCCGGGCAACTGCTTCGACGTGGGCCAGGCCGTCGGCAATCGTGAGCGGATACTCTTCGAGTTGCGAGCGCGCCGCGGCCACGCGCGCCGTGCCCTCAGCGACGCCACCTAGTTGCACGATGCGTTCGGCAATCATGTCCACATAGGACTCCACAGCTTCGTCCACCTGGTCGAAGAGCTCGTGCAGGCCGATGAAGCTCGGGCCTTTCACATTCCAATGCGCCTGCTTCATCTGCGTCTGTAGATCCACGGCAGACGCCAGCCGCTGGTTCAGGAGCGCGTTCAGTTCCGACCGGCGCTTGAGCGAGATGTCGTTTTCGGTTTCATACATTTTGGGTGCTTCCGCGAGGTTGGCGATGGCTGGTTTCATAAATGGATTCATTCGGGATGGGTTGACCGGGGGATTTGTTTTATATCCGGTTGGACAACCCGTGGGTCCGGGTGGGTTTGCGTTCCGCGAGCAATTGCGCCTCGGCCTCCAGCCAATGCTGCACCGCGTGTCCCTGAGGCGAACCCTGATTGACATAACTGAAGTAGGCCCTTCTGGCCACTTTGTCCGGTGAGGGCGTAAAATCAATTTCGCCTGGGTTTGAGCTCGCAACCGTAGCCGGTCGTGAGGCCGCATCCGGCTTCCGATTTTGATTCTTTGCAGATTTATTATGTTTCATAAAGAGAGAATGTCTCTTCTCCCAGGGTAAGCCCCTAGGTTTTTGTTTTTGGTTCGTTGGCATTTTTCAACGGCAAGGTTGCCGCATCGAACCGGTGCGCGGCTTCCGGCGAACTCGCCACTTTCAAGATTGAATTTCTCCCGCCAAACGGATTGGCCACGGTTTCCCGGGCCAGCGGATCGGGAATCCATTGGCCATCCACCACGAGGCAGTATTCATAGGTGCCGGGTGCGAGCGCGGTTTCCTTCCACCAGTTGCCGTGGCCGGAGGAATGCAGTGTCTTGGCTTCGGGCTGCCAGTGGTTGAAAGTTCCCGCGAGGCAAACGGTGGTGGCCTTCGGATTCGTATATTCAAAGCGGACGGGCACCCATGGCGGGCCGTCGCTGCGGAGGTTATCATGCTGTTTATTGTGTTTCATGGTGGGAGATTTTTGTTGGGTTGAATTTCGTTTTTTTAAATTTGAAAAATGTTCCATTTAACTGTGCCATCATGAACTTTGTTGGTTTTGATGTTTGTGATATTTAATATTTTTTGCTTTTAATTGTGCTTGGGCGACCGGTTCATCGGCCCAATATTCGAAACGGCCGTAATGCCGATACAATTTTAATTCATATTCCCGGTTGAGTGCTGCGGGGGTGTAGGCCGGGGCACCTTTGATCATCTCGCGTTCCAGATTCACGAAAACCTTCGATTCTTCCCAACTGACGCGTTCAATCCATTGCGGTGCAATCAGGACGTGTTTTCCCGGCCACCAGTTTTTCGTATCCACCACCAGATAACGAATCGCCCACGTCACATCATCAATGATAAAATCCTCGACGTGGCCGATTTCGCCATCGGTGCCCTGAATGTGATAACCCCGGACTTGTTGCATGCTGCGCAGGGTTGGATCGCCCGCGGGTTTCGTCGCCACGCCTTTCCCGGCTCCGCCCATCTCCGAGAGCGAGCCTGGCACGGGGTATCCGACCCCGGCATATGGCCCCATGCTCCAGTAGGGCGACCAGCCATAGTGGGCATGCAACTCTTCCTCGCGCTGTCGCGAGACAGGGTTGTCACTGCCGACGGCGGGACTGTCCTCAATCTGCTTTTTGGTTAAATCAACTGCGATGTTTTTCGCATCTTTGTCGACGGAAGACAATGCATACGGGGAAATCAGCACCTGCCGGTCCGCGAGCCAGGTTCCGGTTTCGGCGACCAGATAGCGGATGGTCCAGTGCCGATCATCGAAGTAGAATTCTTTGACCGTCCCGATTTCCCCGTCGAGGCTGTCCAGTTTGTAACCTTCCAGTGTTTTGACTTTGCTTAACATAATGATACTTTCGTTTTTTGCGTTTCGTTTTGTTCGTTCTCGCAATCGGCTGACCGTGAAACAATTTAAGGAATTCGATTGTATTGAATCATCCGTCCCGTTCGGGTAAACATTGTAATTGTTATTTGATTTTAACGCTGGAGACACGCTACACGGTCCGGCAACACTTCGCTATGGGGTAAAACCCTAACCACAAAACCCGCAGCCTTAGAACTGCGCGCAAGCTGTCAGTTTGATTGGAAGCGGCAGTTTACTTCTGCAGCTTCGCCTCCCAGTCGCGGGATTGGGCTTCACCGTTCCGTTCGGATTCAATTTTGCCCTTGATGACGCTGTCCGCGAGCGTACCGGAATATTTATTGGTGACCGAGTTGTCGTTGAACGAGCGGACCACGCAGAACGAAACGGCCGCGCCGGTGATTTTGCCGTCGCTGATTGTCGTGGTGGTGTTTTGGCCGCCGCGTCCCGGCAGGATCAGGTTGCCCTCGCCGCCGGATTCCGCCATGGAAGGCACCTTGCTGGTTTGGCCGCCGGGTCCCGGCACGGTCAGATTGCCGGTCAACTTGTCCCCGTCCAGCTTCAGCGTGAGGGTGTTCGTCCGGTCCGGCCCGCCGTTGCGGCCCGGCATGGTCCAGATGTAGGTCCCCGTCGGATCCACCTTTGTGTCTTGGGCCCGGGCTGGGACCAGGACGCCCATCGCCAGGATGGCGCCAGCCAGGGCGGTTGCGAATTTATATGTCTTCATTTGTTCTATTTTGGTCTGTTTGGTTTTTTGCAGTTGCCCACAGTTGCATTCCAGCGGCAGACCGAGGGAACTGGCTGATTATCAAACTACGCGGTGGGCCATTCTTTCGCTATGGGGTAATACCCTACCGTGGATTATGGGGGACATCGTCACTGACGCGAACCGTGACGCGGCTGGGATTCGTGGCAATCACTTCCGCCGTTTCCGCATTGGGCGACACATCTGGTTTGAGGTCGGAAGGATGTGAGTGAAACCTGACGCACAGGGACAAATCGGAGCGAGGCGGAGAACCCCAAAAACTTCCGGCGCTAAACGATGGTCAACTGCACACTGCTTTCAATGATGCCTGCGCTGATGGCGTAGCGGGTGAGGCCGGCG
>JBEKMW010000136.1:0-10282 GCA_049523455.1 Verrucomicrobiota bacterium | reverse complement strand
ATTTCCTGGAGGATTTCCTGACGGCGTTGCTGTGGTGTCATGGCTAATATCTATACTACTAGATATAGAATGTCAAAAAAATCTGCAAACCCTAGTCCCTGGACATTTTTGCAACGCACCCTTCGCAGAACCGTTCGCGTAAGTCGTTGAATTTCTGTGAATTTCGGTCAATTTCGGTTAACTTTTGCTCCGCGTGACACCGGCTGAAGCCTTTTCCACCCTGCTCCGCGGTGGCCCGCCATTGCTGGCGCTGGCACCGATGCAGGACGTGACCACGCTGGAGTTCTGGCGGGTGATGGCGGATTACGGCGGCGCCGACGCGTATTGGACGGAGTACTTGCGCGTACACGGCACATCCCGGCCGGAAAAGTGGATTTTGCGTTCCATCGTGGAAAATCCGACCGGCCGGCCGGTGGTGGCGCAACTCATCGGCAACGACGTTCCCGCCCTCGTCCGTACGGCCCTGGAATTGCAGCGTTACCCCGTCGCGGCGATTGAGTTGAACCTTGGCTGTCCCGCCCCGGTCGTGTATCGCAAGTGCGCGGGCGGCGGCCTGTTGCGCGAGCCGCAGAAAATAGACACGATTCTGGGCGCATTGCGCGACGCAGTGGCCACGCCGTTCACGGTCAAGACGCGCATCGGTTTTGATTCACCCGCTGAATTCGACGTCCTGTTGCCGTTGTTCGCGAAACATCCAATTGACCTGCTCACCGTGCACGCGCGCACGGTCGCGCAAATGTACCGGCCCGGCGTGCGCTATGATTTGATTGCCCGGGCGGTGCGCGAATTGAAATGTCCCGTGCTGGCCAATGGCAATGTCCATGGCGCCGCACAGGCGAAACAACTGCTTGCGGAATCGGGCGCGCGCGGCTTGATGATCGGACGCGGCGCCATCCGCAATCCGTGGTTGTTTGACCAAATCCGCGTCGAACTTCGCGGCGAAAAAGTGAACCTGCCGGTGGGCCGCGACGTGCTGGCGTACGTGCGCCAGTTGTGGGAGCACGAAATCACGCCGGGCGCGAAGGAACTGGCGCAGGTGCAGCGGATGAAAAAGTTTCTGAATTTCATCGGGGACGGGGTCGGTGAAAAATTCCTGTTTGAAATCCGCCGGGTGACGTCCAGGGCAGAGCTTTTCCGGGTGTGCGAAAACCACCTGAATCACGACGAGCCGATGACGTTGGAACCTGCGTAGGACAGCGTCCATTTTAAAACCTTCGCCTCAAGGCGGCTCTTCTTTAAGTCAGAGACAGGCGCGACGCCTGTCCTACGTGTCTGGTTTGAAAATTCCTTTTGGCGAGGGGCGGGTTGGATTAGGTTGACGGCATGACATCCGAGACGCCGCGCATCTTGATCGTGGACGATGATCCGGGCCAGCGCAGTCTGCTGAATTCATTTCTGCGGGGCCAGGGGTTTGAGACCGCGCTGGCCGATTCCGGTGAACACGCGCTCGAAATGCTGCGCACGGGAAAATTTGCGATGATGATTTCCGACGTGCGGATGCCGGGTCTCAGCGGCCTGGAAACGCTGCGGCGGGCGCGCGAGGAACACGCCACCCTGCCCGTCCTGCTGGTCACCGCGTTTACCGACATCCGCGACGCCGTGGCCGCGATGCGCGATGGCGCGGTGAACTATCTGGCCAAGCCGATTGACCTCGATGAATTGCTGGCCTCGGTGCGGCGGGCGGTCGGCCTTACCCAGCCCGCGGCGCTGCGTTATGAGGCGGAAAAGCCGCTGCCGGCTTTTGTGGTGGCCCGCAGTCCGCTGATGCAGGCGGTGTTCCGCGACGCCTCGCTGGTGGCGCCGTCCGAAACCCGCGTGCTCATCACCGGCGAGAGCGGCTCGGGCAAGGAGATCGTGGCCGACGTGATTCACGCCTGGAGTCCGCGCGCGGCGGGCCCGTTGATCAAGGTCAATTGCGCCGCCATTCCGGAAACGCTCCTGGAGAGCGAACTCTTCGGACACGAAAAAGGCGCCTTCACCGGCGCCCACGCGCAACGCATCGGGCGATTTGAGGAAGCGAACGACGGCACCATTTTTCTGGATGAGGTGGCTGAGATGTCGCCGGCACTCCAGGCCAAGCTGCTGCGCGTGACCCAGAACGGAAGCTTCCAGCGCGTCGGTTCCAACCGCGAAATCCACACCAACGCGCGCATCCTGGCGGCGAGCAACCGCAATCTGGAGGATGAAGTCAAACAAGGACGTTTTCGCGAGGATTTGTTTTACCGGTTGAATGTGGTGGAATTGAACGTGCCGCCGTTGCGGGAGCGGCGGGAGGACATTTTGCCGCTGGCCCGGGGGTTCGTGGAAGAGCTGACCAAGGGCCGCGCGCGCTTTTCGGAGACGGTCGCCACGTGTCTGGAGCGTTACACCTGGCCGGGCAACGTCCGCGAACTGCGCAATGCGATCGAGCGGGCGGTGTTGTTGTCGCGCAGCGAATTGATTCTGCCGGAACATCTGCCCACGCGCGTGCGCGAGGCCGGGGGGATCGGCGAGCCCGCCGCCGCGGCGCCCGCCAATGACGCCCGGCACCTGGAGGAAATCGAGCGGCAAGCCATCCTGCAGGCGTTGAAGCAACATGAGGGCAACCGCACCGAAACCGCGAAGGCCCTGGGCATCAGCCGCCGGGCGTTGATTTACAAGCTCCAGCGGTTCCGGGAACAGGGATTCAGTGTGGACTGATTGATGTTCAAACAATTTCCACCGGGCATTTGGGCAGCGCGGCGAGAAACGACTGGCCGTATTGCTTCGTCAGAATCCGGTTGTCCAATACCACGACGATGCCGGTATCGGTGCGGGAGCGGATCAGCCGGCCCACTCCCTGGCGGAATTTGAGGATCGCCTCGGGCAGGGAAAATTCGGCGAAGGAGTTGCCGCCGCGCGCCTCAATCGCCTCGATGCGCGCTTCGATGAGCGGATGGTCCGGCACTGCGAACGGCAGCCGGGTGATGATGACGTTGCTCAACGCCGCGCCCGGCACGTCCACGCCCTGCCAGAAACTGTCGGTGCCGAACAACACCGAGTCCACGTCGTCCTTGAATTTTTCCAGCATGGTCGAGCGCGGCATGCCGGTGCCCTGAATGAAACAGGTGATGCGGAGCCGGTCGAAAAACGCCGCCATCCGCCCGCTGAGTTCCCGCATGAGCCGGTAGCTGGTGAAAAGCACAAACGCCTTGCCATGCGTCAGGCGCACGAAGTGCTCGATCCAATGTTCGAGCGCATCAGTATAAGCGGCCGTGCGCGGGTCGGGCATTTTTTGCGCGACGAAGATCTTCATCTGGCGCTCGTAATCGAAGGGCGTGCCAACCTGGAGTTGCGCGGCGGACTCGGCCCCGACGCGCTTGACGAAATAAGCGAGCGCGTCGCTCTTTCGCAGGGCAGGCGTCGCGCCGGTCTCTGGTTTCTGGGTCTCTTCTTTTGGTAGGACAGGCGTCGCGCCGGTCTCTGGCTTTCCCGCTCCTTCTTTTGAAGCTGGAGACAGGCGCGACGCCTGTCCTACGGTGGCCAGCGTGGCGCTGGTCATGATGACACTGGTATCGCTTTCAAACAGCCGCCGGCGCAGGAACCCGGCCACGTCAATCGGCGCGGCGTTCAGCGCGAGGTTTTGACGGGCTTTACCGCCCCGCTCCACCCAATAAACATGATCACCGGCGGTCTGTTCGAGAAAGACCTTCACTTCGTCGCGCAATTCTGCCAACCGCCGGTTCCACTCCATGAGTTCCTGCCCCATTTCACTGTCCTCGCTCAGTTTGATCAAGTCGCTGACGGCTTCGCGGAGGCGCTGGAGCGGCAGTGTCACGTTGTCCTTCACCAACTCCGGCCGGCGAATGCGCAATTCGGTCCAGGCGCGGGTCCGGGCGTCTTCGCCACTGCCGAAGCTATCGCGCTTGGCGCGCCGCCGGATGTCCTCGCACGCGTTTTCCACGTTTTCAAAGAATTGTTCCGTCTCCTCCAGCACGTCGGCGACCAGGTTCGCCGCCGGCCCCTGGCGCAGCGTGCCGAGCAGGCCCTTTTCGGTGCGCGGATTCCAGAGCCGGTTCAAGGCGAACCGCACCTGGCTGCTCGATACGCTCAGGCCGATGTGCCGGGAGGCCACCTGCTCCATCTGATGGGCCTCATCGAAAATCACGAAGTCGTTTTTGAACAGGATGCCGCCGTCCAACTCCTCGTCCAGGCCGCCGAGCAGGGTGAAAAACAGCGTGTGATTCAACACCAGCACGTCGGAGGAAAGAATCCGACTCCGGGCCCGCTGATAGAAACAAAGGTCGTGGTCTTTGGCGAAATCGGAGGGATAGCCGCAAACCTTGGGCGAGCACAGGCCGCGCTCGGAACAAACCTGCGCCCACACTTTGGGGTCCGGCTCCAGATCGAAGTCGGACAGGCTGCCGTCCTTGGTCTGCTTGGACCACTCGTAAATGCGCTGGAGTTCCGCCGCCTCGGATGAGGTGAACAAGCCGGCGCTTTGCTGGATGGCTTTTTGCAGGCGGCGCGTGCAGAGATAATTGGCGCGGCCTTTGAGCATGATGAACTGAAATTTCACCGGCGGTTTCAACGCGCCCAGCACGCCGGCCAGCATCGGCAGGTCCTTTTCCGTAAGCTGCTCCTGCAAATTGATGGTGTGCGTGGCAACGACGGCTTTCTGTTTGCGCGCCACCGCAAACAGAATGGCCGGCACCAGATAGGCCAGCGATTTGCCGACGCCCGTGCCGGCTTCCACCGCGAGATGTTCGCGGTTCTGCAAGGCGCGCGCGACCGCCACGGCCATTTGCTGCTGCTGGGGACGGAACTCGAAGTTTTTGGCCCGGGACAGAATTCCTTTCGGCGAAAAGATCTCCTCGACCTGCCTTATCAGGTCGAGGCTGGCTCCCGCCGGCTGATGTTCGATGACGGAAATCATTTTTCCCGAAATGCGGTCACAACTTGCGGCTGCTCAAGACCACTTTCAACGCCGCCGTTTCGCCGGGCGCCAGTGACAACCGGTTCTGCTTCACATTGCCGGATTCCACACAGACCATGCTCCGGTATTCCGCCGGGTCAAAATCGTCCGGCAGCTTCTGCGTCGTCCACGGATTCCACACCACCGTGGACCGCGAGTTGAATTTCTCCACGCGCGTCACCCGTTTAAGCTGTTCGTCGCGGATTTCCACCGTGCCGGAGTGGCCGGGATAGACACGATTGGTTTCACGGGTAATGCGCAGCACGTCATCCGCTCCGGGTTTGCGCGCGCCGTTGGCGCCGGCGGCGAAATCGTCGAACGGCGCGCCTTGCAGGCCGGCAAGGGAGACGGCGCCGATGTCGCCCACCTGGAAGTAAGTGTGCAGACAACTTTCCACCGTCAAAGGGGCGCCGCCACCTTCGTGGGTCGCGGCCAATTCCATCGTCAGCGTGTCCGCGACGGTCACGATGAACTCCATTTGCAGGGCGGACCACTCCGGCTTCATGGAGTTCCCAGGTAAACGCAGACGAATGGTGACCGCGCTGTCTTTTGCGGCGGAAGTGTCCGCCAATTCCCACGCCAGGAAGCGCACCAGTCCGTGCGCCGTTTCGCCCGCGCGCGGCCCGAACCACGGATAACAAATCGGCACGCCGCCGCGGATTGATTTGCCCGGCGCAAACCAGCTCCGGGCGCTCAGAAACAGCAGCGGCGGTTCGCCGTTTTTTTTGAAGTCCGTGACTTGCGCGCCATGAAGGTAAATTTCCGCGGTGCTCCAGCCGGTGGTAACGATGATTTTGGGCAGGCCGCCGTTGCCCGTTTCCAAGCTGACGCGTCCGGGAATTTCGAACTTTCGCCAACGTTCTGGAATAATGACCGTTTTCATTTCCCGGACGTTTTAACACGTTCGGGCCGCCCGGCGCAGTTCTTTTAGCGCAAAAAAGAGCACGCCCCCGATGGGGAGCGTGCCTGCATTGTTCCAAGCTGCGTTCAATCACAAAAATGCTCAATTTCGGCTGGAAAAGGGGTGTTCAGGTCCCCGAAAACAAATCCATCTGCGGCGGCGGGGCCAGTTGGTTGAGCTGATCGCGGTCGTGCTGGCGGCGGGATTGGCGCACGTTGCCTTCGGGGGTCAGTTCGGATGCTTCCAGATTGCCGAGAATCACCTTGGCGCGCTCCAACACTTCCCTGGGCACACCCGCCAGCCGGGCCACGTGGATGCCGTAACTTTTATCGGTGCCGCCTTCGACGATTTTGCGCAGGAAAACAATCTGGTCGCGCCATTCGCGCACGGCCACGTTCAAATTCTTCAGCCGGGGAAGGCGTTGCGCCAGTTCGGTGAGTTCGTGATAATGCGTGGCAAACAGGGTTTTGGCGCCGGCCTGATGATGCAGGTATTCCACCACGCTCCACGCCAGGCTCAAGCCGTCGAACGTGCTGGTGCCGCGGCCAATTTCATCCAGCACGACCAGGCTGCGCGGCGTGGCGTGGTTCAGGATGTTCGCCGTCTCCGTCATTTCAACCATGAAGGTGGATTGGCCGCGCGCCAGGTCGTCACTCGCGCCGATGCGGGTAAAGATGCGGTCCACCAGGTCAATCCGCGCCTCGGCCGCCGGCACGAAGGACCCGGTTTGCGCGAGCAGCGTGATGAGGGCCACCTGCCGGAGGTAGGTGCTCTTGCCCGCCATGTTCGGGCCGGTGATCAAAGCAATCTGCGGCAGGTTGGGAGTTCCGCCTTCAGGCGGCGTGGCCGGTTTTGTGGCCGACGCCGGACCGCCTGAAGGCGGGACTCCGAACGATGTGGCACTCGCCAGCGCCGCATCGTTCGGCACAAATCGTTCGTCCTGCAGGCTCTGCTCCAGGACCGGATGGCGGCCATCGCGGATTTGCAACACGCCGGCATCCGCCACCCGTGGCCGGCAATAGTCGTGCAGGCGCGCGATTTCGGCAAACGACGCCAGTACGTCCAATTGCGCCAGGGCCGCGGCGGTCTGCTGGATTTTGCCCATCTCCCCGAGCACTTCCTCACGCACGCGCTGGAACAGTTCGTACTCCAGCTTCACACTGCGTTCCTCGGCGCCCAGAATTTTGCCTTCCATTTCCTTCAACTCCGGCGTGATGTAACGCTCGCCGTTGGCGATGGTCTGCTTGCGAAGGTAATGAGGCGGCACCTTGTCGAGGTTCGCCTTGGTGACTTCAAGGTAGTAGCCGAAAACCGAGTTGAACCGCACCTTGAGCGAAGCGATGCCGGTGCGGGCGATTTCATCCGCCTGCAATTTGGCGATCCAATCCTTCCCGCCGCGGGTGGCGCCGCGCAATTCGTCGAGCGCCGAGTCGAAGCCGTCGCGGATCATGCCGCCTTCCTTCACCGCCAGCGGCGGGTCATCCACGATGGCGCGGGCAATCAACTCAATCAACGCGGGCAGTTCGGTGAGTTGAGCGCCGAGTTCGTGCAGTAGGACGGACGTCGCGCCTGTCCCGGTCTTTTCCGCCTCTTCATTAAGTTTGGGCAACTCATGCATTGAAGATGGAGACAGGCTGGAAGCCTGTCCTACGCCGGCGAGCGTATGTTTCAATCCGGGAATCTGTTCCAGCGCCATTCGCAAGGCGATGAGGTCGCGGGCGTTACCGCTGCCGGCGCTTAACCGGCCCACGGTTCGTTCCAAATCGCGCACATTGGCGAGCTGCGTACGGAAGCCGTCCAAGCCGGACGAATTTTCCATAAACGTTTGGACGGCATCCTGCCGGCGGCGAATCGGGTCCACGGCGGCGAGCGGTTGCGACAGCCAATGGCGCAGCAACCGCGCGCCCATGGGGGTTACGGTGCGGTTGACCGCGCCATACAGCGACGCGTTCCGCGGCGCGTCCTGTCGCAACGGTTCGAGGACTTCCAGGTGCCGGAGCGTCGAGTAATCCAGGGCCAGATAATCATTGCGACGGTAGAACGAAAGCCGCGTGAGATGGCGCACGTCCCGGCGCAACTGTTGGGCGAGATAATGCAACGCGCCGCCTGCCGCACCAATGGCCGCCGGTCGGTCCTTCAGGCCAAAGCCGTCGAGCGAAGCCACTTTAAAGTGGTCGCGCACGGTGAACTGCGCGGTTTCCGGCGCGAAGGTCCAGTCGTCATACCCATTGGCGATCCACCCGAAATTCGATGTGACGCGCCCCTCATCGGCCTTCGCTCCGGCCAGCGCTGAGCAGCTATGGCCCGACAGGCCCCGGCCGGCTACAGGAACCTCGGGAGGACCGACCTGCCGGTCGGCCTCGGACGCGCGGCAGCGCGTCCCTACCGGGTTCAGGGGTTCAATGCGCGAGGCTTTTTGTCCGCCGAGCAACTCGCGGATTGAGCTTTGCTCGCCCGGATAAATCACTTCCGCCGGACGCAGCCGTTCCAATTCGGCCAGCAAGGCGGATTCATTTTCCAATTCCGTCGTCAAAAACTCGCCGGTGGTCAAATCCACCAGCGCCAGGCCGAAAACCTTGCCCGCGGGACAAATCGCGGCCAGGAAGTTGTTCCGGTCGGCCACGAGCATCCGCTCGTCGAAGTGGGTGCCGGGACTGAGGATCTGGGTCACCTCGCGTTTGACGAGTTTGCCCGGACGCGCCTCCTCCAGTTGGTCACAAATGGCGACCTTGCGTCCGGCCTTGAGCAGGCGGCCGAGGTAGGCATTGGCGGCATGATGCGGCAAGCCGCACATGGGCACGCCGTTGCGCGCGGTGAGCGCCAGGTTGAGAATTTGCGCGCCGACCTGCGCGTCCTCGAAAAACATCTCGTAAAAATCGCCGAGGCGGAACAGCAGCAGCGCGTCCTTGGGCAATTCGCCCTTGATGCGGCGATACTGCGTCATCATGGGAGTCAACTGCGTCTCGGCGGCCATCGGCGGAAAAATTAAACCCGAAGCCCCGGTGCGTCGAAGCATATTTCACGGCCCGGCAGCCGCGCCTCACCCATACCGCAACGGTTTGGACATGGGGAACGAATTGGGCAAATGCCGGAGTTCGCGCACGACGCCATCGGCCAGCAGCACCTCGACGATGTCGAACCGGATTTTCACCGGCGGATTTTTCAGCAGCCGCAAATAATCCAGCGCGCACCGCGAGAGCCGCTGCCGCCGTTCATGGTCCACCGCCGCCGCCGGCCGCGTCCAATCCTCGGACGACCGCGTTTTGACCTCGGTAAACACGAGACAATCCGCGTCACGAAAGACCAGATCAATCTCGCCGCGTACCGACCGGAAATTGGCGGTGAGAAATTTCAACCCCTGTCGCCGGAGATATTTCCGGGCCGCGCGCTCGCCCAATTCCCCGCGCCGCAAATGTTCCGCCCGGATCCTCCGCCCGAACGAAGCCTTTAGTTTCTCGAACCATTTCATTTTTGCAGGTTAGCCGCTAATGATCGGTAAGTTTTTAACGCAAGACGCTACACGTTCCACTCATTTAACCATTTAACAGATTTAACGCCTTCATCCGTGTCCAAACGTTTTCATCCGTGGTTAAAACAACTCCAATTCCTTCGGCTTGAGCGGCGAAAAACTCTTGCGATGAATCGGACAGGCGCCGAGCTTTTCAATTGCGGCAAAATGCTGAGGCGTCGAATAGCCCTTATGCTCGGCAAAACCATAACCCGGAAACTGTTTATCCAGCTCGCGCATGGTCCGGTCGCGCGTGACCTTGGCCAGCACGCTGGCGGCGGCGATGGAATAACTGCGGGCGTCGCCCTGCACCAATGGCGTCTGCGGAATCTGCAACCGCTTGATCCCTCGGCCATCCACCAGCACGTGTTCGGCGGCGGGCGAGAGCTGTTCCAGCGCCAGCATCATGGCCCGTTGCGCGGCGTGAAAGATGTTGATGCGGTCAATGGTCTCCACGTCCACGCTGGCGATGGCAAACCGGATATCCGGATGGGAGGTGATGCGGGCGAAAAATTTTTCGCGTTCCTCCCCGGTCAACTGCTTGGAATCATTCAGTCCGCGCAGAGCCCAAGGCAGGCCGGTGGCAAGCCAGTCCTTGGAAAAAACGACCGCCGCCGCCACCACCGGCCCAGCGAGAGGACCACAGCCTGCCTCGTCGGTGCCCGCCACGTGTGCGACGCCGTCGCGCCAAAGTTGGCACTCATGCGCGAGGCGGTTCCAGAATTTTGCGGCCACACCGCTAGGGAAATTTTTCCAGGCGCCCGTGTCAAGGGATTTACGAATTACGAATTACGAATTACGAATTACGAATGACGAATGGCCGTCGCCTTGAACAATTCACCCTTTGCAGTGCCTTTGCCTCTTCGCAGTGTGATACTTCGGAATCTTCACGCGCGACGCAGATTTCGAGATTGGGTCGGGTGACGAGGATTGGGCCCCG
>JBEKMW010000135.1:0-10586 GCA_049523455.1 Verrucomicrobiota bacterium | reverse complement strand
CGTGCATTCGCGCGCATTTCCCCGGTGCAGAAAAACCGCATTCTCCTGGCGCTCAAACATAACGGCCATGCGGTGGGGTTCATGGGTGACGGCATCAACGATGCCCCATCGCTTCACGCAGCCGATGTGGGCATTTCAGTGTCCAGCGCTGCGGATGTGGCTCGCGAGTCTGCCGACGTTATTCTCGTTGAGCATGGCCTGCGGGTCTTGCACGATGGCATCATCGAGGGGCGCAAAGCCTTTGGCAACGTGATGAAGTATTTGCTGATGGGCACAAGCTCGAATTTTGGCAATGTGCTCAGCATGGCAGCCGCTTCGGTCTTCCTACCATTTTTGCCGATGCTGCCCACGCAAATCCTGTTGAACAACCTTCTTTATGACGTAGGACAACTCACCATTCCCACGGACAACGTTGACGAGACGTACCTCAAAAAGCCACAACGCTGGAATATCAGCCTGATCCTCAATTTCATGGTGTTCATCGGACCGATCAGTTCCATCTTCGACTTTCTGACCTTTTATGTGTTGCTGCATTTCCTCCACGCGAACGAAGCGCAGTTTCACACCGGTTGGTTTGTCGAATCACTGATAACTCAGACGCTGGTGCTGTTCGTTATCCGCACCTCGAAGAATCCAATCCGCAGCCGCCCGAGCAATCCCTTGCTGGCAACCTGCCTTGGGGTTGTGGCGATCGGGCTTTATTTGCCGTTCAGCCCTCTAGCCGGCGTACTCGGCTTCACGCGACTCCCAGGATCATACTTTGTCTTCGTTGCGGTCGCGACGGCAGTCTATCTTTTGTTGGTGGAAGCCGCCAAACGGGTCCTTATGCCCAGGCAAACCGCCAAGAGCGCGGCCAAGCCTGCAAATACCCTGGCGACCGCAGGTTAAGCGAAGCCGCGGAGAGACCTGAAATGGAAAACATACAAGCAGCCGATAGGCATGGCGGACCGATGACTGCAAGTATATTAAACAATGATTGGCATACCCTGGCGGCTGTGTTCCAAGTTGCAGCCGGCGGCATGCTGATCTTTCCCGCCAGCTGGCTGATCGGCTCCGGTTAACGTTATGGGGGCGAGGTTTTATCCAGGGATGTTGGCATAAGCTGCATGGCAGATCACCGGATAGCTCCATGGATCACTCGCGCTTTCGCACTTCCACTTTCATTCGGCTCATTTTTTCGTAGATGCGACCGCGTCGGCGCAGCGGCCACCATTCGTAGAGAAAAATCTCCATCGGCCGCCACATCGCCACCCAGCCGGCAATGGTCAGGCTTTCGCGCACCACACTGAGGAACGTTCCGGGCGCCCGGCCGACGAGCACCTTGCTCGCCGTCAAGCAGGCCAGCAGGAAAAGCCCGCCTATCAACAGGCTTCGGCGACCGTCTTTCATCAACTGCCGGAATTCCATGCGCGTGAGCCCGGCCCGATAGGCAAAGTAATGGTGCACGGATTGTTCGATCATCGGTTCGAGGTGTTTCTCCGCCGGAAGTTGACTTAAATTGATAACTAGAACGACCGGTTCGTTCAAGGGGAACTCCCTGGTCCAGCTCACGATGAACTCCTCTGCGTCATGGTCCAAATCCTTCTCGTGAAATGGGGAAGGATCAATCGTGTTGAAGAGTTGATCAACGTCCCGCAAATTGATTTCAACTTTATGAGCCCCGCCTTGGGTGCGTGAGTTCTCGGTCATTTTTCGCACCATAACCTAAAGGAAGGGGGTTTCAAGCGATTTCCTCCGCGATTTCCTCAGATTCAAGCATGGCGGTGCATAAATTGTATTCGCCTTTCGCACCCAAGACGGCGATGATGGCACCCAATTCAATTCGGCATGGTTGCCATTGACGAACTCGCAACCATTGAGGATTTATCATGAAATTCGGCGTTTTAGCGCTTGACTACGACGGAACGATCGCGAAGGACGGCACGCTCGATTCTGATGTACGGCTCGCCATCGAGGAGGCACGTGCACACGGGATTGCAGTCGTTCTGGTTACCGGTCGAATTCTATCTGAGCTACGACGGGCTGCGGGAGATCTACGGTTCGTGAACGCCGTGGTAGCGGAAAACGGTGCAGTTCTCGCCTTCCCAAACGGTCTTTCGTGGTTGCTCAGCCATCCATCGCCGCCGGTTTTTCTCGATGAACTTCGTCATCGCGGGATTGAGTTTGCCACGGGCCAGTGCGTCGTGGAGGCCGACGCCGCATTCGCTCCGCGGATTCTCACTGTGATTAGAGACTTGGAGCTGCCGCTCGCCTTGCTGTTTAACCGTAACCGCCTGATGGTGCTCCCACAGGCGGTCAGCAAAGGCACCGGGTTACACAAAGCGCTTACCGCGTTGCGCCTCTCGGTACACAACGCGATCGCAATCGGAGACGCCGAGAACGACCATGACCTGCTCGGGGTGTGCGAACATGGCGTGGCTGTCGGCTGGGGTAGCAAAGCTCTCCAGAAGATCGCAGATGAAGTTCTTCCCGGAAAAGGTCCGAGCGCCGTGGCTGCCTACATTAGGCGCGCAGACAGGGAGATCAGGCTGCCGCCTGATCGCACAAGCCGGCACCGCGTGAACCTGGGTATTACGGGGGATGGGCATCCGCTTGCGCTTGCCATACGTGGCCGCAACGTCCTGGTCGCGGGAGACCCGCAATCCGGCAAATCCTGGGTGACGGGGCTTTACTGTGAGGGGCTTATTCTCGACGGCTACTGCGTGTGCGTTATCGATCCCGAAGGGGATTACGGCACGCTGGAGTCTCTGCCTGGTGTGATAATGTTCGGAGGTGGCCATGTGCCACCCCTACTCGACGATTTGGTTCGCGGGCTGCAACATCCGGATATGAGCGTAGTCGTTGATCTATCACACGTGCCATACAAAGAGAAGGTTGATTACCTGTACTCGGTCCTGCCGATGCTGGCTAGACTTAGGCGTGCCACGGGATTGCCACACCGGATCGTGGTTGATGAGGCCCATTACTTTCTTCATAAGCCCGACGCCGGGCGGTTGCTGGACCTTGACTTGGGTGCGTACACTCTCGTCACGTATCGTTGGTTCGACCTTCACCCAGATGTTCGGAAGGCCATTGAAGCAGTCATTGTCACGCGCACCACTGACCCCCACGAGGTCCAGGCAGTGGCGGCAATGCTCGGCAAAGAGAACAACGAGTCTGAATTGAAACCGATTCTCGAAGGGTTGTCCACCAACGAGGCCGTTCTTCTACCAGGGATTGAAGAGGCCGGAGGAAAACTGCGGAAGTTTAAATTCCTGCCCCGATTGACTTCACATGTCCGTCACCGATCCAAGTACCTGGATGTGCCAGTGAGCGAGGGCCAATCATTCGTATTCACGGATGGCGGCAATCCAGTTGGAGCCCCGGCTCAGACACTGAAGGAGTTCGTCTCGTCATTGGCGAACTGCCCGCTCAAGGTGCTTGATGGGCACGCGCGTCGAGGGGATTTCTCGCGATGGATTGCTGACGTGTTTCACGATCAACCTCTCGCATCGGATATTCGAAAAGTGGAGCAGCAATATCGGCTGGGCTGCACAGACAATATCCGTGACGCATTGGCCAAGCCGATCCAAGAACGCTATGAACTCATGCGGGAAATGTTTTGAGAAACTTCAGATATCAGTGAGAGAAACGACTAGCTAAAAGGATGAAGCCATGACGAATGCCCAGTTTGATCTCAGGGCACGTGCGCATCAAGCCATGCTCGATGCGGGATTCCAACCAGACTTCCCGGCTGCGGTTATTCATGAAGTGCAAGGACTGAAGCCGGCAACGTCAAAAGACACCGGCTCCACGTGCCGTGATCTGCGTTCGCTCCTCTGGTCATCTATTGACAATGACTCTTCGCGCGATCTGGACCAGGTCGAATACGTGGAACGACGGCCGGATGGCAGCCTGCGCCTGCTGGTCGGAATCGCCGACGTGGATGGTTCCGTTGCTCAAGGGTCAGCCACGGACCATCAGGCCGCCGCAGAGAGCACTTCTGTTTACACCGGGGTGACGACGTTCCCGATGTTGCCGGGGGAGCTTTCCACGAACCTGACTTCCCTGTTGGAAGAGCAGGATCGCCTTTCCATCGTTATTGAGTTGCGCATTCTCGATTCGGGTGAGGTCAGCGGGCACGATATTTATCCGGCTTGGCTTCGCAACCGGGCGAAATTGACGTACACCTCAACTGGAGCATGGTTGGAGGGTCGCGCGCCAATTCCGGCGACGATCGCGAACGTATCGGGACTGGAGGCGCAACTTCGACTGCAACAGAAAGCATCGCAGAAGCGGCTGGGCTTTCGCAGACAACGTGGAGCATTAATCTTCGGCTCGGTCGAAGCCATGCCCGTGGTTGAAAATGGTGAGGTGAAGGATTTGGCCGTGAGCCAGCACACTGCCGCCGAGGACATCATTGAATGCTTCATGGTCGCCGCGAATGAGGCCATGGCACAATACCTGAAGGAAAAAGGCGCGCTTTCGATTCGCCGGGTGGTGAGGACCCCGCGGCGTTGGGACCGCATCCAAGCCATCGCTTCGCAGTTGGGGTTCAAGCTTCCGCCCGTTCCCGATTCGCTGGCTTTGGCGCAATTCCTTGAGCAGCGCAAGGCTGCCGATCCTATGCACTTTCCGGACCTTTCACTCTCGGTCGTGAAACTGCTGGGTCCGGGAGAATACATCGTAGAACCTCCGGGGGCCGAACACGAGGGCCACTTTGGGTTGGCGGTCGAGGATTACACCCACTCAACCGCGCCGAATCGCCGCTACGCCGATCTGGTGATGCAACGGCTGCTGAAGGCTACCGCGGCCGGAATCTCGGGGCCATATACCGAAGCGGAATTAAGAGCAATTGCCGCACATTGCACCGAACGGGGGGATGCCGCCAGAAAGGTGGAGCGCCTGATGCGAAAGGTGATCGCCGCCAGGGTGCTCAGCCGCCGCATCGGCGAAGTTTTCGATGGGATCATTACCGGTGCTTCAGCCAAAGGCACCTACGTACGCCTGTTAAAGTTTCCCGCGGAAGGCAGAGTGGTTCGGGGCGTGCGCGGAACAGATGTCGGCGATAAGGTGCGCGTCCGTTTGGCGTCTCTGGACATAGCCAAAGGGTTCATCGACTTCGAAAAACAATGAATCCAGCCGCACTTGATTTTTCAGCGACATTCGCGGGCCGAAGAAACTTCCGTCAAGCCAATAGTGGGTTCTGAGCCATCTGGGCGGCCTGATCCCATACCAAGTGATTATGGAACCCACCACGGTTACGCTGTTATGTTTCTTTTCAGGTAAAGACCATAATTAACAGATCCACAATTTGTGGACATTTAAAGGAAAAAAATGAAAATAAGCCCTCTTGCAGGAAAGCCGGCGGAGCAGTCTGTGCTGGTCAACGTGCCCAAGCTCATCACGTCTTATTATGTCGAAGTGCCCGACCCTTCAGTTCCGGCCCAACGGGTGGTCTTCGGCACTTCCGGCCATCGTGGGTCCTCCCTCGAAAGGGCTTTCAACGAATGGCATATCCTGGCCATCAGCCAGGCCATTTGCCTTTATCGCAAGCAGCAGCAGATTGATGGTCCGCTGTTTCTGGGCATGGACACGCACGCGCTTTCCGTGCCCGCCCTGACCAGCGCGCTGGAGGTGCTGGCCGCCAATGGAGTCGAAGTGATGCTCGCAGAAGGAGATGAATACACTCCCACGCCCGCCATCTCCCACGCGATTCTCACGCATAACCAAGGGCGCAAGACCGGGCTTGCCGATGGCATTGTAATCACCCCATCGCACAATCCGCCGCATGATGGCGGCTTCAAGTATAATCCACCGAACGGTGGCCCGGCCGATGCCGGCGCTACCTGCTGGATCGAGGCAAAGGCAAACGAGTTTCTCCGATATGGCCTTAAGGATGTGAGGCGGGTCCCGTTCCAGAAAGCGCTGCATGCTCCCACGACGCGGCGGCATGACTACCTCACTGCCTATGTAAACGATCTGGCCAGCGTAATTGACATGGAAGTGATTCGTTGCTCAAAGATCAGCCTCGGGGTGGAGCCGCTCGGCGGTGCCAGAAGCTACAGTCCGATCAGCATCGGGGTCGATCCGCTCGGCGGTGCCGGAGTTCATTACTGGAGCCGCATTGCGGAGCACTACGGGTTGAACCTGACGGTCGTGAACGACGCCATTGATCCGACCTTCCGTTTTATGACCCTCGATTGGGACGGCCAGATCCGTATGGATCCGTCGTCTCCCTACGCGATGCAACGGTTGATCGGCCTTAAGGACCGTTTTCAGATCGCTTTCGCTTGCGATACGGATCACGACCGCCACGGGATTGTCACCTGGAGCGTGGGTTTGCTGCCGCCCAATCATTATCTTTCCGCCGCCATTCTCTACCTTTTCCAGAACCGGCCGGATTGGCACCCGGAAGCGGCGGTGGGCAAGACGCTGGTCAGCAGCCAGATGATTGATCGCGTAGCGGCGAAGCTTGGCCGCAAGCTGTACGAAGTTCCGGTTGGCTTCAAGTGGTTCGTCGCGGGCCTGTTGGACGGTTCGCTTGGCTTTGCGGGAGAAGAAAGCGCGGGCGCCACTTTCGCGCGTCGAAATGGCAGTGTGTGGACGACGGACAAGGATGGAATTGTGCTGGCCCTGCTCGCAGCCGAGATCACGGCACGGAGGGGCCGTGATCCCGCTGAACTTTACGCTGAACTGACTCGCGAACTTGGCGAGCCTGTCTATGACCGCGTTGAGGCGCCGGCCACGCCGGAGCAAAAGGAAATTCTGAAGGGACTTTCTCCTCAGCAGGTTCGGCAGACCGATTTGGCCGGCGAGAAGATTAAGACCATACTCACCCGCGCACCTGGCAACGGCGCGCCCATCGGCGGTCTGAAAGTGATTGCTGAGAATGGATGGTTTGCCGCCCGTCCATCAGGCACGGAGAATATCTACAAGATTTACGCCGAAAGCTTCCGGGGATCGGAGCATCTGCACCAAATCCTGGAGGAAGCCCAGGCGATCGTCGGCGATGCGGTGGCCGGCCCGCCGGACCGGGCCGGGTTTGCTCCTCTTGCCGATAGAATGGAAATAGCATGAGCCAGGAAGCATATCTCAGCAATGTTCCGTACGGCTTTCTACCCACGGGGGTCGAGGGTTGCGATTCCCTGACCGAGTTGGCGCTGGATATGCGCTGGTCGTGGAACCACTGCACCGACGCTGTCTGGCGACAGCTTGATCCCGCGCTTTGGGATCTCACCCACAATCCCTGGGTTGTCCTCCAGACGGTCTCGCGCGACCAACTGAAGAAGATGTTGGCTGAGCCAGCTTACCGCAAAAAAGTGGAGGACCTGGTAGTAGCCAAACGGCAGGCGGCAGAGGCTCCGGCATGGTTTCAACAAAACCATTCTGGATCTCATTTGACCTGTGTCGTTTACTTCAGCATGGAATTCATGCTGAGCGAAGCGTTGCCCATCTACTCCGGCGGGCTGGGCAACGTGGCTGGCGATCAACTCAAGGCCGCCAGCGATCTGGGCGTGCCGGTGGTGGGCGTGGGACTCCTCTATCAACAGGGCTATTTTCGCCAGGTGATCGGCAGGGACGGAGTTCAGCAGGCCCTCTACCCATACAATGATCCCGGCCAACTGCCCATCACCCCTTTGCGCGAACCGAACGGCCATTGGTTGCGCTTGGAAATCAAGCTGCCGGGTTACTCCGCTTGGCTGCGTGTCTGGCAGGCGCAGGTTGGCCGCGTAAAACTTTACCTGCTCGACAGCAACGACGCGGCGAACTTTCCGGCCCATCGCGGCATCACCAGCGAGCTTTATGGTGGCGGTTCCGAACTGCGTCTTAAGCAGGAACTGGCCCTCGGGATCGGCGGCTGGCGGCTCCTGCGAGCACTCGGCATTCAGCCGCAGGTCTGTCACCTTAACGAAGGGCACGCCGCTTTCGCTGTTTTGGAACGCGCCTTGCATTTCATGGAAGAAACGGGCCAGCCTTTCGAAACCGCGTTAACGGTCACACGAGCGGGCAACCTCTTCACTACCCACACCGCCGTACCGGCCGGGTTTGACCGGTTTACTCCGGCCCTAATAGAGCCGTATCTAGGCCGTTACGCTCAAAGGCTCGGCATCACAGCGCACGATCTGCTGGCCTTGGGCCGGTTGAATCCAAATGATCCTTCCGAGCCTTTCAACATGGCATATCTGGCCATCCGGGGCAGCGGAGTTGTCAACGGCGTGAGCCGCTTGCACGGTCAAGTAAGCCGGCGCATTTTTGCTCCTTTGTTTCCGCGCTGGCCGGAATCAGAAGTGCCCGTCGGGCACGTCACCAACGGGGTCCACGTGCCAAGCTGGGACTCCGCGGCAGCCGACCAGCTTTGGACTGGGGCCTGCGGAAAGGCCCGCTGGCTGGGGGCAGACGATACCTTGGAGCAGGACATCCGCCGCATTTCCGACGCCCAGCTCTGGCAACTGCGCACGACGAACCGCGCTTTGCTCATTGAATTCGCCCGCAACCGATTGGTCAGGGAGTTGGCTGTTTCCGGCGCGTCCGCCGAAGCCGTGGACTGTATCAGGAATCTATTCGATCCGAATGCCTTGACGCTGGGTTTCGCGCGGCGTTTTGCCACCTACAAGCGGCCGAACCTGCTGCTGCACGACCCCGACCGCCTATTACGGCTCTTGACCAACCCGCAGCGTCCGGTGCAACTCATCCTTGCCGGCAAGGCCCATCCGGCTGATGAACCTGGCAAGGCCATGATTCAGCAATGGATACAGTTCATTAGGCGAACCGAAGCGCGTTCCCGTGTGGTCTTCCTGAGCGATTACGACATGCTCCTAACCGAGCAATTGGTCCAAGGCGTGGATGTCTGGCTCAATACGCCGCGACGTCCTTGGGAGGCCAGTGGCACGAGCGGAATGAAAGTGCTGGTGAATGGTGGCATCAATTTTTCGGAATTAGACGGTTGGTGGGCGGAAGCCTACACCCCGGAGGTGGGGTGGGCGCTTGGTGATGGCCAGGAACACGGCGACGATCCCGCTTGGGACGCCGCCGAGGCCGGGCGGTTCTACAACCTGCTCGAACAGGAAATAGTCCCCGAGTTTTATGCCCGGGACCAGAATGGCATCCCGACGGCTTGGGTGGCGCGCATGCGTGAGAGCATGGCGCGCCTGACCCCGCGCTTCTCCGCCAACCGCACCGTGCGCGAATACATCGAAAAATATTACCTGCCAGCGTTGGCGGCCTACCACGTGCGTGCGGCTGATAATGGCGCTGTCGGCGCGCAGATTGTCAATTGGCGGCATACTCTGGAACGCAAATGGGCAGGCCTGCGTTTCGGTGAGGTGAAGATTGAATCCTCCGAACAGAAACACACATTTGAAGTTCAGGTGTTTTTGGACGAAATCGCCCCGGAGGCGGTGCAGGTGGAGCTCTATGCCGACGAAGTCAACGGAAGGGTTTCGGTACGAAAGGAGATGACGCGTATCCGGCCACTGGTGGGGACGGTTAACGGCTACGCCTATCGCGCCGAGGTGCCGGCTACGCGCCCCGCCGCGGACTATACAGCACGCGTAATACCGCATTATTCCGGCGTGTTGGTCCCCCTGGAAGCCGATCGAATCCTCTGGCAGCGATGACTTGCTCAAGAAAATCCATTTCAAGAAACGACTTATGAATCGTCACACTGTTCCGTTAGGCAGGATTTTCGGGATACCCATTGGCTTGGATTACTCCTGGTTTTTGATTTTTGCGCTGCTCACCTGGCTGCTGGCCACCAGCTACTTTCCGGCGGAGTTCAAGCACTGGCCGCAACCGTTGTATTGGTTTATGGGGGCGGTGACGGCAGTCATGCTTTTCGGAAGCGTGTTGCTGCACGAACTGGGCCACTCGGTGGTGGCCCTGCGGCAAAAGGTTCCAGTGCGCAGCATCACCCTTTTCCTCTTCGGCGGGGTGGCCCAGATTGGGGCGGAGCCGCCCAGCGCCATCGCCGAGTTTTTCATCGCGGTCGCGGGACCACTCGTAAGCCTTTTCCTAGGTCTCCTCTTTTACGCGATACAGCCGGCCGTTGCCGGCAGCCAACCGCTCCTGGGCCTCGCCAAATATCTCGCTTACATCAATTTGGCCCTCGTGCTCTTTAACCTCATCCCCGGGTATCCCCTGGATGGCGGCCGCGTATTTCGCGCCATCGTCTGGGCCATCACGAAGAACATGCGTCGCGCCACGCTGATTGCCGCCAATGTGGGCCGCTTTTTTGGTTTCTTGTTCATCTTCGTCGGCGTGTGGCAGATGTTCACGGGAGACTTTGGCGGCGGACTATGGATCGCGTTTATCGGCTGGTTTCTGGATAACGCCGCTTCGGGGCAGGTGCAACAAGCCATGTTTCAGGGATTATTGGCCGGGCACAAGGTATCGCAGGCCATGAGCAACCAGTGCGCCTCGGTTCCCTCGGATTTGATGTTGCAACAAGTGGTGGACGAGCAAATCCTGGATGGGGGTCACCGCTGCTTCCTGGTTAATCGCGGAGGGGAAATTGTCGGGTTGATGACACTTCATCGGATTCGGGAAGTGCCGCGGTCGGAGTGGGGGAAAACCAGCGTCGCCCAAGCCATGCTCCCGCTGCAAAA
>JBEKMW010000134.1:0-10669 GCA_049523455.1 Verrucomicrobiota bacterium | reverse complement strand
TGGAGCTGAGGATTGAACCATAGAGGTTGGTCACCAGCACGGAGTAATTGCCGGACTGGCTGAATTGGACGTTGGTCAGGGTCAACGTGCTGTTGGTCGCGCCGGCCAGGTTGGTGCTGTTAAGGTTCCATTGATAACTCAAGGGCAGTGAGCCGGTCGCGGTCACGGCGAACGTTGCGGTGTTGCCCACTGGCACGGTTTGATTGGTCGGCTGTTGCGTGATGGCCGGCGGCACGCCGAAAGGAGTCAGGTTCTGGTAAATGGAAATAGTGGCGTCATAGTAATTGACGCACACCACATCCGGCCGCCCATCGCCGTTGAGATCGCCGATCGCCACGCCGCCGGGATCGTTACCCGTCACAAAATCCACGCGACTACCCAGGGAACTGCTTGTAAAGCTGCCGGGCGTGCTCTGGTTTTGGAAAAGCGACAGCGCGCTGTTCTGCACGGTGTTTATGCCGCTGACCACGGCTATGTCGGGCTTGCCGTCGCCGTTGATATCGCCCAAGGCCACCCCCTGGCCCCAACTGAGCAGCGGGAAGTCCACCGCCCGCGCAAAGGAATTGGTGGTGATGCTACCCGGTGTGGCCGTGTTCCGCAAAACAGCCAGCATCGAGGAACCGGACGAACAGGCGACCACCAAGTCCAGTTTGCCGTCGCCATCCACATTGCCGAAAGCCGGTTCCTGGCAGGTCGCGGGTGTGGCAAATACCACCGGTGGCGCAAAGGAATTGGTCGTCAGGGTGCCGCCCAAGCCCAGGTTGCGGAAGATCGAAATGGTGGCGTCTCCAGAGTTGGCCACCGCCAAGTCCGGCAGCCCGTCGCCATCCACGTCGCCGATTGCGACGCCTTCGGGATGAGTACCGACCGCCAAATTCACCCGCGGAGCAAACGCAATGTTGCCCGCCGTGCTTTGGTTCTGAAAGATAGAAATGGTGTTGTCACTGAAATTGCCGATGACAACGTCCGGCTTGCCGTCACCGTTCAAATCCTGCACGGCCAGCCCAAGCAGGAAGTTTCCGCCTTGCAGGTACACTGGCGCGGCGAACGAGTTGGTCGAAAGGGGTCCCGGCGAACTGAGGTTGCGATAGATCGCCACCTGACCGCTGTCCCCGTAGGCCGCCACGATATCCGGTCTGCCGTCCCCATCAATGTCCGCCACGGCCATGGCATATGGATTGTGATAACTTCCCACTAATCCCGGCAGCACGATCCGCGGTCGAAAGGAGGCCGCCGACAAAGTGGCGTTCGTGCTGACATTCTGATAAATGGAGATGTCACCGCTCTCGGAGTCGGCGATGATCAAATCCGGCTTGCCGTCTCCGTCCAAATCAGCGATCAGCACACTGCCCGGCCCGTTGCCTGTCGGCAACGTAAACTGCGTTGCCAGCGAAGAACTGCTGATAGACCCGCCGCCGGGGAAGGTGGGCAAAAAAGGCGCATCGGCGTAGGCGGTCAAGCCATTGACCGTCTCGGTAATAGGCGCAAAGGTCGCTCCCACGGGCACGGTCACCGTCAGATTCGTTGCGCTGGCCGTACTCACCACCGCGCGCATAGCGCCAAAATAAACGATGTTGCTGCCGGCAATCGGGCTGAAATTCAATCCCTTGATGGTGAGCACCGTTCCGGTCTGGCCCAATGGAGGAGTGAAGGAGATTATTACGGGCACGTTCGTGGGCGAAGTCACCGTGAGCAGCGCATTGGAACTGAGGATTGAACCATAGAGGTTGGTCACCAGCACCGTGTAATTGCCTGATTGGTTGGACTGCACGTTGGTCAAAGTCAGCGTGGCATTTGTCGCTCCCAACAGATTTGTGCTGTTGAAGTTCCATTGATAATTCAAGGGCAGAGAGCCGGTCGCGGTCACGGCGAACGTTGCGGTGTTGCCCACCGTCACGGTTTGATTGGTCGGCTGTTGCGTGATGGCCGGCGGCACGCCGAAAGGAGTCAGGTTTTGATAAATGGAAACCGTGCTGTCGTAGAGGTTGACGAAAACAATGTCCGGCCGGCCATCCCCGTTCAAGTCGCCAATCGCGACGTAAAGGGGGTTCCAGCCGGCGGCAAAATCCAGGCGGCTGCCCAGTGACGTGTTGGTGAAACTGCCGGGCGTGCTCTCATTTTGAAAGACGGACAGCAGGCTGTTCAACTGGCTCACTACCGCAATGTCGGGCTTGCCGTCGCCGTTGATATCACCCAAGGCGCAGTAGGTTCCCCAGCCCCCGAGCGGGAAGTCCACCGCCGGAGCAAAGGAGTTGGTGCTGATGCTGCCCGGGGTGGCGGTGTTCCGCAAAACCGCGATCGTTGAGGAAAGGGAAGAGCCTGAGACCACCAAGTCCAGTTTGCCGTCGCCATCCACATCTCCCAAGGCCAGGCCCGCACAACTGGTGGGCGCGGGAAATACTACCTGCGGCGCAAAAGAATTGGTGGTAATCGTCCCGCCCAAGCCCAGGTTGCGGTAGATCGAAATGGTGCCGTCTCCAGAGTTGGCCACCGCCAAGTCCGGCATCCCGTCGCCATCCACGTCGCCGATGGCGACGCCTTGGGGTTGAGTACCGACCGCCAAATTCACCCGCGGAGCAAACGCAATGTTGCCCACCATGCTCTGGTTCTGGAAGAGCGAAATGGTATTGTCCTGCGAATTGCCGGTCACGATGTCCGGTTTGCCGTCGTCGTTTAAGTCCTGCACAGCCAAACCGTACATGCCATTTCCTCCAGGCAGGTACACCGGCGCGGCAAAGGAGTTGGAGGTCAGCAGCCCCGGCGAACTGAGGTTGCGGTAGATGGCGACCAGATCGCTGTAGGCATAAACGGCGATGATGTCCGGCCTGCCATCCCCGTCAATGTCCGCCACGGCGAGAACGGTTGGGTTGGCACCGTCCCCGAAAGGCGACAGTATTCCCGGCAGCACGATGCGCGGCCCGAAAGAGGCCGCCGACAGCGTGCCATTGGTGCCGATGTTCTGGTAAATGGAGATGTCCCCGCCCCAGGAGTCGGGGATAACCAAATCCGGTTTGCCGTCGCCGTCCAAGTCGGCGATCGTCACGCTTGCCGGCCAACTGCCGGTGGGCAAGGTGATCTGCGGTCCCAGCGAGGCGCTGGTGATGGGTCCGCCGCCGGGGAAGGTGGGCAAAAAAGGCGCATCGGCGTAGGCGGTCAAGCCATTGACCGTCTCGGTAATAGGCGCAAAGGTCGCGCCCACGGGCACGGTTACAATCAGATTCGTCGCGCTGGCGGCACTCACCACCGCTTGCACCGCGCCAAATCGCACAATGTTGTTGCTGGCAACGGGACTGAAATTCAGTCCGGTGATGTTCACCACCGCTCCGGTCTGCCCCGCTGGCGGGGTGAAAGAGGTTATGACAGGAACATTGGGCGCCATGGGCGTAGGCGGACATTTGCCTCCGCTGCCCGCTTGGTAAATGGCCGCAATCTCGTTCGAGGACAACGCCCGGTCGTAAAGCGAAGGCTCGTCCAACAAGCCGATCAGGCTGAAGGTCACTCCGGCCGTTGCCGGTGGCCGGCCCATATACAAATCCAAACTGGTTAGCGGTGTGAAACTACCCAAATTCTGTTGCGCCACGATGAGCCCGTTGCAGTAAATGGTCCCGGTGCCCGATGCCTGATCATAGGTCAGCGCCACATGTTGAAAGACATTGTTCGTCAGTGGAGCGGAGGAAGTATGAAATTGATGCCAGCCTCCTCCACTGTCGGTGACGTTCGCATAGAGCGAACCGGGTCCCGAATCCTGTGAAATATAGAACTGAACCCCAAAGGCGATTCGGTCGTTCCATTCGAACAAAGGTTGAAATTGCGAAACATCCAACGAATTGACCCAGGCTTCCACCGTGAAGCCGCTGCCGGCGCCGACGTTCAGGCTGGCGCTGGCGGGAATCCGTACATCGGCGTTCGTATTATTGAACAAGAACGCCTCGCCAACCTCGCCTGGTCCAAAGCTGACCGCGCCCTCCAATACACCATTGTTGGCGCCGATGATATCGTTGGCATTGCCCTCCGCCGGCCACCAACTGACGATCCCTGATGCCGGCGGGGTGCAAGGCGGATCCGGCGAACCGCCCGGCGTTGGCTGGGCGGTGGCGGGAGGGGAAGCGGCCAGCAGCAGCAACAGCCCGACGGCGAGGCTGGAGCGGAGGAGGTTAGTTGACAGACAGGTTCCCGGGGAGAATTCGTGAATATTTTTCATTTCACAAATAGAATTGTTCCAATTCGACTAGGATTAGCGTTATTTTAATAAACGTCTCACAACGGGTCAATATTAATTATTCTGCATCAGTATGAAGACCGGGTGAATTGCGTTAGGTTATTGAATGACAACGGGATGCGGATGAATTTACGATTTGCGCGCTGGTGCGCTGCCCGGCGATAAAACAATGGTTTGTTCCACTCGCATTCGTGTGCTGAAGGGGCCTGAAGGCCGCGCCCCTGGGAGAGTTTGCGGCTTCCCCTGCGGAAGTCGGGAGATGAGAAAATTGGTTTGCAGGTTTTCTGTTGGTTGTTAAGTTGAGGTGGAGCCGGAATTATGAGGCATTGGATTTTCATCGCAATTGTGGCGGTGGCACTCGGCGCGGCGGCCGCCCAGGCCGCGCAAGTCGGTCTCATTAAAATTGACGGCGCCATTGGGCCGGCGACTGCCAGTTACGTCGCGCGGGCCGTGGATGTGGCGGCGACGCAAGGTGACGAGTGTCTCATCATCGAGTTGAACACGCCGGGTGGATTGCTGGATTCAGCGTCGGAAATCGTCCAAACCATTTACGAATCGAAGGTGCCGGTTGTGGTCTATGTGGCGCCGTCGCCGGCGCACGCGGGCAGCGCGGGGGTGTTTATCACAATGGCCGCGGACGTGGCGGCGATGGCCCCGCACACGCGCATCGGGGCGGCGCATCCGGTGGAGCTGGGGGCAGGAGGGGAGGAGGAGAAAACCGGCGATACGATGAAGACGAAAATCGAGAACGACACCGCCGCGCTGGCCAAATCCATCGCGGAAAAGCGGCATCGAAATGCCGAATGGGCCGTCGCCTCGGTTCGCGAGAGCGTGTCCATTACCAGCGAAGAGGCGCTCGACCAGGGGGTGATTGACTTGATTGCCGATGATTTGCCGGATTTGCTCAACCAACTGGACGGGCGCAGGATCAACGGCAAGGTGCTGCACACGGCGAAGGCCAGCATGGTGGAAATAACGATGAACCCCTGGGAGCATTTTTCTGAATTGTTTCTGCGGCCGGAGGTCATGTTCATCCTCATGCTGATGGTGATTTACGGCATCATCGGCGAATTGAGCAGCCCCGGCGCCATCCTGCCGGGGGTGGTGGGCGTGATTGCGCTGATCCTGGTGCTTTACATGTCGGCCATTTTGCCCGTCAGCGCCACGGGGTTGGTGCTGATCGTGCTCGCGGTGGCGCTGTTCATCATTGATATCTTTGCGAGCACACATGGCGTATTGACGGCGGGCGGGATCGTGTCATTCTTCCTCGGTGCCATGATGCTGTTCAGCCAAAACGGGCCGGGTTATCAACTTTCGCTGGCGTGGATTATTCCCGCGACGGTCGTGACGGCGCTGTTTTTCATTTTCGTGGTGGGCAAGGGAATTGGGGCGCAGTTTAAACCCATTCGCGCCGGCAAGGAGACGATGCTGGGCAAGACCGTGAGCGCGCTTTCGCGGATAGATGCCCAGGGCGGAAAGGTGTTTATCGAAGGCGAAAACTGGAGTGCCGTCAGCGACACGCCCGTGGAACCGGGCCGCCCCGTGGAAGTGGTCGGCATCGAAGGACTGACTTTAAAAGTGAAACCAAAAAATTAACGGAGAAATACTATGGAACAACTTTTCAGACTCGTGGGTATTGCCGCCCCGGCGGTAATCATCATTTTCATTTTCGTGGTGGGCTTGTTGTCGCAAGCCATCAAAATCCTCCGCGAATATGAGCGGGGCGTCATTTTTCGGCTGGGCAAGCTGATCGGTGCCAAAGGACCGGGCATGATTTTCCTGATTCCTGTCGTGGACAAGATGGTGCGGATGGACTTGCGCGTGGTGACCATTGACGTTTCCAAGCAGGAAATCATGACCAAGGACAACGTGCCGGCGACGGTGGATGCCGTGGTTTATTTCCGCGTGATCAACCCCATGGACGCCGTGGTGAAGGTGGAGAATTTCTGGAAGGCCACGTCGTTGATTGCGCAGACGACCTTGCGGAGCGTGCTCGGCCAGGCGTCGCTGGACGATTTGCTCTCGCAACGCGACGCCATCAACTTGAAATTGCAGGAGATCATAGATCGCCAGACCGAGCCGTGGGGCATCAAGGTGACCGCCGTGGAGATCAAGGACGTGGCGCTGCCGGACAGCATGAAGCGGGCGATGGCCAAGCAGGCCGAGGCCGAACGCGAGCGCCGCGCCAAGGTGGTGAACGCCGAGGGCGAATACCAGGCCGCCGAGAAAATGGTGCAGGCCGCCGCGATGATCTCCAAGGAGCCCATCGCCCTGCAACTGCGTTATCTCCAGACCATGCGCGAGATGGCCAGCGAACACAACACCACCACCTTCCTCCCGTTGCCCATAGATTTGTTCAGCGCGTTTCTGAAGAAGTAGGCGGAAGGACCGCGGATTGCAGGAGCATCATCGGAAGAAATCCGCGTAATCCGCGGTAAAGAATGCCGATCATCAGCATGTGATCCTTGCGCTTACCATCATCTTCGTGCTCCTTGGCGGCGCGGCGTTGTGGTGGCTCAGCGGGTTCGACGCCAGGGTCACCGGCGAGAACCGGCAAAGAGATTGGTTGCGCCGGGCGACCCGTTGCCTGGTGACGCTGGTCCTGCTGGGGCCGTTTTTTGGAATCAACGCCGTCGGCGCAGGTTATGCCTTCATTCCGCTTATCATAATCATTCCCGCTTCAGTGGGCCTCATCTGGAGCGGGTGCCTGGCCGAACTGCTTTCGCGGACCTGGCGTCAACTGGTTGATCCGGACGACCAACGGGAGATTGACCCGCATGCAGAGGCCCGCAACCTTGACCGGGTGGCCAGCCTGCTCAAGAGTGGACAGCATGAGGAAGCGGTCCAGTTGTGCGCCGCACTCAGGGAGTCGGGTGGCGCCAGCGGTCAGGTGCTGGACACGATGCTGGCCCGCGCGGGCATCGCGGTGGAGAGCCCTTGCCTCTCGAAGCCGTTGAACGACGCGCACCGCGCCCGGATGGCAGGCAACTTCGCGGAAGCCGAAGGAATCCTGAACTCGTTGCTTGCCGAAAACCCATCGGACGTGGAAGCGGCGATGATGCTGATGCGACTTTACGCCCAGGACCTGCGCCGCATTGACAAGGCCAGGGAAGTTTTGCGGGCGCTCCATCTGCAGCCGCACGTCTCATCCGCCCATATCGAGTATGCCGAGCGTTCGCTCAACGACTGGAGCCAGCCGCCGAAGCCGGAACCTGCGCCGCAGCCGTTGCCGGAATCAGTGGATGCGCTGCTGGCTGGCGGTTTTCTCGGGTCGGCGATTGAGACGCTCGAACGAACGACGGCGGAACAGCCGGATGATTTTGATTCGTGGCTAAAATTGGCGGAAGCGTACGCGGTGTATTCGGCCAATGTTCCGCGCGCGGAAAAAATCATCCGCCAGATCGAAAGCAACCGGGCATTCTCCGCCGAACAAATTCAAGCGGCGAAAGCGAAGCTGGCGGAGTGGAGCGAAGCGCGGTAGCGTCAGACCTCCCGGCCTGACGTAGAGGGCGGCATCCTTGCCGCCCGGAGTAATCGCAGATTGCAGGATGCAGTTGCAGGTCTTTTAAGGTCTTCCAGTTTGCGTAGGACAGGTCCACCGGGCTCGGAAGCCCGGCTCCACGGCAGGCAAGGATGCCTGCCGCTACGGGCAAATCATTGCCCGAAGAATTTCTGAATCTCGCGGATGACGTCCACGAAGCGGTCCACTTCGGACTTCGTATTGTAAAAATAGAAACTCGCACGAGCAGTGGATTCCACTCCCAGGCGGTGCATGAGCGGTTGGGTGCAATGATGTCCGCCGCGCAAGGCCACGCCCGCCTGGTCGGCCAGCGTCACCACGTCATGCGCGTGGACGTCCTTCAGCAAAAAGCTGACCAGACCGGCGCGGTCTTTGGGGGGGCCGAACAGCCGGATGTTTTTGAGCGCGGCCAGCTTGTCGTAGGCATAACGCGCCAGCTCCCGGTCATGCTGCCAGATCTGTTCGCGGCCAATGGCGTCCAGGTAATCCATCGCCGCGTGCAGGCCGATCGGGCCGGAGATGTCCGGCGTGCCGGCCTCGAATCGGTGCGGGGCGGGCTTGAATTCGGTTTTCTGGTATTCGACGGACAAAATCATTTCACCGCCGCCCTGGTAAGGTGGCATGGCATTGAGCAATTCCTGCCGGCCATACAAAACACCAATGCCGGTCGGGCCGCAAATTTTGTGGCCGGAAAAAACGAAGAAATCGCAACCGATGGCCTGCACGTCCACGGGACAGTGGCCGGCGCTCTGCGCGCCGTCCACCAGCGTGAGGATGCCGCGGGCGCGCGCGCGGGCGCACAGTTCGGCCACCGGATTCACCGTGCCCAGCGAGTTGGAGATGTGGACCAGCGAGAAGATTTTCACCTGCGGCGTGAGCAACGAATCGAGCCGGCTCAAATCCAGCAAGCCTTCGTCGCCGGTGACCGGGACATAGGAAATTTTGGCGCCGGTGCGTTGCGCGAGCAATTGCCAGGGCACTAGATTGCTGTGGTGCTCCATTTCCGTGAGCAGGATGCCGTCGCCGGCCTTGAGATTTTTGGCGCCCCAGGCGTTGGCCACGAGATTGATGCCCTCCGTGCTGCCGCGCGTGAAAACAATTTCGTCGGGACTTTTCGCATTGAGAAATTTGGCCGCGCGCGTCCTGCCCGCTTCGTAGCCGGAGGTGGCGCGGTTGCTCAGTTCGTGGATGCCGCGATGGACATTGGCGTTGTCGCGCTCGTAGTAATGCGTCAGGGCGTCAATCACCACGCGCGGCTTCTGCGAGGTGGCGGCATTGTCGAAGTAAATCAACGGCTTGCCGTGGACCTGCTGGTCGAGGATGGGGAAGTCCTGCCGCAGCGCGGTCCAATCAATTTCTTTTGAGTTCTTCATGCTGAATCCGCGAATTACGCAAATTTTTCGCGAATTCAGTTTTGTGGAAGTAATTCGCGGAAATGGGCGAAATTAACGGATAAAAATTTGTTACATCAACCCCAATTGCAGTTTGGCCGCCTCGGTCATCATGCTCTGGTTCCAGGGCGGGTCCCAGACCAGTTCGACGTTGGCCTCGTCAATGGCTTCGAGCGACAGCAGCTTGTTTTGCACGTCCTGCGCCAGTGTGGGGCCCATGCCGCAACCGGGCGCGGTCAGTGTCATTTTCACGTCCGCCTTGAAGCTGTCCCCGCCCTCGGGCGTGAGCTGGCAATCGTAAATCAGGCCAAGGTCCACGATATTGACGGGAATTTCCGGGTCGTAACAGGTCTTGAGCGCGTCCCATACCTGTTTTTCCAGTTGTTCCTGGTTAATAGGTTCGGCGGACGCCGCGGGCGCGGGGGCTTTCGCCGGCGCTTCAAAGCCCAGCGCGTCGGCGTCCTTGTCCGCGATGCGGAACAGGTTGCCATTGACGACGACGGTATAGCTGCCGCCGAGCGATTGGGTAACGTAAGCCTGCTCGCCCTTTTGTAACGTGACCTTGGTGCCGACGGGCACCACGGCGGCCTCCACGTCGCGCGTCAACACCTTTGCTTCATTCGCATTCATAAAAACGGTTTAACTCGTTTATGGAAACATCTTCGCCTGAAACGCGGTTGAAATCAATCAGGTCGCCTCGTTTTCCGTGCTGACGGGTTTGGCATCGCCCTTCAACGCCGCCATGACGGCGTGCCAGGACAGGATCGCGCATTTGACGCGCGCGGGATATTTATGGACGCCCGCGAACACGGCGAGCTTGCCGACATCGCCGACGATTTTTCCGGTGGTGACCATTTCGTGGACCTGGCCGAACATTTTTTCCACGTCGGCTCGGGATTTGCCTTTGGCAAATTCAGTGAGCAACGACGCCGACGCCTTGGAGATGCAACAGCCGGAGCCGACGAAACTGATGTCCTTGATTTTGTCGCCGTCGAGCACCAGGAACAGTTTCAACTGATCGCCGCACAGCGGGTTGTGTCCCTGGGCCGAACAGGTCGCTTGGGGCAGCTCATGAAAATTCCGGGGCTTTTTGCAGTGGTCCAGGATGACCTGCTGGTAGAGATCGTTGATGTCGTCAAACATTCAGTTATTTCTCCGCGGCGAGGCGGGGATTGGCTTCGAGGCGGTCCCACACCAGCTTATCCAATTGCTCACGCACGGGGCTGCACTTCACCCGTTCGATGATTTCGCCAGCAAAGGCATGAATCAGCATCCGGCGCGCGGTCTTTTTGGGAATGCCGCGCGAGCGGAGGTAAAAAATGGACTCCTCGTTCAACTGGCCCACCGTGGCGCCGTGGGTGCATTTCACGTCGTCGGCGTAGATTTCGAGCTGCGGCTTGGTGTCGGCGGTGGCGTCGTCGGACAGCAGCAGGTTCTTATTGGTCTGCTTGGCATCGGTTTTTTGCGCGATCTGCCGGACGAGAATGCGGCCGTGGAAAACGCCCTTGGATTTGTCGTCCAGGATGCCGTTGAAATACT
>JBEKMW010000133.1:0-11045 GCA_049523455.1 Verrucomicrobiota bacterium | reverse complement strand
CGGGCGAAAACTCGAAGCATTACTTTATAAAATGGGAGTGGCCATGGTGAAGGAACATCGCCGTGTCCGCAAAACCCTCCCAAAATTACACCTCAAATCCTAGTGGCATTGGGTTGGAAACCTGCGCTACGAAGCAACCGTCGCTTGCTGGCATTGAAGCAACTACGAAATATGCGGGCTAGAGCGACAGTTTTTTGGCGGCCTCCTCCATGGTTTTGCAGGTAACCGTTGCCGGGTGATGCCGGTAGTGGAAAATGGCCAGGATGTCCATTCCAATGTCCTTGCTCGCATCCGGCATCACGCGCACCAGGAGGCCAACGCCCTTTTGGTCAAGCAGTTCCATCAGGCGGCCGACTTCCGCCACGCAGGCCGTATCCATGGCCTCAAGCCGGCCAAAATCTGCCAACACGCGAAAGCCGGGGCGCAGTCCGGCCATCAGCTTTTCACCATCCTGGCGGCTGCGTTGCAGCTCCCCGGGCACAACCTGGCCGATATAGCTGAGGAGCAGCACCTGTTTTACCTCATTGGACGTGGCCAGAAACATAACGGGCTTATCTTTTCACCCCGCCCATGGCGCGATAAGTCACGGCCACCTGCCAGTCGGCGTAATTGGGTTCAAATGCCTTCATGGCGCTGACCATTTGCTGGCGGAAGGTGGTTTCAATCAAGCCGCCCTGGCCCGGCCACATTTTGAAATGTACGCGCAGAAAATTCCAGCCGCCCTCGGTGGATTCCATGTCGCCTACCACCGGTTCGCTCAAGATAATGGCGCCGAACTGGCGCCACATGCCTGCGGCAACCCGCTTCACGGTTGCCAAGGCCTTTTCGCGGTCGGCGTTGGCGGGAATCTGCACGTCGGCATAGGCAAAAACGCCGCCATGCGAGAAGCGGCTGACGTTGGCGATGGTGCGGTTGGGAATGAAGATTTCCTGGTTGTAAAAATTCAGCAGCTTGGTGAATCGCAAGCCGATTTCCTCCACGCGGCCAATGACGGTGACCGTGCTGGCAATTTCCACCAAGTCGCCCGCCTCCATGGCGTCCGAAAAAATCAGCGTCAGACCGATCACCATGTCCTGCACCAGCCCTTGCGAGCCGAAGCTGATGGCGAGACCGACCACCGAAGCGCTGGCCAGATAGGCAGTGAGGTTGACGCCGAGTTCCTGCAAGACCAGCCCGATGGCAAAGAAATAGACAAGGAAGGTGATGCAACTGACGACGAGGCGGATGAGCGTGATGAATCTCGGCTTTTGGGCGACGAAACCGAGGGGATTCTCCTGTTCATGGCTTTTCCGGATGAGCCATTCACTAAGGTGGCGGACGACCTTGATGGCCACGTGCGCGAGTACCGCGACGATGATGATGAGCAACAGGCGGGTTCCGGTGCTCGAGCCGTGATGGGTAAGATGGTAAATGATACGGCCGACGACCGTATTGGTCGCCTCCGACAACAGGTCGGGTGCATTAATTGCGTCCATCAAAACTGCTCCGGCAAATTGAAACGGCGATTAAAAGCTCATTATGCCGGGTTACTTTGCGTGCAGAGACCAAGTTTGTCCAGAAAAACGCGACGCGAGCGGGGGTGCAACCCAAGAAATGGGTTGGGCCAGGGACGGGAAGGGGTTACACTTCGCCCATGCGGCGGCTCAAACAGATTTTCTGGGTGACGGCGACAGTGGCGGTTTTGTTCCTGGGCGCCTATCTCGGAATCACGGTGTCACAATGGTTGAAAACCGGTTCCGGGTTGCGTTTGGAAAACACGGCGACCGTGGTGCGGCAGGTGCAAACCCTTTCCGATTTGGTGACGGTCAAATATGTCCTGGAAAAAGTTGTCATTCTGGAGGATGCCAAATGGTATGGCGAAAACCGCGTGCTGCTGCTGGCGCACGGCATCGTGAAAGCGGGCATTGACCTCCAACACCTGACGCCCGGCGATGTGACGATTTCGGGTAAAAACATCACGCTTCACCTGCCGCCGCCGGAGGTCACGGATGCCTACCTGGACGACCAGCAAACCAAGGTGATTGATAATCAGACCGGATTGTTGCGCGTATTTGACAAAGACCTGGAGCAAACCGCCCGCGCCAATGCCGTGGATGACCTTCGCCGCGCAGCCCGGACGGACGGGATTTTGGAGGAGGCAGACAAACGGGCGCGGCTGGAATTGGAATTATTTCTCCGTCAGGCGGGATTTGAACAGGTGGAGTTTCGCTGAGGCGGATTTTACCCTATCCCAGTAACGCCAGACACTGTCTCAATTTGAGCCAATACAGACGATCTTGACTGGCTGGGGAACGAGCGTCTCGTGATCGGTGGCAATCGTCAGCCGGCGGCGGGGGGGGGAAATCTTGCGCGAAGCCGCGCGAAACTGCATCCCATAGAGCGCGGCCATGAGATCGGTAGGCTGGCGGTCGGTAACGTCGGCATGACCACTTATCTCCTGCAAGCGTTTGGATAGGTTTGACTTTTTCGCCATGGCCGGGATGCTGCAATTCATATGCCAGAAAGCAGCACGGGGCCGGTAATGAAAAAATGCCGGGCGGACGAACGGCCGGTCACAATTTGCCGAGGCGTTCGAGCAGCTTGGAGTGGATGCCGCCGAAACCGCCATTGCTGAAAACGCACACAATATCGCCGCCCCGTGCCTGGGCAGCGACGTGCGACACAATTGCATCCACCTCCGGCAGAGCAATGGCATCTTTGCCGGCCGCTTTCAAATCCTGCATGAGCTTGGCGGGATCCAACCGTAGGCCTGGCGAAATTTGTTCCCAGCGGGCGACTTGCGCCACCACGACCGCATTGGCATCGGCAAAGGCGGCGGCGAGTTCGGATTGGAAGACGTTGCGGCGGGTGGTGTTGCTGCGCGGCTCGAAGAGGGCCCAGATCTTCTCGCGTGGGTACTTCAACCGCAGGGCGCGGAGCGTTTCGCGGATGGCCGTGGGATGGTGGCCAAAGTCGTCCACCACCGTCACGCCCGCGACGATCCCGCGCACTTCCATGCGGCGTTTAACACCTTTGAAAGTATCGAAGGCGGACTGAATTTGCTGGTTCTTGAACCCGCAATGTTTGGCCGCCGCCACCACGGCGAGCGCGTTGCGCACGTTGAATTCGCCGACCAGGTTCAGGTGGAATTTGAAGCTGGGAATCTCGAATTCGGTGGCGGTGGGGCCGTAGCGCAGGTTAAAGCCGCGCACCTTGTTGTCCTCCCCCAGGCCAAACCGTTGCACCGGGCAATGCGTCACGTCCAGGAGCGGCGCCAAGTTGGCGTCGTCGCCATTGCCCAGCAGCAGGCCGTTGCGGGGGATGAGCCGGATGAAATGCGAGAACGTCTTTTTGATGGCGTCCAGGTTTTCAAAAATATCGGCATGGTCGAATTCGAGGTTGTTGACGATGCCGATTTCCGGCAGGTAATGGACAAACTTGCTCCGTTTGTCGAAGAACGCGGTGTCATATTCATCGCCTTCGATGATGAACCAGTCGCTGTCGGTGAATCGGGCGCCCTGGCCGAGGTTGTTGGGGATGCCGCCGATGAGATAGCCCGGATTCAGGCCGTTGTGCTCAAACACCCAGGCCAGCAGGGAAGCCGTGGTGGTCTTGCCATGGGTGCCGGTCACCACCAGGGAACGTTTGCCGCGGATAAAGAATTCCCTGAGCAATTCGGGCAGGGAACAATAACGCAGCTTGTGATCGAGCACGAACTCGGCCTCCGGATTGCCGCGGGAAACGGCATTGCCGATGACCACGAGGTCGGGCTTGTGCGCCAGGTTGCGCTCCGAATAACCATTGGCCACCTCGATCTGGCGGGCGGCCAGGAAGGTGGACATGGGCGGATAAACGTTCTGGTCCGAGCCGGTGATGGCAACCCCTTTTTCCTTCATGGCCGCGGCAGCCGAAGCCATCGCGGTGCCGCAGATGCCGGTAAAGTGGACCCATTTGATTTCCGCCGAAAACATGCGCGGTTATTAAACCACGAAGCAACGAAGGCAGAAAGTCCCGATTTGGTTTACTGCCCTTGGACGCGGAACCAGGCTGTCCGATTGGTTGACGTCACGACCAAGTTGCTCGCCTCGATTGGGCCGCCGAGATTGCCCCAGAGGAGATTGGCCGGGTTGGTCCCCATTTGCACCTGATACGGCGGAAAGCCACCCATCCAGTTTAATTGAATTTGGCCGCCGGTCTGCGAAATGCCCAAGTAAAGCGGCGCGCCCACGGTGATGAACATCGTCGCTTGATTGGACACACCTGCGACATCGGTGGCGCTGACCACGAAGGAATTGGTGCCCGCGTCCGAAGCCGCGGGCGTCCCGGAAAGCAGGCCGCCCGGCGCGACATTCAGCCAAGTCGGGCCGCCCACCTTGGCGAGGGTAATCGTGTCGCCCAGGTTGGGATCGCTTACGTTGGTGGCAATGGTCGCGGAATAAGTCATACCGGCGTGGGCGCGCGGTTCGGTGAAGGGATTGCACGCAAACACCGGCGGAAGGTCCACATTCACCGTGATATCCAAAGTGCCAACCCCGGCCAGGCCGCCGGAATTTACCACGAGCATGAGGCAGCTTGCCGTGCCGACGTCGCCGGCACCCGGCGTGCCGGAAAGTGCGCCGTTCGTCGCCACGTTGAGCCAGGCCGGGCCGGTGACTTTGTAGAAACTCAGCACGTCACCCGCACTGCGGTCCGGGTCCGTGGCATTGGTCGCAATCGTACCGGAATAGGGGAGTCCAACGGTGGCGGCGGGTTCGCTGAATGTACCCGAAGTAAAATACGGCGGACTGTCCACATAGACGAACAAGGTGGCCGTGTTGGACAAACCACCGAGGTTGGCCACACTCACGACAAAACTATTCGAGCCGGCGGCAGCTACCGGAATCCCCGAGAGAGTACCGTTGGCGGCCACGTTGAGCCAGGCCGGACCGCTGACCTTGGCAAAGCTCAGCGCGTCTCCATTTGGAAGTTCAAGGTCGAAAGCATTGGTCGCGATGTTGGCGGAATATTCTTCGTCCAGGTTGGCCCAGGGTTCCGTGAATGGGTTGGTCAAAAAGGCAGGCGGGGGATCCTGGTTAACGACGATTTGGAGAGCAGCGGAAGCGGACACGCCGTTGGAATCGGTCAGGCTGACAACGAAGATGTTCGTTCCGAGATCGGCGTTGGATGGGGTGCCGGAGAGAGTGCCATTAGCGCCCACAACCGCCCACAAGGGCCCGCTTACCTTGGCGAAAGACAGGGCATCACCCGGCGGGGCAATCGCCGCGCCCGCAATGTTTGCCGAATAGGGCAGATTCCCGATGGCCGACGGCGCAGTGAAGGGATTGGCAACGAACACGGGAACGGTCAACTGTAATACCGTGCCGAAGCCGCCACCGGACGATTGATTGAAACCCGTTCCGCCAAATGGCGTGGTGCCGTAGATCCGGCCATCGGTCGCCTGGATGAGGCTGCCTTGCGGGTTGGCGCCGTTGAAACCGTCGAACCACAGCAGCGTCGTCAAGGCGCCGTTGGTGGTTATCTTGAACACGGAACCCTGGCCGCCGGGGCCGCCCGCTGAAGTGGTGCCGTAGAGATTGCCGTCGTTGCCCTGCATCAACGCAGCGGCGGGCTCCGCACCATCGGTGGATTTGAACGAATACAGAATGGTCAGGGTTCCGTTGGTGGCGCAGCGGAACACCTCGCCGTAACCATTGGTTCCGCCTTCATAGGTTGTGCCGTAGAAGTTGCCGTCCGTGCCTTGAATGACGCCGGCTTCGGGATAACCGCCGTTGGAATAATCAAACGAAACCAGCGTACGCAGGATGCCATTGGTGTTCAAACTGAACACGGTGCCGAAGCCGTCGGCTCCGCCTTCGAGGGTTGTCCCGTACAGGTTGCCATCCGTGCCCTGGACCAGTCCGCCATAGGGGTATCCGCCATCGTCACCATCCGTGAATTCGTAGATTCCGGTCACGGCGCCGCTGGGCGTCATCTTGAAAACCACCCCGGCATCACTTGCCCCACCCTCCTCGGTGGTTCCATAATAGTTGCCATCCGTGCCCTGAAGCAAACCGGCATAGGGAAAGCCGCCATCGTTTCCGTCGGTAAAAGAATAAAGGGTGGAGGCCGCACCATGCGCGTTCATTTGGAAGATTACGCCGTAACCGTCGTTGCCGTCTTCCAGCGTCGTGCCATAGAAATATTGGTTGGTGCCTTGGATAAGCTGACCATAGGGGTAGGCGCCGTAGCTGCCGCCGGTGAATGAGTGCAGCGTCGTAAACCCGCTCGCCGGAGCCCAGCGGAAGGCTGTTCCATCGAATGCCGATCCGCCCTCAGTCGTGGTGCCGTAAAAATTGCCATCAGCGCCTTGGACCAAACCGGCGCAGGGAAAAGCGCCGTCGGTGCTGCCGTTCAACTGATGCAGCATGGCGAGCGACGCGCTCGGCGCTGTGGCGGGAATCACGGTCAGGGTGGCCGGGCTGCTGGAGACCAGGAACAGAGAGTTGCTGACAATTACCGAATACGAACCTGCGTTGGCGGGAGTGACAGCGGAAATCGTCAGCGCAGTGCTCGCCGAGCCCGTGATATCACCGCCGTCGGTCAAATTGGTGCCGTTCTCCTGCCACTGATAATACAACGGCGGGTCCCCGGCCGCCGTCACGCTGAAACTGGCGGTCATCCCGGCCACCACCGAAAGACTGGCCGGCTGGCTGGTGAGGTTGGGTGGAGAAAAGATGACTTCCAGCAGCGCGGCGTCACTGGTCACCGAGTTTATGGAATTACTGACCACCACGGAATACAGGGCCGCATCCGTCGCGGCCACGTTCGAAATCTGCAGGATCGCCGTCGTGGCGCCGGAAATATTTCCACCATTGGTCAACGCGATCCCGTCCTGCTGCCACAGATAAGAGACGGGGGACCCGCCGAACGTCGCCACCGCAAACTGCGCCGTTCCGCCGACGTAGGCGGACTGGTCTGCCGGCTGCCCGGTGATCTGCAGCGGACCGGTAATGCCCAGCTTGAAGATGGTGCCATCGCCGGCCGAACCGCCTTGAGAGGTAGTGCCGTAAAGATTGCCATCGGAGGCCTGGATCATCGCCGCAACGGGCACCCCGCCGGCGTAGCCATCGAACTGGACCAGCGGGACCAGCGGACCATTCGGAGCAATCCGAAAGACCGTGCCGTAACCGTAGGCGCCACCGGCTTCGGTGGTGCCATACAAATTGCCGTCGCTGGCCTGCATCAGCCCGCCCCACGGGTTGGCGCCGTCAACCCCGTTGGTGAATGAGTACAGGGTGGTCAACACCCCGGCGGGGGTCAGTTGAAACACCGTGCCATAACCGCCGTTGCCTCCCGTGATGGTGTTTCCGTAAAAATTGCCGTCCACGCCCAGCGTCAAACCGGGAATCGGTTCACCGCCGTCCGCCAGCCCCGTGAAGGCATGCACCACCGAGAACGCGCCGGAGGTTGATACTTTGAACACCGTCCCCCACCCATTGGAACCGCCCGTCTCGGTGGTGCCGTAATAATTGCCGTCCAGCCCCTGCACCAGAACGCACGACGGATAGGCGCCGTCGGTACCGTTGAATGAAACCAGGGTTTTCGGGGTTCCCAATGAATAGATTTGGAATGCCGTACCGTAGCCGTAGTCTCCGCCTTCCAGGGTCGTTCCGTAAAAGTAGCCGTTGGCACTCTGGATCAATCCCGCGACGGGGAACATGCCGTCCTGGCCATTCAACGAAGCAATGGTCGAGTAACTGCCGCTGGTACTAATACGGTAAATCGTGCCGTCGCCATAGGTTCCACCGAGATAAGTGGTGCCGTAGAAATATCCGTTGTTGGCGAAAACCAGTCCGCCATAAGGTATCCCGCCGTTGTTGTAGTTGAAAGCCAGCAATGCGGACAGCGTACCATTGGTACTGGCCTTGAAAACCGTCCCCCATCCGTCGGCTCCGTCTTCATACGCGGTGCCATAAAAGTTCCCGTCATGGCCTTGGGTGACCGGACTATATGGCCCCATCCCGGAACTGGTCCCGCTGAACGACCACGGGGGCGATACCGTGACTCCCGGGGCCGTCACCGGAATGATCGAAAGCACCGCGCCGGTGCTGGTGGTGGAACCGAGCGAGTTGGTGATGATCACCGAGTAAATGCCGGCATTCTGCGGATAGGCGCTATTTATCCCCAAGGAACTGCTCGTAACGCCCGAAAAGTTGCCCCCATTGGCCAGATTGGTGCCATTGCATTGCCATTGATAGAAATAGGGGGTGTTCCCGACCGCCGCCACGCTGAAAGTGGCTGGCGCCCCCGGCAAGACTGATTGATTCGTCGGTTGCATGACGATCACCGGCGGGGAGGGGATGATGGTGAGCAGCGCATTGGAACTGACTGCCATGCCGGCAGCATTCGTGATGACGACAGCGTAACGGCCAACCGCCTGGGAGGTCACGTCGCTTACCGTCAAGGTGCTGGTGGCCGAACCGGAGATGTTCCCACCGTCGGTCAAATTGGCGCCATTCTCCTGCCACTGGTAAAACAAGAGCGCGTTGGTCCCGGTACCGATGCTGAAGTTCGCGGCCATGCCGATGAGCAGCGCCTGGTTGGTGGGTTGGGCGGTAATGACCGGTGGCGTAACGACTGCCAGGGTAATCTGGCGGGTTTGGGCGAAGTTATCGTTCAGGTTGGTGAATTGCAACGCAGCGGTATAGCTGCCCGCCGCCAAAGTGCCGGCCAGCGCGGTGAGACTTGCAGTAACGGTCGTGGCCTGTCCTTCAGAGACCAGCATGCCGTTGGTGGGAGATACGTTCAGCCAGGACGCATTGTTGACCAGGGTCCAGTTGAAGAAGCCCGGACCATTGTTGGTGAGACTGTAGGTGATCGTTGTCGGATTGAACGGCCCGCCAACTGGGCCACTGATTATCATGGTGGATGCGGGACTAATGCGTAGCGGTTCGGGGAACGCCAAGGCCATCACCAGGTTGCTCCCGCCCGGCGTGCCCCAACCGGTACAAAGATCGTAGCCCGGCACGGCATAGAACCTGGTCGGGCTGCGGCTCCAGGTATTGCTGCCGGTCGTAATGTCGTGGAAAAGGGCAGTGTAACTGATATCGTTGGACCCTTTGCCCATGGCATAGATGGCCGGATTGATAAACCCCACGGTGGGTTCGCCTACGTTCAAGGCCATTTGGTTGACCAGCGCGGTGAATGCCGCCCATAGCGGCGTGGCGCAACTGGTGCCCCCAAAGTCCCCCGACTCGCCGTTGCCGTAGATCACCCAAATATTGTCGGCCACCATGGCCACGTCCGGAATATTTCGCATGGTGGTTGAGCCCTGGTTGGTGGTCATGTTAATGCCCATTTGCCAGCTTGGGATGGCATTTACGGTGCTGATGCCCCCGCTGCTGCCGATACCGCCGCCCCAGTTCCAAACCATTTCCGATACCCAGGCGCCGCCGGGGCCGCTGGTCGTCAAGGTGGTTCCCCCCACACAGATGATATTCGTATCGTCGCTTGGCGTCGGTATCGTTCCGGTATAGGCATCGCTGTCGCCCGAGGCGTTAAAGAACGACTGCCCCTGCACGGCAAACTGCTTGAATATCTGGTCCGACATGGCGTCAATCGGGTAAGTCCAGGAAGCGCCGATTTGTTTGGCCAGATTGTCCGTCGCCATGCGGTTCAGGATGTCATCGGTTATCTCTCCTTCGTAAACCAGCACATTGGACAGTCCTGGCGCCATGGAAATGGCCATCTCAATGTCCAGCGACACTTCGTCGTTACCGATGCCTGCTCCACCGTTGTATCCATCCAACAACACCGCCTGGACCGGCACGTTGGGCAAGCCGGCCTGGGCCTCGTAGTTTAAAATGTCCCTCGTATAAAAACCGGAATCGAACTCCAACAGGCCCACGGATTGCCCGGCTCCGGTCAGGGTCACCCCGGGAACATAGGCCGCCCGGAAATCGTAGCCCATATAAGTTCCGTCCGGACCGGAACCGGACTGCGGCGCCAGGCCGTTGGTTCCGTTTGCCAATGCCTTTTTCTGAAGCAGGGGATGCGGCGCCTGAAAGTTGTCCAAACCGCTGATTCCCAACGCCGGCACGTTGAGGTCAATCGAAGGCTCGCGGTCCGGGGCGAAAAACCTGCGCGCTTCCGTAGGGTGTTGATAAAGGCGGAGTTTCACGTGAAAGGCCTCCTCGACGTCCGTCGCCATTCCCCGGACATCCAACAAGGTACGATTGGGGTGTGTGCCGGTAACTCTCAGGCGGTGCGATTGGGCGAATTGGACCAACGCCTCGTAATCCTCTTTGGTCGGGCCGAACCTTTCCGTGAATTGCCCGGGCGTCAGGTACCGATGGAAATTCGTGCTGGCCGGGTCGTTAATCTCCTGCAAGAGCTTGTCCAAGGCCTCCTGGTTGCGCAAGGGAAGGCCGATGGCCAGGTCCAACTGCTTCAGGCCCAAACCCGGCGCCACTACCGTTGCATTCGTCATCGCCGCGGTCAGGCGGTGGTGCACTATCTGCCGGTCGGCAGCCATCCCCGGCCAGGCAACCGCCAACAGCCATAAACCCGCCAACCAAATCCCCTGCTTTGGCGAAAGACCAGCCAACTTCACCACCGACCTTGTGAACGCATTTCTTTTCATATGATTCCCTGGGAGTGTCCGAATGTGAACCGCGCGCAGGTTCTTGACGGGCAGCAACTTATCTGCGGTTTCTGACAGCGGAAACTTCTCTGCCAAAAGCTGTTCAGATAAGTGTGGCTGATTATAATCATGAGCCAATCCCATAAAGTTAGCTCTTGTTTAAGCATTGTGAATTAGACATGCGCAAACGTCAAGCCTCACGCGACAGAATTCACCCGTTCTTAACAAATGGGCGTGATCGCTGCTGAAGGTGCCCGGGAGGCGGGAGCGCGGGATTTATGCCGCTTCATCGGCCAAAGCATGTGGTGGCGTGAGGCGGGCTAAAGCCGAATGGCGCTAAAACAAGGGTTTGGTTTTGCGGGCCGGGAGGTGATCGACGTGAGCGGCTCTTAATTCGCGACGGGGCCGTTTCATGAAAGGGTAGGCTTTCGGGCGGCGTTTTAGG
>JBEKMW010000132.1:0-11375 GCA_049523455.1 Verrucomicrobiota bacterium | reverse complement strand
TTAAAGGGGTGACTAATCTGATCACCATCAATCCCAAAGTGGCGCCAGCGGAGGTCGCAACGGCCATTAAATCGGCCTTCGAACGAAATGCCCTGTTGGATGCCACGAAGATCCAAGTGGAGGCTTCTGGAGACAAGGTGATACTCCGTGGCAAAGTTCGGAACCATGCCGAGCGGGATGAGGCCGAACGGGCCGCCTGGGCCGCACCGGGTGTGTTCTCGGTGGACAATCAGCTCAAGGTGGAGTGGTCCTGGAATTCCGCGGAGTAGCGCTTGTTCCGCCGCCCTGAACGACGAAAAAATCGAGCACGCCTGTTTAACAAGGCTTGAGCGAACTGAAAGCATTCAACGTCCAGGCAGGCTCAAGTACCTCGCAGCGGTGTTCGCCAAGGGCCGCTGCGAGGCGTTTGATGAACAAATGGCCGGCCAAAATGAAAGACGATCGAAAAACGGTGCCGGTGCCTGAGTTTCTTCATCCCGATGATTTGGAACCGGCACTGGCGGCAAACAATGCAATCGAGTTGCGGAGAAATGCCTACCGCTCGGCCACCAAGACGGCAACGAGGAGCTATGGAACCCGGATTTTTTCGCGATCGAAGTGAGGCAGGCCGGCTGCTGGCAGCCAAGCTCGGCGCTTATGCCAACCGGCCCGACGTGCTCGTGCTCGCCCTGCCACGCGGCGGCGTCCTTGTCGCCTATGAGGTGGCGCGTGCGCTGAACGCACCCTTGGATGCCTTTTTGGTGCGCAAGTTGGGTGTACCGGGCCACGAAGAGTTCGCCATGGGTGCCATCGCAACCGGCGGCGTTCGCGTGCTCAACGAACCGGTCGTGCGCGCCTTGGGTATCCCCGATTACGCAATCGACGCGGTCGCCGTTAAAGAGCAGGAGGAACTGGCACGGCGTGAGCGCCTTTACCGCGGAGATCGACCGCCGCCCGACGTCCGCGGGGAGACAGTAATTCTTGTGGATGACGGGCTCGCGACCGGGGCTACCATGCAGGCCGCCGTCAAAGCGCTGCGAGAGCAGCACGCCAAGCGCATTGTGGTGGCCGTGCCGGTCGCGGCACCCGAAAGCTGCGAGCAGTCAAAAGAACAGGTGGATGACATGATCTGCGCGCTAACCCCAGAACCATTCTACGCGGTCGGCTTTTGGTACCAGGATTTTTCACAGACGACCGACGAAGAAGTCCGGGAATTGCTCGAGAGCGCTCACGAGCAGGTTGCAGCCCATCCGCACTGATCGCGCCGGCAAAGGAGAAACTATGCCAAGCACAATTGATACAAACCCGATTGAAATCGTGCGTGAGAATGCGCATCGCGTAGGCGGATCCGCAGGGGATTATGATCCGCTGATGGAAAGGATAGGCAATGCGCGGTTCGTGCTGCTCGGAGAGGCTTCCCACGGTACATACGAGTTCTATCACGAACGGGCTCAAATCACCCGGCGCTTGATCGAGGAGAAAGGGTTTACGGCAGTAGCAGTGGAGGCGGATTGGCCCGACGCCTACCGCGCCAATCGCTATGTGTGCGGAATCAGCGACGACAGCTTTGCCATTGAAGCGCTGGCCGATTTTAAGCGCTTCCCAGGCTGGATGTGGCGCAACACCGTTGTTGTCGAGTTTCTGGAATGGCTGCGCACGCACAACGAGGCGCTTTCGTCAGACGCCAGGAAGACCGGCTTTTACGGCCTGGACCTATACAGCCTCCATGCCTCCATGGACGCCGTGCTCCAATACCTGGAGAAAGTCGATCCGGAAGCGGCCAAGCGTGCGCGCGCCCGTTATGCCTGTTTCGACCAGTTCGGCGGGGACACCCAGACTTATGGTTTTGTGACTGGTTCCCGGCTTTCCAAGTCTTGCGAGGCAGAGGTAGTCAAGCAACTCATGGAACTGCAACAGCACGCGGCGGAGTACGCTCGACGGGACGGTTCCGTAGCCGACGATGAGCTTTTCTATGCCGAGCAGAATGCCCGTCTGGTGAAGAACGCCGAGGTTTACTACCGCTCGATGTTTCTCGAAGAAGTGTCCTCATGGAACTTGCGAGACCGCCACATGGCCGAGACGCTTGACGCCCTTGCCACGTATCTCAGTCGCCGCAGCACCCTCGCCAAAATCGTGGTGTGGGAGCATAATTCACACGTGGGTGACGCGCGGGCTACCCAGATGAGCCAGCACAGTGAACTAAACGTCGGCCAACTCGTGCGCGAACGATATGCGGCCGACGCTGTCCTTGTCGGTTGCACCACACACCACGGCATGGTCACGGCGGCGTCCGAATGGGGCGGACCAGCCGAACGCAAGCGCGTCCGCCCGGCCCTGACCGGCAGCTATGAGGCTTTGTTCCATGAGACGGGGATCGAACGTTTCCTGCTTGCGTGGAGGAGAAATGATGCTGTCACAGAGGCCTGGCGCACGCCGAGACTGGAGCGGGCCATCGGGGTCATCTACCTACCCGAAACCGAGCGCATGAGCCATTATTTCTGGGCGCAGTTGCGGGACCAGTTCGATGCGGTGCTGCACTTCGATGAAACGCAGGCAGTCGAACCGCTCGAACGCACCGAGAAATGGGTGGCGGGCGAAGTCCCGGAGACCTTCCCCTTTGCAGTATAACCAAATGACGGTGACGAATGAAAAACATCGAACCAGAAATTGAGGAACAGCCGGTCCGCGTGTCGGCAGGTCTGCTGACGCTGGAGGGTAACCTGAGCCTGCCGGAGGCTGCGCCGGGCGTGGTGCTGTTTGCTCATGGCAGTGGCAGCAGCCGTTTTAGCCCCCGCAATCAACACGTGGCGCGGATGCTCAACCAGGCACACTTGGCGACCTTGCTCGTTGACCTGCTGACCCCGGCCGAAGAAGCGATCGATATGCACACCGCCTATCTGCGCTTTGACATTGGTTTGCTGGCCGAGCGGTTGGTTGCCGCGACGGATTGGCTAACGCAGTATCCGGCCACCCGAAACATGCGAGTAGGCTACTTCGGTGCCAGCACTGGCGCCGCCGCGGCGCTCGTGGCCGCGGCTGAGCGACCGCAAACCGTCGGCGCTGTCGTTTCACGCGGTGGGCGACCCGATTTGGCCGGACCGGCTCTGTCCCGCGTCCAAGCGCCGACTTTGCTCATCATCGGCGGGAGAGATTTCGAAGTGATCGAATTGAACAAAGCTGCGTTTGCGCAGCTTCGCTGCGAAAAGCGGCTGGTAATCGTTCCTGGAGCGACCCACCTTTTCGAGGAGCCAGGCACCTTGGACGAGGTGGCGCGTCGGACGTGCGAGTGGTTCGAGCGTTGCCTGATTCCGGCCGACGCGCACGCCAACAGGACCGGGTCATAAGATGGGCGTGGGCGATTCCATGGACTGTATTAAAAAGAGCCGACGCCAAGTCATGAACATTCAAGCAATGATTAACACTGAAAGGACAAAACCCATGAAAAAAACACGCCGATAAGCAAAGAAGAACACGCCAGCTATGAAACGATGAACGATCTGCCAAAATCGGCCAGGCTCGCACTGAACCAATTTGATCAGGATGACATCACCATCCAACCTGAGCGCACTGGTGCTTACAGGGAAAAACGGTGTTCGCAATGAACGTGCCCAAGAGCCAATCTAGGCAAAGCCTTCCGGGCAAGCCCGGGCTGCTCTTTGTTGTTCAAAAGCACCAGGGGCGAAATCTTCATTACGATTTCCGGCTTGAGGAGAACGGCGTATTGAAGTCGTGGGCAGTGCCCAAAGGACCGTCATTGAATCCTGTGGTCAAAAGGCTTGCGGTGGCGGTGGAGGATCATCCTCTGGAATACGCGGATTTCGAGGGCAATATTCCTGAAGGCCAGTATGGAGCAGGGCCTGTCATGGTCTGGGACCGGGGCACTTACACTCCCGAGGATTCGGACAATGTTGCCGCAAGCCTCGAACATGGCGAATTGAAATTTATTTTGCACGGCCAGAAGCTTCGTGGTTCTTGGGTGCTCGTTCGCACCCGGAACAAAAACTGGCTTCTAATCAAGCGTCTTGACGCTTACGCGTCGAGTGAAGATATTATCAGGCTTAAACCACGATCAGTCCTCAGCGATCGGTCGCTTTCTGAAATTGCGAGGATGACATCAAGAGGCTGAAGAAAAGAGATGTGAGCAACAACAGATCAATTGCCAAACGAGCAAGCCTTGCTACGGACGTGGGAAGCGTTGGGGGCATGGCAATTACCCACCCCGACAAGTTATGGTTTCCAGAGGATCAGATCACGAAGATCGAGGTGGCCCGCTACTATGCCGCCGTTGCGCCTCGCATGCTCTCCTGGTTGAAGCAGCGCCTGCTTACGGCCGAGCGATGCCCGGAGGGGATTGCGGGCGGCTGCTTTTTCGAGAAGAATTTTTCGGACAACCTCCCGGCCGGCGTCCCGACCCACGCCATTTTGGCTGAAAGTGCGGGAAAGAGCGTTCATTATGTGGTGGGCGGGTCGAAAGAGACTCTTTTGACCCTCGTCAATCTTGGCTGCATCGCGATTCATATCATGAACTGCCGGGTGGCTTCGCTGGATCGCCCGGACTGGCTGGCCTTCGATCTGGATCCCTCGACCGGACAGTTCCACGACGCGGCAAAAGCCGCGAGTCTTCTACGTGAACTTCTCAATGAACTGCGGCTCCGCTCGTTCCCGAAGACCACCGGAGGACGGGGGCTGCACATTCTGGTTCCCTTGCAGCGTGGAATGAATCAGGAGCAGGTTCGCCACTTCGCTTACAGCATCAGCCAGGAAATGGCCAGCAGATCACCAACGACGATCACAGTTGAGATGCGAAAGGCAAAGCGCCAGAATCGCGTTTTTGCCGACTGGCTCCGGAACGCGTTTGGCCAGACCATCGTGGCGCCTTACTCACTCCGGTGCCGCCCGGGTGCGCCCGTTTCCACACCGCTGGATTGGGATGAGGTCCGGTCGGAGTTGAATCCATCCCGCTTCAACATCCGGACCATCCAGCACCGATTGGAGGGCAATGATCCGTGGGCTGAATTCTGGCGATGTCGTCAGACCTTGCCGACAATCCCAAAGGCATTCTCCGACGCAGAGTCATAAATATTCAAGCAATGATCAAAACCGAAAGGACAGAACAAATGAAAAGAAACACTCCTATAAGCAAAGAAGAACCTACCATGTATGAAACCGAAAATGACATCCCGCTCAAGCGGCGGCTGGAGCTGAACGCACTGATGAACCAACGCCTGGCCGACGCGGTTGATCTGCAATCGCAGGTCAAGCAGGCGCATTGGAACGTGAAGGGACCCAACTTCATCGGCCTCCACAAACTTTTTGACGAGGTGGACGAAGCGGTGGAATCCTATGTGGACCTGATCGCGGAACGTATCGTGCAACTGGGCGGCATTGCCGAAGGCACGGTGCGCGTGGCTGCGTCGCGCTCGCGTCTTCCGGAGTATCCTCTCGATATCGCGGATGGCACGGCTCATGTGGAAGCGCTTGCCCGTGCGCTTTCCACCTTCGGACAAACTGCCCGCACCACGATTGATGAGACGGACGCTTTGGACGACAAGGATACGGCGGACATCTTCACCGAAATTTCCCGGGGGATCGACAAGTGGTTGTGGTTTGTCGAAGCCCATTCACAGGCAACGAAATGATGACCGATTCCCCCGCACGGCAGGGCGTGAGGCTCCACGTCCGCGGCCTTCGCAAGAGTTACGAAGGACATGAAGTGCTTAAGGGCATTGATTTTGAGGTCAACCCCGGCGAGATTTTCGTCATCATGGGACCGAGTGGCAGTGGCAAGTCGGTGCTGCTCAGGCAGTTGATCGGCCTGGAAAAGCCGGACCAGGGCGAAGTCCTGGTGGATGGCCAGCCGGTTCAGCCGCCGGATCTCGCCACCCGTTACCGCGTGGCGATGGTTTTCCAATCCGGCGCTCTCTTTACGTCGTTGACCGTCAAAGAAAACGTCGGTTTTTATCTGGCCGAGCATCATCTGAAATCGGCCGGTGAAATCGCGAAGATTGTTTCCAAGGACCTCGAACTGGTCGGCTTGAAAGGCACGGAGAACCAAATGCCCGACGAACTGTCCGGTGGCATGAAGAAGCGGGTGGCCATAGCCCGGGCCCTGGTCGTGGAACCGCAATTGATCTTCTATGACGAACCGACCAGCGAGCTTGACCCGGTTTCAGCTATGGGCATCGCCGAAGATATTGTAAGACTTAACGAGCGGATTCATGCCACTTCCTTGGTTGTTTCGCACGATCGTGACCTGGCTTTTGGTATCGCCAATCGCATTGCCGTACTCAATGATGGCCGCATACTCGCGATCGGCACGCCCAATGAAATCAAGGGTAATGCCGACCCGTTCGTGCAACATTTTTTGAACGCAGGCGTTCAGCAAATGTGGGCTTCTCCTGTCCGTTCACAACCGCGAGGGACACCTCCGGAAACTCAATCGCCAACAACCAAGCCATGATAGAAGCCAACACCACAGACGATTAAACGAAAGGAGAATTCAATGAACCACAAGCACGCAAACCAGGTATCTCATCACGCTCACGTATGCTCCGTCTTGGGGCGAGAAATTCGGCCCCGCCGAAGCGGCAGCGCTCCGCGCGGTGGCAGAGGACGAATTTACCAAGACCGCCGAAAAGATCAACCAGCGCGCCACTCAAATCGGCACGGAGGCGGACTACCACGAGAAATGGGGGCATGAAAGATGAAAACCGCTACCAAACAACGATCGCCTTGGCAAAGTCGAACCACTCCTCCAAAATGCCGATTATGAAAACCACATTGAACTCACCAAAAGCCAACACGATACTTGAACAACGACGTTCATCACGAAAATCCACCGCCGGTCACAGGAAGGCTAAATCGCGCCGGCCGGCCTTAAAGATACAACAGATTTTAGTGCCAACCGACTTTTCAGAGCCCTCGAAGAAGGCTTTGAAATACGCAGTGTCTATTGCCGAACAGCTCGGCGCTAAAATCACCTTGCTGCATGTTTTCGAACTGCCTATCGCCTATCCATACGGCGATTACAACCCATTCATTGCGGAAACCGACAAAATCATGCCCGCGGCCCAGGTCACAGCCAATCAAATCTGTAAGGAGGAAAATATTAATCCCCGGTTCATTCGGGAAACGTTGGTCAAGGAAGGGATATCATATCAGGAAATTGTGGAAACTGCGAAGGCTCTGAAAATGGACTTGATCATCATCGCCACCCACGGTCACACCGGCCTGGCCCACGTTCTGCTCGGCAGCACGACGGAAAGAGTCGTCCGCCATGCGCCTTGTCCGGTGCTGGTGGTACGCGCGAAAGAACGTGAATTTGTCTCTGCGTGATCAGGATGCGGTGTGGCGGTTTGGGTCGAAAGCTGAGAAACAATCAATGATTGACGGGTCTGGTTTATGAAAACCGACTTGGTATTGAAAAAGGACACATAATGATTATGAACACGAATTCCAATTTCTCTTCAAACGAGGATGATGCCGCCAACGCGCTGACCGCTGACCTCAAAGCGATGGAAACCGAGTTGGCACGGCAGAAAGACCTTTATCTCCATCTCGCGGCGGATTTCGACAATTTCCGAAAACGGACCAAACAAGAAACAGACCGCCGGGCATCTGCTCAAAAGGAGGCGTTCATCCTCGAACTATTCCCGGTAATCGACAACCTTGAACGTGCGCTCGCCACCAACGCCTCATCCTCTCCCCAGCAGCTTCGTCAGGGCGTGCTCCTGACCCTGCAACAAATCGAACAATTGCTGCGCCGCCATGGGATCGAATATGAGGAAAGCCTCGGCCAGCCATTCGATCCTCACCGCCATGAGGCGGTCCGCACTGGCTGCGATCCGACACGCCCCGACCACAGCGTGCTCGAAGTCTTTCAGCGCGGCTATCGCCGGGGGCAGGAAGTTCTTCGTCCAGCGAAGGTCGTCATAAACGATTTAAGCCAACTTGCCAGGACCAACCCCACACCGCATGCCAGTTGAATTCAAGGATTACTACGCGACCCTCGGGGTCCCGTGCACCGCCAGCGATCAGGACATCAAAAAGGCGTTTCGCAAGCTGGCGCGCAAGTTCCACCCGGACGTGGCCAAGGACAAAAAGGCCGCCGAGGAAAAGTTTAAGGAGATCAACGAGGCCTACGAGGTTTTGAGCGATCCGGACAAGCGCGGGAAATACGACCAGTATGGCGCCAGTTGGAAGGAAGGCGGGGGATTCCAGCCGCCGCCGAGCGGTGAGCGACACGGCGCCGACGGAGCGCAGAGTCAAGAGTTCCATTTCGGCGGCACCGGTTTCAGCGATTTTTTCGAGCAACTTTTCGGCCGCAGCGGTCGTGGTGGCTTTGGGTTCGGTGGCCATGATTTCGAGGCCGATGAATCCGGGCGTCCTCGCGGCCCGGCGCGCGGCCTCGACATCGAAGGGGACATCATGGTGACTCTCGATGAGGCGATGCGCGGGTCAGTGCGCAGCATTTCACTGCGGCGCGCCAACCCAAAGACCGGCCAGACCGAGACACAAACGTTCAAAGTCCGAATTCCCGTTGGAGTGCAGGAAGGTCAAACCATCCGGGTCCGCGGCAAGGGAGAAGATGGCGCGAATGGCGGCGAGGCCGGCGATCTCTTTCTTCACGTGCTGTTTGCGGCACATCCGGATTTTCGCGCGCACGGGGCGGACTTGCACTATGAACTTAACCTTGCTCCCTGGGAAGCAGTGCTCGGCACCACCGTAAGTGTCCCGACGCTTGATCAGCCCGTGAAGGTCCGGATCCCGGCCGGCACAAACAACAGCCAGCAATTGCGCGTTCGCGGACGGGGTTTGCCGAAGGGCCGCGATGGGGAGCGTGGCGATCTTTACGTGGTGGTCAACGTGCAACTTCCGTCGGAACTGAGCCGGGAGGAGCGCGAACTGTGGGAGAAGCTCAGTCATGTTTCGCATTTCAATCCCCGACAATCTGCTGCATGAGCGCCTTTTAACCCCAACTTAACTCAAGGAGCAAGTTATGAAGCTTAAACAAGAAATCACGAGTCTGCCGCTCCAGCTTTTCGAGCCAGATCCCGATGCGGTTTATACGTTGGAAGTGGCAGAGCGTCTGGCACGCGTCCCCCGTCGAATGATTGCCATTTACTATAAACACGGGCTGGTCTCACCCGTGGCCGATCCAGCCTGCAGCGGGTTTTATTTTAATGATGAGGGGATTCGCGCCCTGCGGCGCATCGAATACTTACGGGCGGTTTGTGGCATCAACCTCATTGGCGTCAAGATGATCTTAAGGCTGATGAACGAAACTGAAAAGTTACGTGCCGAGGCGCGTTTTCTGCGGACGCGATAAGTGATGCCCACCCAGCACAAGGAACGGCAAGAACTTCAAATTATAGTTGTGCTGATCGCCGGAATCTTGAGCCATGCCGGAATACGCAGGGTCCGGAATATCGAGCCCTTCGACATCTTCAGGGGTAGCAATGCCGAGACCGTTTCGAACTTGCGTTTTACGTTGCAAGACGGGGATACAATCGGGCAGCAATGAAGACGAGGATAGTCGTGGTCGCAAGAATCACGAGATAGTCGTGACTCAGACCAAAGACGCTCGTGCCGCCAACCAGCATGAAAGTGCGCAGGGCATCGACGGCGTAACTCAACGGATTCAGATGAGAAATAATCTTGAGCCAGCCGGGCATGAGGCCGGTGGGGTAAATCGCGTTGCTGGCAAAGAACAGCGGCATGGTAAGCACCTGGCCGACGCCCATGAAACGTTCGCGCGTCTTCACAATGCACGCAATGATGAGTGAAAAGGTGCCGAACAGCGTCGCGGCCAAGACCACGACGACCAGCACGTTGAGGAGCGCGAGCGGGCTCCAATTCACCCTCACCCCGAGCAGCAGCGAGAGACCGTAAACGATGGCAGTCTGCGAGAGGGAGCGGATACCGGCGGAGAAGCCCTTACCGAGCACCAGCGCCGCGCGCGGAGTCGGGCTGACGAGGAATTTCTGCACAATGCCGAGGTCGCGCTCCCAGATGACGTTTATGCCGTAAAAAATGGCCACGAAGAGAACGCTTTGCGCCAGGATGCCAGGAGCAATGAAGTCGAGATAGGGAAGATTGCCCGTGCGGATCGCCCCACTGTGTGAAAACACCTGCCCGAAGATGAGCAACCAAAGTGCGGGCTGGAGAGCGCGGGTGATGAGTTCCGTGAAATCGTGGCGCAGCCTGCGTAATTCAAATTCGGTGATGACAAACGTCTTCTCGATGAAGCCGGTTAACGGGTGGGCGAAAGTGGCGGTCATGGCGTGGGGACTAGCCAAGGCGCTGGGCGGTGGCGCGTTCGGCGGATACGTCGTGGAAATTGCCGCCGGAATCAATGGCGCTGCCGGCGTAGCGGATGAAGACATCATTCAACGTGTGGCCGCCACCGAGCGAGGTTTCGAGTTCCTGGCAAGTGCCCAGTGCCGCAACCTTGCCCAAGTGCATGATCGCTATGCGATCACAATAGCTCTCCGCCTCCTCCAGATAATGAGTGGTAAAGAACAAGGTGGTGCCGTAGTTGGCGCCCAGATCCAGGAGATGTTTCCAAACCGCGTCGCGCGCAATCGGGTCCAGCCCAACGGTCGGCTCATCAAGGAAGAGCACCCGCGGCCGATGCAGCGTGGCTTGGGCGATTTCCAGGCGGCGGACCATGCCGCCCGAGTATCCACTCACCAGGCGGCCGCCGTCGGCAGTGAGCCCCATGAAATCCAATGCCTCCCGGATACGGGCTTGCTGCTCGCGGCGTGGGAGGTCGTAGAGTTTGGCGAAGATGAGCAGGTTCTCGTAACCGGTAAGCGAACCGTCCACGGAAACCGCCTGCGGAACGTAACCGATGGAGCGGCGGACGCTGACCGCCTGAGTGGTGATGGAGAAACCAGCCACACGCGCCTCGCCCGAAGAGGGTGGTAACAGCGTGGTGAGCATCTTGATCGTAGTGGTCTTGCCAGCCCCGTTGGCGCCGAGCAAGCCGAAGACCTCACCAGCACTGACGGAAAGGGTCAGCCCATCCACCGCCGTAAATGCACCAAAGCGACGAGTGAGAGCTTTAATTTCCAGAACCATGTCGCTCATGAAAAATCGACGATGAATCCATCGTGTTCCATTCAAGGCCAGTATAATTGCCCTGCTAAAAAAGTCAGCGCCAAATGGCCGGGAATAAATGTTGGATCACGGCCGGCTCATGAGCTTTCCAGGGCGGCGGACTTCTTGGAGCTGACGATGGCGAAGGCGCGGCGTTGATGCTCCAAGGACATTTCCTCGTGGAAATCGGCCAAGGTGGCTTTAGCCCGTTTGGGATTTTGGCCGCGCCAGTGCATGAAGAGGCTGATGCCGATGCGACGGAACATGCCCAAGACCCACACGGCGTTGCGCTGGCG
>JBEKMW010000131.1:0-11571 GCA_049523455.1 Verrucomicrobiota bacterium | reverse complement strand
GTCTTGGGAGCTTAGAGACAGGCTCGACGCCTGTCCTACGGTGGCGGCGGCCGCAGCAAAATCCTAGGCAGGCGCCCAAGGTGGCCAGCGAAATGGCTGCGCCGAAGTAAAAGCGCCGATCCTGGTAAACCAGTTCCACCTGGTGCACGCCGGCGGGAACTTCCAACGCTTGAAACGCGTAGTTGGCGGGCCAGACGCGCGCCGGCCGGTCGTCCACGTACGCGCGCCAGCATGGGTAATACGTCTGCGCCACCACCACCATCGTGGGCGCCGCGGCGCTGATACGTGCTCCAATTCTCTCATCGGCGTAGCTCACGCCCGACAGTTCCGCCGTCACCTCATGGGTGGCGGTGATGAACGGTTTTGCCGCCGTTGGAAGATAGACCTCGCGGCGCGGCTGGAAGTCGGCATTGGTCAGCATTTGCAATTCGTCCACGCCGTCGGCGAACCGCGGCTGCTGCCCGGCCGTGAGCAGCGGCATGGCGGTCGCGCGCGGCTGCCAATCGTAGCGATTGGATTCCAGCATCAGCGTTTGCGACACCCCGAGAAAATCCCTGAGCGGCTCGGCGGGCACGTTGTCCCGGTAAAAGTTAAAAAACAGCGCGGCGTAGTCACTCAGGTAAAGCGGGTAAAAACCGTCGGTCTTGGGAACGTCGTCGAGCAGGTTGCAGTCGGCATTCAGGGTGAACCGACGGGCCAGGTAATCGTCCGTCACGTTGGCCAGGGACGCATGATAAAACCGCTCCAGCGCGACCGAGGGCAACTGCGCGCGTGCCTGGCCCCATTGCGGCGGCGACGACCGCCGCGCCAGACCGGGCTGATAGACGGCCCGGCTGACGGTTTGCGGAAGAGGCATCTGGCCGAACAAATCCAGCCAGACCAGCAGAAGCAGCAATCCCTGCCACCATCGCCGGGATGTCGTGGCCGACGGGCGGTTTACGCAGAACCAAGCCGCCGCGATGGCGACGAAGCAGGCCGCCCGCGTCAGACTGTTGCGCAACACCGTCCAGCGGTCGGCGTCCGCCGGTGCGTACCGCCATTGCCACCAGGCCAGGCCGAGCACCAGCGCGACGGCGGCAACTCCGGGCCATATCAAAAACGTCCGGCCCGGCTTGGCGGAGGCGGCGGCTCGTTCCGAAATCGCAAAGGCGGCCAGCAACGGCAAGGCAAAGACCGGCAGGATGACGAACTTGATGGGGAAACGCATCAACCCGATCGCGCTCACGTGCTGCAACAGCCAGGAATAGACGGGCGTGGCTTCCCCCAAAGCTAGGACCAAGGCGAGCGAGGTCAACGCCGCCAGCAGCCAGACCTTGGGGTGCTTTCGCGCCCGCCACAGGGCGCTGATGGCCAAGACCATCGTCGCCACGCCGACATAATAGGAATTGGTCCAAGACTGGCCGTCCTGCATAAAAATACCCTGTTGCGAATGACTGTGGAACAGCGGCGCAAAAAAATTGGCCCAGCCGCTCGCCGGCATTGGCCACATCGCGGCGGAGATGTTCTGTTGCTTCCGCGAAAAATCCAGCAGTTGGAAAAACGGCAGCAATTGCGCGGCGCACAAACCCGTGATCAACAACACGACCAACACGGTGCGCAGGAGAACTTTCCGGCGCGAAAATTCGCGCATTGAATCCCTGAGCCCGGTAGGGACGCGCTGCCGCACCTCCGGCTGCCGTTTCTCCCTCTCCCCCTTGGGGGAGAGGGATGGGGTGAGGGGACCGTCCTCGCTTCTCAGGCTCGTAGAAAGGACTGGGGTCTGGGGTGCTTCGGCTTCATGCGTCTCGTCTTCTCGTTCGGCTTCTGGCTGGCCTGATACAACGGCCTCCTCACCCCGGCCCTCTCCTCCTTGAGGGAGGAGAGGGAGAGAACTGCCAACAACCTCCGCCTGTCCGCCTTTGCCTCGAACAAATTCCACCACGCAAAGCGCCCCCAGCAGCACCCACGTCAGCAACACCACTTCCGTCCCGCCGGACAGCATCTGCATTGCACCCGCCAAGGCCGCGAGCACCACCGTCCGTCCACCCTCGCGCCAGGCCCGTTCGGTCAGCCACACCACCCACGGCATCCAGCCCAGCGCCGCCACCGTCGCCGGCCACATCAGGCTGTTGAGCATCAACCCGTTGAACGCAAACACCACACCGGCAAAGGCCGCGGCGAAACGGTCCTGGATCCAGCGTTGCGCCAGCACGAACATGCCCAGCCCGCCCCAAAACAGGTGCAACAAGCAGAACACGCCCAAGGCCCACGACAGCGGCAGGAGCACATAAAACAGCGCCGGCGGATACAGCACCTGCGTGTTCCATTGCGCCAAAAACGGAATGCCGCAGTTGTTCAGCGGGTTCCACAACGGTATCTCCCCGCGCAAAAAACTTTCCCGCAAGTGATAGGCGATGGGATAGGAAAAAATGCCGAAGTCGCGATAAACGAAGGTTTGGAGTCCGAACACGACCTGCGGATACGCCACCAGCACCAACAGCAGCAGCAACGCTGCAAACCGGCCCGGCGTCAGCCAGGCATCGTGGTTCGCGGTTTCGGTGCGGGCCGCTGACTTGCTGGAAAACGGCATCGGCAACACTATGCGTGAATGGATTTCCAGCCCAAGCCAAAAAACGTTTGGAGTTCCGTAGGACAGGCGTCGCGCCTGTCTCTGACATCCAGTTTATGCTTGGAAGCGGCATGATTGAGCCTGGTGGTGGGAACACCGATCGGTGAACAAAAAATTAAAAGATGGAGACAGGCGCGACGCCTGTCCTACCGCCGGCGGCGAACACAACAAAAGCCCAAACAGCCGCACAGCGTCGCCAGCGAGAGCACCGCGCCGAGATGAAACCGCCGGTCCTCGTAGGTCAATCTCACGTGATGCGCGCCGGCGGGGACTTGCAGCGCTTGGAAACCATAATTTGCCCGCCATAACTGCGTTGGCCGGTCATCCACGCAGGCCCGCCACGGATGGTAATACATCTGCGCCACGACGAGCAGGGCGGGCGCCGCCGCACTCACGTCCGCTTCGATTTCTTGCGCCGAGAAACGGATGGATGAAATTTGCACTGCCGTGGCGTTGGTCGCGATGACAGACGTTTCCGCCGCGGCCGGCAGGAAGACTTCCTCGCGAGGATTGAAGTTTGTGTCGGCCAGCAACGTTTGAAGCGCGGCGGTGTCGTTCGTGAAGATGGGCTGCTGTCCGCCCGTGAGCAGCGGCATGAACGTGGAGCGGGTTTCCCAGTGGAACACATTCGTCTGCAGCACGACGATTTCCGAGGCGCCGACGAAGTCGAGCATGGGTGCCGGTGAATCATCGCCAAACAGCGGGGCATAATCGGCCAGGTAAAGCGGGAAAAAGCCGTCACCTTTGGGAACGTCGTCCAGCAGATTGCAGTTCCAGATGAGCGCGATCCGCTGTTGGACGTATTCTTCGGCCAGGTTCGGCAGGAATGAGAACGCAAGCCGGTTGCGGGCGGACGGCGGGATCATCGCCCGCGAGAGGCCCGGCTGCGGCGCCGCCGGCGTGCGCCAGAGGTTCGGACGATAAATGGCGCGGCTGGCCGTAGCCGGCCGGGGCGCGTGCTCAAACAGGTCCAGCCAAACCAGCAGCAGCAGGAGAACCTGCAACCACCGGCCCATTTTGGATTCCGCAAATTTCTCCACGAAGAACAGGCCCGTGACGATGGCCGCAAAGAACATTGCCCGGGCCAGGCCGTTGAGCAAGACGACCCGCTGGTTGTCGTCCGGCGTCGGGAACCGGTAATTCCAGGCGATGATGGCAAAAATCAGCGCGATGATTGCGGACGCGATCAGCAGCCAAAAGCGATCCAGACGGCGGGTTTCACTGCCGGTCGTGGCGCCTCTGACCGCCAGGCCCGACACTGCCAGCAACGGCAGGGCAAACACGGGCAGGATGACGAACTTGATGGGGAACCGCATCAAACCAATGACGCGGACAAGATGGCTAAGCCAGCCGTAGAGGGGCGTGGTTTCACCCAAGCTCAGAACCAGGCAAAACACGGTCACGCCGGCCAGCACTATGGCGCGCCACGTTCGTCGCCGGCAGATGCTCCAGAGCGCGAGCGCTACCGTCGCCACTCCCACATAATACGAAGTGGTCCAGTATTGGTTGTGCTGGAGAAAGACGCCCTGCTGCGATTGGCAGTGAAAGAGCGGCACCAAAAAATTGAGCCAGCCGCTGGCTGGCATGGGCCATTGCGCCGCATAATATCCCTCCTGGCGATGGGAGTGACTTAGAAAATCGAAAAACGGCAGCAATTGCGCGGCGCACAAACCCGTGATCAACAGCACGACCAACCCGGCACGCATTGGGACCATGAACCTGACGTAAGCTGCCAATCTGCCGAGCCAGGTTCGCGGGGCCACCTGCTGTTCCCTCTCCGCTCCCATCGGATGGGAGGGGAGAGGGTCAGGGTGAGGTGAGGGCTCTTTGCTTTCATTGGGTGTTCGATGTTCGCCCCGACATCCGATGTCGGGGTTCATGTTCCCCGCTTCATGGGGAGGATTGCCAACAACCTCCGCCTGTCCGCCTTTGCCGCGAACAAATTCCACCGCGCAAAGCACCCCCAGCAGCACCCACGTCAGCAACACCACTTCCGTGCCACCGGACAGCATTTGCAACGCACCGGCAAGCGCAGCAACTACCACCGTCCGCCCCCCCTCGCGCCAGGCGCGTTCGGTCAACCACACCACCCACGGCATCCAGCCCAACGCCGCCACCGTCGCCGGCCACATCAGGCTGTTGAGCATCAACCCGTTGAACGCAAACACCACACCGGCAAAGGCCGCGGCGAAACGGTCCTCGGTCCAGCGTTGCGCCAGCACGAACATACCCATCCCGCCCCAAAACACATGCAACAAGCAGAATACGCCCAAAGCCCACGACAGCGGCAGGAGCACATAAAACAGCGCCGGCGGATAGAGCACCTGCGTGTTCCATTGCGCCAAAAACGGAATGCCGCAGTTGTTCAGCGGGTTCCACAACGGTATCTCTCCCCGCCAAAAACTTTCCCGCAGGTGATAGGCGATGGGATAGGCGAAGTAGCCGAAATCACGATAAACGAAAGTCTGAAGTCCCAGAAAAACCTGCGGATACGACGCCAGCGTGAGCACCGCCAGTAGAACGGCAAACCGGCCCGGCGTCAGCCAGGCGTCGTCGTTCGCCGTTTCGGTGCGGGCCGCCGATTTGCTGGAAAACGGCATCAGCAACACTATGCGTTAATGGACTTCCAGCCCAAGCCAAAAACGTTACTTGATCAGCTCTTCAGCGATCTGCACGGCGTTGAGCGCCGCGCCCTTGAGCAATTGGTCGCCACTCACCCAGAAACACAGCCCGTTGTCCAACGCACAATCCAGGCGAATGCGCCCGACTTCGCAGTTGTATTTTTCCGAGGTGAACAGCGGCATGGGATATTTCTTGTGGTCCGGTTCGTCTACCAGGTCCACGCCCGGCGCCTTTTTCAGAACGGCGCGCGCGGCGTCCACGGTCACCGGCTTTTCGAATTCCGCGCTCACGGCGATGGAGTGCGAGCGATAGACCGGCACGCGCACGCAGGTGACGCTGGCGCGGAATTTCGGATGATGCATGATTTTGCGCCCTTCATTTTCCATCTTCATCTCCTCCTTGGTGTAGCCGGTGGGCAAAAATACATCCACGTGCGGCAGCACGTTGAAGGCGATTTGATGCGGATAAACCTCCCTGGTCACCGGTTTGCCGGCGACGATTTCCTCGACCTGACGCCGCAATTCGGCAATGGCCCTGGCGCCGGTGCCGGAGACCGCCTGGTAGCTGGAGGCAAAAATGCGCCGGCAACCAAACGCCTGGTGCAACGGATACAGCGCCATGAGCGTGATGGCCGTGGTGCAATTCGGATTGGCGATGATGCCCTTATGCCATTTCACATCGGCGGCGTTGATTTCGGGAATGACCAGCGGCACCGCGTCGTCCATGCGGAACGCGCTGGAATTGTCCACCACCACACAGCCCGCCTGGGCGGCGATGGGGGCGAACTCCCTGGAAATGCCGCCGCCGGCGCTGAACAGCGCGATGTCAACGCCCTTGAACGAATCCTTCTTCAATTCCGCGACCGTGACGTTCATGCCGCGAAACGGCAGTTGCTTGCCGATCGAGCGCGCCGACGCGAGCAGGGTGAGCCTGCCCACCGGAAATTTTCTCTTTTCCAGTGTCTTGATCATCTCGATGCCGACGGCGCCAGTGGCGCCGACGACGGCCACGTGTGGATTCCGGTTCATAAAAGCCGGGAATAATAGCAGAATTTGCCGTGGTGTCAATGCGCCGCTGCCGCGTGTGCATAATTTTTTTTGGATTCTGATTGACCGGCGCCCCGCGTTCTGACGAGATGATAGACCATAGTAATGTAATGCCTAAAACTACGGACAGGAATGGGAACGGCCCGCGCGCGGGCACAACAAAGTACGACGCACACAATAAAGTGCTGTCGCAAACCTATGGCGCTTTTGCCGATTTGCGCCGCGAGCTATCCGACTCCAAGGACACCGTGGCCGGGCGCGAGGACATTTTGAAGAGCTTCGCGACCTGCCCGGATTCACAACGCTCGTGGCTTTTGCTGGAGGATTATTTCGAGAAACTTTCGCTGTCGCGCAAGGACTTTCCGGATACGAACTGGTGGCGGCGGCTGTTGAGCGTGCAAGGCAAGTCGCGTTTGGAGGAACTGGCATTCGTGTTCCTGCGCGCCAAGCGCTCGGTGCCCCCGGAGCTCCAGTCGCACGCCAGCCCCGACCGTTTCGCCAAGGCCGAGGAAGCCGAGCAGGAACAAAACCTGGTGCGGGAGCTCGAAAACTGGCTGGCACCGCCCGCCTTGCCCCTGCTGGAAACCCCGCGCGCCACGCTGCGCGTGGTCTGCCGCCCGCAACCCGATGACGCGGAGCCCTCGCGTTACCGCCTCGCCGTGCAATTTCTTTTGTCGCGTCCGCGCACCGGCGAAAAGGCCCGGCCGCTGCGCGACCTCGTTGACCTCATTGTCCGCGCCACGCATGAGCAGGAGCTGTTTCCGCCGGCCGACTGGGAATTCATCCAGTGGATCGCCGACACCTACCGTCATCAGGCCGACGGGGCGGACACGCTGGTGCTCTCGGATGCCGAGCTGCTGCAATGGCTCACGCGTTGGGGCCACACGCCGCGGCTGGAGTGCGACGGCCAGCCGCTTGAGTTCCACGGACAACTCGCCGCGCTCACGCCCCATCTGGACAACGGCGACAAGGAGCTTTCCTTCACGCACCGCATCGAACTGCCGGGCGGCAAGAGTCATTCGCTTACCGAGGCGAAGTTTTTCAACCACCAATCGCCGCTGGCGCTCATCCGCCGCACCTTTTATCTCGTGCGCAACGCGCCGCCGCCGCGGGTCCTCAAATATCTGACCGGCAAGCCGTCCGTGCCGGTGCGCAAGTTGAGCCATCGTCTCCTCCTGCATCTGCGCAAGACGCAAACGGTCCATGGGGTGGACTGGGACCGTCTTTGCGTGGCGCATCCGGCCAAGCCGCAATTTGTCTTCGAACTGCTGGACGACACGGTGCGCCTGCGATTGCTGGCCAAAAGCCAGCGGGACGACAGCCTGTGGATGTGGAACGGTCACGAATGGCAGAGGGACGGAAAAAGCAATGGCGCGGGCGGTTCGCCCATGCGTTTGGAAAAAGAGCGGCGCGAATCCAACCGGCCGGACAACCGCACCCCGAAGCCGGAAATCCTCGACGACCCGCGCCTGGAGCCGGCCAGCCACTGGTTGCAGAAACTGGATTGGTTCATGCAGGAACCCGGATTGTGGATCGGCGACGCGACCGAGAACTTTCTCGGCGCGCTGGCCGGCGCCTGGGCCGAGCGCCCGAAAGACGCGGAATTCCTGGGTAATCCAGCCTTTCACCGGCTCTTCCTCACTCCGCGCCAACTCAAGCCGCGGCTGGTGGTCAAAGGCAGCGGCATTGACTGGCTGGCGGTCTCCGCCGAGTGGGAAGCCGAAGGCATGCGCTTGAGCAAGGCAGACTTGGAACGGTTGGCCAGCGCCACGGGGCGATTCGTCAAGCTGCCCAACTCCGGCTGGGTGGAATTGGATACCAGCGCCGTTCAAGGCGCCCACGAGGCGATGGCCGAAATGGGCGTGGACGGCCTGATCGCCGTCCCACAGAAGGTCGGCATGGAGCACGTCGCGCATTTGGATGAAACGGAATTGCGGCGCTTTGCCGACTCGCCGGAAGCCAAGGAGTTGCGCGAGCGTGTCCGCGAGTTCAGGGGCGTTCCGTCCATCGCGCTGCCCAAGGGTTTGCGGGCCGATTTGCGTCCGTATCAGAAGGATGGTTTTGATTTTCTGTGTCACCTCGCGCAAATCAAGCTCGGCGGCATTCTGGCCGACGACATGGGCCTGGGCAAAACGCTGCAGGCCCTGGGCTGGCTGGGCTGGCTCAAGGAACGCCACACCAAGAATCCCAAACCGTCGCTGGTGATCTGCCCGGCGTCGGTGCTGCACAATTGGCGGCGCGAGGCCAACCGGTTCACGCCCAATTTAACCGTGCTGGTGCTCGAAAGCGGCGCCGCGCGGCACAACCTCCGCAAACAGATCCCCCAGCACGATTTGATCGTCACCAACTACGCGCTGTTGCGGCGCGATCTGGAGGAACTGCAAAAATTCTCCTTCCGGGCCATCATTCTGGACGAGGCGCAATTCATCAAGAACCCCGGAGCGCAGGTCACCCAGTCGGTCAAGCAAATGAAGTGCGAACACAAACTGGCGCTTACGGGTACGCCGCTGGAAAACCGGTTGTTGGATTTGTGGAGCATCGTGGATTTCATCCAGCCGGGTTACCTGGGCAATCAGGAACAATTCCTGGAGACCTATGAGCCGCGCGGCCAGGTGGCCGACGAAGCCGCGCCCGTGGAACCACCGGCGCGCAACGGGCAAACCGAGTCCGCCCAGCGCATCGCGCGCAAGCGGCTCTCCGCCCGCTTGCGGCCCTTGCTGCTGCGCCGCTTGAAGAAGCACGTGGCCAAGGATTTGCCCGACCGCATCGAGCAGCGGCGCGATTGTCCGCTGGGCGACGAGCAGCGCAAGCTTTACCTTGCCGAACTCCGCCGCAGCCGCGACCAGATCATGCAGGCCGTCGCCGAACAGGGCATCAACAAAAGCAAGATGCACGTGCTGGCTGCCCTCACGCGCCTGCGCCAGGTCTGCTGCCATCCCCGGCTGGTGGGCAGCGATACCGCGTCCGGCAAAACCGAGACGCTCTTTGAGTTGCTGGAGCCGTTGCTAGCCGAAGGCCAGAAGGTCCTGGTGTTCAGCCAGTTTGTGCAGATGCTGCATTTGTTGGAAAAGGAATGCCGCGAACGACAAATCCACACGCATATGCTCACCGGCCAGACCAAGGACCGGCAGGAGGTGGTCAACGCGTTTCAAGCCGACACGGAGCCCGGCGTGTTCCTGTTGAGCCTCCGCGCGGCAGGGACCGGCCTGAATCTCACCAACGCCAGTTACGTCGTGCTCTACGATCCCTGGTGGAACCCGGCCGTGGAGGCGCAGGCCATTGACCGCTCGCACCGCATCGGCCAGACCCAGACCGTGAACGCCTACCGCTTGATTGCCCCCGGTACGGTCGAGGAAAAAATCTGGGAACTGCAACAGAGCAAGGCCCAGACCATCGCCGACGTGCTGGGCGAAGAGGGCTTTGCCCGCAGCCTCACCACGACGGATTTGGAGTACCTGTTCGCAGAAGACTAATCTGGAGTGCGGCGACATGTCGCCGCTTTTCCCGACGCGACATGTCGCGTCGAACCAAAACGCGGACATCTCCGCGCACTCCAAAAGATTCGCCTATCACGCCGCCGCGGCAGTTTTGCGCATACGCCTCCCAATCAGGAACGCGAACAATGCCGCAATGGCCCCCGCCACCGCTGCCAGAAAAACTCCGACGATCGCACCCAGGGCGATATTCAGCGGCTTGTTCGGTCTTGCTGGCCGCAGTGCTGGTTCGGCTCGGTCGGTAACTGTCACCATCATCATTCGCGGGACTTGGAGCGCGAGTCGTTCCGCCTCGATTTTTGCGGCGAGCATTTGGTGGAAATCCACCATCTGCTCAAACTCGCGCTTGGCGTCCCAATAAGGGGCGCCCCCCAGCGCCCCGGCATTGTCATTGGTCTTGGATTCCTCCACCTTCGCGATCGGTGTGGGCATGAACGAATTCGGACTGTTGTCCACGATTTGCAGTCCTTTGCGCAGGCTATCCACGTTGCTTTTTGCCACCTGAATCCTCGCCTCGTCTTTCTCAAACTGTGTTTGCAGCACCTCAATCCCTTTCGACGCCAATTGCTGCCACTGGTCCTGCCGGTAGTCCCGATACGCCTGGACCACCGCATTGGCCAGTGTGGCAGCCTCGTTCTTGTCCTCGCTGTAGAACGTAATCGTGATGAGTTTTGTATTTCGGACAATGGCCAGGTGCATCTCCCGCCTCAGAAACTCAATCGTTTCAGTCGTCCGCAGCGTCTCGCCGCCGAAGTATTTCTTGCCGAAGACCGAATTGAGATTCAGCGTGCTGACCACATTGCTCAGAACCACCTCCGATTTCAGGATTTCAAAGGTCGTCTGGAGAAAATGCGGATCGTAAGATTGCGATTGCCCGTTGGCCGTGAGCGCGTCCGATTCCACCTGAATGCGAGCGGTGCTCGCGTATGTCTCCGGCAGGAGGAAGGTGATGACCACGCTGGCAACGAAAATCAATGCAAACACCACCGCAAAAATCCTGAAAAAGGCGGATGCTGGTGTCGCACGGAAGCTGAGCAGGTTGGCGAGTTTCTCAATCATATTTTTCCTTGGGTTGAAGGCGGCGAACCGTTCCCACAAGGACGTGATTGCCCAATCAGGCACGACCCGCAGCCAGAGTTTCGATAGGCCCCAGTACCCCGCCGCATTCCAGGCGTCGTGACACTGGTCGCGAAACAGTTGGGCCATCGCCCCGCCGTATTCCCGGAGGTGCGCCCGGGGATACGCCCGCAGCAGGATTCGGTAAATTCTTTGCGAGATGGGAAAATCCCGGTTGGGTGAAGCGCTTTTCATTGGCAACCCGATGGGAGGACGGCCATCGCCGTTTTGCCGATTATTTTTTTCCGCCGTGCCAGAGCGACCATATCCGAATAACGTCGCGCCTCCGCCCTGACTACCTGCTCACCGATGGCAGTGAGCCGATAATAGCGGCGGCGCTCGTCGTCCAGGTGCGGGTCAGGCCGTTCATCGGACTCCTCGATCAACTGCGCTTCCAGTAAGCGTTTGATCGTGCCGTATAGCGTCCCCGGCCCCATCTTGATCCGGCCTTCGGTGCTTTCCGCCACTTCCCGCATGACGGCGTAACCGTGGCGCTCCCCGTCCGCCAACGCGAGCAACACGTGGAACACCGCCGGGGTGAGCGGCGGCATGTTTTCGGGCTTCAGACTGGCCTTTATCATGTTAATGGATATATCTAGTACGGATATATTTAGCAAAAACCGCTCCGCCGTCAACATTTTTTTGAAAACATTTTTTGGCGCGCGAAGGTCTGCCACCACCGCCA
>JBEKMW010000130.1:0-12964 GCA_049523455.1 Verrucomicrobiota bacterium | reverse complement strand
AGTTGGCCCCTTTGCCGCCCAACAACGGCTTCATCGAACCGTCGCCGTCCGCCTTCTTGTTCCCAAATAAATACACGTGTTTCGCTGTCTTGGATCCTTTAGCCATAAATCGTCTTTCGTTATTGTATTATATTCGCGGCCGGTCCAGTTCAGGTTTGGGACCAGCCTTTGCGGGGCACTATGTAAGGGATAAGCACCTCCGGCACTCGGCATTTTTTGGGAAAAATTCTCCGTTTTTGGCCATGTCCCGGGGCAAAAAATAAGCAAATGGGGCGGTCCTGGTTTTACGTGATTAAGTTCAAAATGGCCGTCAGATCGGCGTAGGCGCTGGCGCGGACGGGCCAGTGGACCACGGTGAGGTTTGCGCCGGCATACGCGTTGACGCCGTTTAGGCCTTGGCAGGACGCGCTGACAATCGTGGATTCCATGTTGAACATGCGCGCTTGGATGTCGAGCAGTTCGGCGGCTTGCGGGCCAAGTTTGGTGGTGTAAACGAGGAGCGAGGCGTCGAAGATCGGCCACCAGAGTTCCTGGCCGGCGGAGCCGGTTTGAAAATAGATCGTGGGCGGACTGGAAAATGGGGGCGGCAACACAATCGGATTCGGATTCTGGAAGGGCACAAATACGCCACCCACCACGCAGCCGAGTTCGACGTAAATCTCGGACATCGTCCAGGTGATGCTCGTATTCACATCGTTCGTGCTGCTGCTGTCCAACGTGGTCTCACCGACTTGCGTGCTCCATACGGGTTGGGTTGTGCCGGTCGTGCCGGCCTTGGCACTGATTTGCAAATTGCCGTTGGAATCCAGGAGCATCGTGCCGGCGGGGAAGCTTACGCCGGGATCCCAGCGCGTGGTGGGCAGTTTGTTGCGGTGCAAATAGACGCACTCGATCCATGCGCCGGCGTTCTGGGGCGGTTGGGTCGAGGGCAAGGTGACTCCCAAATCGAGGGAGGTGAAGGGGTAGCGTGGAATGAGCGCCAGACAGTTTTGCAGCGGAGCGCGGGAAGCGTCGAACGCTTGAGCCGGGTTCGGCACTTCGTTCATTTGCCACTCGACGGTGCCGTCCTGCACGACCTGCCCCGTCGCGGGCCAGGTCGGCTGATGTGTCCCAGTGACGCCACCGGTGACCGCGCAGGCAAAGGTGGTGAAGTTATTCCAAACAAGGAACTGGCCTGCGGTCACAGCCAGGTTTGCTGACCATGCCGATGGGGCGCCTTCCGGACCAATAATGGCGTCAACAAATTGCGAGAGGCACCAAACGATGGTGCCATCAAGTCTTAGCGGGTTGAAATAGGTGTCGTTCAGCGTCTGCCAGGTGGGGGAGGTGCCGCTGGAATTCGTCGTGCCGCCGACGATGGCGGTTTGCAGGTTGCCGTTACTGTCAACGATTTGCTGATTTTTGGCGATGGCGAGGCAGGGGAGCCAGACTTTGATGGGATTGTCCCAGGGCATCAAATCACCGCGATGGCTCAGGGAATTCAAGCGCAGGGTGGGGCTGCTGCCAGGATCGTTTGCCGCGCCGGCAACCAGGGAGCTGATGCCGCACCAGAGACCGGTGTGTTTGGTGCCGTATTCAAAGACGGCTTGGGCGATGGGATACGCGCCGCCCATGTCCCAAAGGCCGATGGGCAGGCCATTGGGCGCGCCGGTCATTGCCGGCGAATTGCGCGGGCCGGTGACCATTTTGACTTGTGTGCCTGATAACGCGCTCACGACTGTGACCGCCGCGGCGGAATAGTCGTAAACGCCGTTGCCGCTGGGGATATCGAGGGTGCCGATGCCGCTGAAGGGCTGGCCGCCGTTGGGGTAGCCGCCATGCGGGGCAAGGGATTGGAAAGTGAAGTAGTAAAGGCCTGGTTGAATGGTTAAATTGGTGATTTGGTAAAACGGGCCACCGTCGTATTCGCCGGCGGTGACGTAGGTGCCGACGTTGAACACCGCGCCGGGCAAATTCGTGCTGCCATTGACGCTGCTGGCAATGTAACCGCCGTTGATGTTGGCGGTGATGGTCAGGTTTGCGATGGTGATGGGCTTGTCGCCGCCGATGGCGAGTTGCAACGTGATGGAATAGGGCGCGCCTGCAGACCAGCCTTGCGCGGCCAATTGCGCCGTGAATTGTGAGCCGCTGGTGATCTTGAGCGCCTCGGGGTTGCCGTCGTCCACGTAATAAAAATCCATGTCACTGAACTGGCCAGGCAATGCCAGCAGCGCTGAAATGGCCGGATTATTGATGGGCATTTTGGCGGCGGAATAATATGGGCCGCGAATCGGGGCGACGGGCAGCAATTCGCCGATGAGCCGGTTCAGTTCCGTGGCCCATTTAGATACAAGGTTGGGCGCGCCGCGGGGATCGGTGAAGCTATAGGGCGTGCCTGGTAATGTGCTTTTGCCGTTGGCCAATGTTTCGAGCACGGCCATGTCGGTGGCGAGGACGGGGGAATCGGCGGAAACCATTTAAAATTTAAGATTTAAGAGCCCGGCCCCTCACCCCGGCCCTCTCCCGCCGGGAGAGGGGGAAGCGGGCGACGATTGTTGGCGTCACTGCCATACGTTCAAGACTCCGCTGAGTTGCACCCAGTTGATGCCGGTGTCGGGGCTGTTGTTGTTGCCGCCGGCGGTGCTCATGTAGAGGCCCATCGCGGGGCCGGATTGCAGGACCCAGAGGGAGCCGTTCGCGGCGGTGCTGGTTGGGATCCACAGTCGGACGGTGGTGGATCCGCCGCCGCCGATTTGCACCCAGGTGCTCGTTTCATTCGTGCCGGCGAAGGTGCAGAGCCATTCGACGGGGCTTTGCGCGTTGGTGAGGTCGAAATAGCGGTCGTATTTCTGGTATTGCTTGATGGCCGCCAGCACGGGGTTGCCGGAGCCGCCGTAATTCGGGTTGCCTTGGCCGCTGAAGACGCGGCCGGTGTATGCCGTCACAATGGGCGCGCCACCGGTGGCGGGCGGACCGGCTGCGCCAGGCGCAAATTCGGTGTACGTAATCTGCCCCTGGCTCGCGTCATGCGTGAAGCTCAGCGTGTTGCCGCTTTCGGGATCCTGGAAACTGACGGTGTGCTGGTATTCGTCCGGCGTGTTGGGCGTGGTGTCCTGCACCGGCGCGTCGCTGCTGACGTCCACCTGGTTGCCTTCCTGGCCGGTGATACGTTCGCTCGGCAGATCCGTAATCACGCGCCCCCGGAAGAGCTGCTCGTATTGGTTCAGTTCCTGCGGGCTAAGGTGCTTCGGCGGCCCGATCTGGATGGTCGTGTTGCGCCAGACGGCGACGCCGCTGGAGCCGGCGGCGGGGGCGCAGAAATCGCTTTCCACGCCGTAAATATCCATGTCAATCCAAGCGGCATTGCCGCCGACGAGGGTGAGCAGGTTGAAGGGGCCGATTATCGGTGGCGTGCCGAGTTCGATGATTTCATGGCTGCCACTGAAGGCGAGCACGCTGCGATCGTTGTAAATGGTTTCCTCCAAGCCGGCCACGGGCAGTTCACCGAAATTGATGCTGTTGTAGGCGCTGTAATATTGCGTGCCGATGGGGGAGTTGGTGAGCCGCACGTTGACGCTGTGCGTGTGCGCGTTGTGGCTCTCACGGTTGATCGTCGTCGCGCCAATCTGTTTCGTGCGCTGGTAGCTGAATTGCGCGGTCACGCGCACGTCGGCCAGCAGATTCACGTTGCCGCCGGACTCCAGCGTCATCCACGAAAACACCGCGCCGCTGTGATGTTCGTTCGGATACGTGGCCAGGTTCACCGGGTTGCCGTTCACGTCAGTCACGGTCACCGGGCCGACAAAGGCCAGGTTCGCGCAATCGGTGTCGCCCAAACTGGGCACCTTGCCGCGCTGGCCGGTGGCGGGGTTGCCGCGCCAGAAATCGAGCGAGGTGGGATTGAACACTTGCGCGGTCACCTTGCCTTTGGCGCTGGTCACGCGGCTGCCGCGCAGGTCAATGATGGCCGCCACAATGCGGTCATTCGTGATGCTCGTGCCGGGCGGATAAACGACCTGGCTGAAAACCGGATAATCCACGCCGTCAAAATCTTCCGTGCTCACGTACTGGAGCACCACGCCGGTGCATTGCAGATCGTAGCGCGGCGTGATCTCGGAGGTCTGCTTGTGGATGTACTGGGCGGCGGCCTGGCTGGTGGTCTGCGCGCCGGAGGCCGTCATCATCCCGGCATAAGGAAGGGTGACGGTGGTGCAATTGGCACGGAATCGGCAATTAAAAACCGGCGTACCGCTGGAGTCATCGAACCACGTCCTCATGCCGGGAAACCAGCGGAGGCATTGCTTGATGGCATCGGCCAGGCTGATGCAACGGACGCCGTCCCAGGGCATGATCTGCGGATTATCAATCGTGCCGACCTGGCAGTTGATGCCGCAGTTTTGCTGCGCGTACTGCACGATGTCGGTGATTTGCTGCTGGAACGACATGTGATAATTGAGATCCTGCGCATTCGGGTCCTGATACAGCCAGCAGCGCAGGAAGGTGTAATACTGTTGAGGAGACGTGTTAGGGATGGGCCAGAGCTGTGTGTATTTGGTGGCGCGAAATTTATACCACGTATCCTCAAAGGTCAGCGTCACGCCGGTGCGCCCGGTCACGGCGGTGCCTTTGGGCGTGGTGTGATAGCCGATGAAGGCGAACACGACCGCGCCGGCGGCGCCGTACTCACGGATGGTCACCGGGGCTTCGAACGGGAATGGCAGCACGGCGGCCGGGTCCTTGCCCGCCATGAAAGCGGTGAACTTCTTGCCGTCATTGAGTTTGAGGGACAGGTGGCAATTGGACGTGAGCCCCCACTCCGCCAGCGATTGTTCGAGGCCGTTGTACTGGATGGTGATGGTACCCTGGGAAAACATGCCGTGAATTACGAATGACGAATGACGAATGGCGAGGTCATTGCGTGATCGTGCGCTGCGCCATGTTGGCCATCTGCGCTTGCAGTTGCGCGACGGCGTCGGCCTGGGCTTGCTGGCCGCTGATCGCCTCAATGAGGAGCGCGTTGAACCGGTCTTTATTGCCGCCTAAAGCGGTCACCAGCGCGCCGAGCAACTGCAGTGTTTGAGCGTCCCTGGCAGTCTCCCGGCCGGCGAGGATGTCACCGTAGGCTGCGCCCGCAGCCGGCACAAGAGGGCCGATGCCGCCGGCGGCCGTCACATCGCCGATGGCTTTGGTGGTAGCTGCGGTCGCGGTATGGATGCCCAGCGCGGTGTTCAACTGCAGGATTTGATCAGTCAGTTCATTGATCGCGTGAATGTCTTCATCCCGTTTGCCGCCAAAGGAGGTTTTCAGCGCGTCGGATTTATCGTTCGCCTCGCGGAGTTTGTCCGCAAATTCCTGCGGGGCTTCCTTGGCCGCGTGCGCGCCTTCCTCCACGGCCATCCAGGTTTCAGCCTGCTTATCCTTGAAGGCATCGGCCGCTTTGCGCAGTTCCTGGAACCGGTTGAACAATTCGCGGAGCGCGAGGAGCGCGGCCAATATGCCGCCGGTCATCACGCTGGTGGCGGCCGCCACCGCCGCGCCGGCGGCCGGCCCGGCCTCGGTGGCAATCAGCCGCAAAGCCAGGTGCAGTCCGCGCGCCTCGCCGCCGGGTTTTTCAAAGCTTTCCTTGCTCATGGTCCGGAGATGTAATTGGTATGCGCGCTGGTAACCCAAAAGAGCGCGTTGTTGCTGTTCCAGAGCCAACCGCCGTAAGGCTGGCCGTTGGGAGCGGCCAGCACGCTGTTCGTGGGGATGAAAACGAAGCCGGTGAAGTAGCCTTGCAGGTTCGCCGAGACGCCTGGTGGCGTCAGACTGTTTGGCGGCCAGAAGGTTTGGATGACGGTGCCCTGGTTGCCACTGCTGCCGTGCCACGGGCCAGTCATCGTTCCGCCGGTTGTCCAGTTGGTTAAATCGGGGCTTGTGTAAAAGTGTTCAAAAGATTGGCGGCTTTGGGTCCCAATCATTATCCACAGGCCGCCCGGCTGCTGAAACATTTGCTCGCCCTCTACGCCGCTCAAATAAAGCGGATTGCCGTTGAGATAGCCGTTTGTCACATACCCGGAATCAATGGCGAAGGACGTGTATAGATAAGTGCTGTTGAGCAGATAATAGACGCCGTTCACATAACGGATTGATGGGTCGGTATTGTCGCAAACTCCGCCGCGCACCGGATCGGCCAAAGCTATGAATCGCGCATTCCAGGCGTTGGTGGTGAATGGCTGAACATCCACTATCCAGTCGCCGTTGGAGTTGGCGTTCAAGGTGGATGGTTGATTGTTGGTGGGGCACCAATAAACGATGTGGAGGCCGTTGGTGGCATCCACGACCCAGTGCGGCCCCCAGTTGGCAGAGGCCAAGGCCGGCGGCGACACGATATTGTTCGTGGGGACGATGTAGCCGATAAAAGTAAAGTTGATGCCATCCAGGCTCGAGGCCACGCCGATACCGCCTCCTGCCTCCTGGCCGCCGTTGGTTGAAGAGGCGCCATTCCAGCAAAGCAGATACTGATTGCTGATGACCATCCAGCACGGGTCATACATGGCTGAGTTTGTGCCGGGGACGCCTTGCACGGCCAGGGGTGAAACAGAATCGGCATACCAGTTGGTGCCATTGGGTGACACAATCGAATCGAAGTTTGTTACCGGCCCACTCCCTCCCAACGAACCGGTGAGCCGAAAGAATGGCTGCACCGATGACACAGTGCCCCCATTGACGGCCCCGGCATTGGTCGCAAATCCGGCCGTAACGGCCGCACCGGCGCCGCTGATGTTGTTGGTGATAGAGACGAAATTCGTATAGTAAAAGAAGTTGGTCACTTCATTTGCCGTGATGGTGTTGGAGAACACGATGAAATTCGTCGCCACAAAGAGGAGCTGCCCGCCGCTGACCTGCCAATTGGGCAACGCCAGGTTCACCGGCAGCGCGTTGAACGGCGGTGGCAGATTCGTCACCCACAAATCCGGCACAAACACATGCATCGTCCGCGGCCAGCCTACGAAGCTCACGGTGTAGAAGCCGGGGAGCAGGTTGGTGTTCACCACGCCATTGCTGGGATTGCAGACCACCTGCGTCGGCAGCACCGCGTTGGGGTAATTCACGCCGTCCACGATCTGCGGGGTGAAGATGGTCGTGCGGTTGATCGGCGACAGAGTGGCCGACGTCGTGCTGAACGTCACCGGTGTCTGCGCTCTCAGGGTGGGAGAGAGCAGAGTGAAGAGAGAAGAGAGAAGGAGGGCGGCAAACTGCGCTCTCCGCTCTCCACTCTTCCCTCTCCGCTCTGGTTTGTTTTCATATCGTTTTAAACAACTGTTAACGCCTCAAACTTGTACGAGATCCCCACCCTCATCCCCGCGCTATTCGCCGCGTTGGCCACCAGCGTCGCGCTCTTGAGCACCGCATTCGCGTAAGTCAGCGTATTCGCCTTCGTCGCGTCGGGCTGCAAGGTCAGCGTGCCGGTCGCGTTGACCAGGGCGTCAATGCTCTTCAGGAACGCGCAGATCGCCGCCAGCGTGCCCAGGCTTTGCCCCACGCGGAAGGCCAGCTTGCGGTCCGCATTGCCCTGCGCCAGCTTCACCGGCGCCGGCGACTGGTACGCCGGCGTGATCTGGACTTGCGAATCCACCGCCCACGACTCCCACTGAAACGCGAAGCGCCCATCACCCGCGTAACCGGTGTCGTCACCGAGTACGGTGGTCGCAGAGCCCACTAGGAAGGTGGCGAGCATCGTATGAATTGCCGATTGCCGATTGCCAATTGAGGATTTAAAGCATCAGGCGCCTAGCGCCTCCATCTTCAAATCGGCAATCGGCAATCTTCAATCGTCACTTTTTGGGCAGCAGCGCCGCATGGTACTGCGCATACTCCACCGCCCGGTGCAATCCTCCGATCGCGATCGAGAGCTGCCCGGTCAGGGCCGACGCCTTCCATTTGGCGATGAGCGCGTTGATCGCCACGATGTCCTTGGCAATCTCCTCGCCGGTCAACTCGATCTTGTTGATCACGGGGTTAGGGTTGCCCGGATTCGGCACGGCAGACGGCGCCAGCGCCGTCTTGGTTGCTTGGGCGGCCGGAGCCGCCGGTTGATTTGTCGTATTCATAGTTTGTTTTTTTTGTTTTCAAATTGGCAATCGGCAATCGGCAATTACGCGACAGAGCCCACCGCCGCCGCCACGCCCGCCGCAAATCCACGGGTGGTTTCCCACATAGTTTCGTTTACGCGTAACGGCTCCGCCCCCCACGCCACCGAGTGGCTGCTGACCGCCGCATTGAGCAGGGTAATGGTGTGGCTCGCGCTGGCAATCACCAGATTCGCGCTGTTCTGGCTCTGCCGCTGGCCATGCGGCGTGCTGATCTGCTGCGCCGTGTCCATCTGCGCCCCGGTGGGACCGATGGGGATGCACTTGGCCGAGCCGGCCATCGTGTTTTCGCCCACCGTCATGTCAATGGTCCCGTAGCCATCGGACAACAACGGCTTGGCATCGAGCTTCCAGGCGATGCGCCAGCCTTTTTGACCGGCGATGGTGCTGAAACCGGACATGCCCGTCCAATTGCCGGTGAACCGCGCCTTTTGATAATTCGCGCGGCTGAACGCGCCGTCCGAATAGGCGTTCGTGCTGCGGGCGAAATAAGCGCCGGCGGTTTCCGGGTTGTCGCCGTTGCCGATGATCGCGGTGAATTCGACTGCCGCGGCCCACAGCTCCTCATCCACGCCCAGGTACAGATCGGCCAGCTTGGTGATCTGCGCGTTGGTGTAGGTGATGATGTCATTGTTGCGGCCCTGGAGAACCAGCGGCGTGTCCGCGGCGCCGTAGATGCTCGTGCCGGGGATCGGGTCCATGGCGTAGCTGGGGAAAATCACCGGCAGCGCATCCCAATTGCCATAGAGCGTGAGCGGGATTTTGATCAGCAGGTCGCCCTTGAACCGGTCATCCAGGCCGAACATGGAGGATTTGATCTCGCTCCATTTGGGGTTATGCGGTACGACGATATCGGAGCGGGTAAACAAGTTGCAGCCGCCGTACTGCACGTATGCCGGGGATCTTCCCAATTGGTTTCGTAATATTCCCATAATTTTGTGGAAAAGCTAAAAAGCTGACATGCTGAAAAGCTGAAAAGGACCGGCCATTTTAGCACTTCAGTTTTTAGGGTTTTAGCGTTTTAGTTCATTTTACTTTTTGGCACGACCAGCCGCCATTAACACTGATAATGGAAGTCGTGCTCGAATTGGTAGGCTGAATGGCGGCCAAAACCCCGGGGGTGGATACAACGAGATAACTGGTTGTGTTTGAACCCAAAGACGGAATCCCAGAAGCGACTCCAGCAATCGCCACGCTTAATCCGGTGAAGGTAAATGTGGTACTGGTACCGCCACCGTTGGTGTATAAGCCTATCACAACATTTGTGCTGCTTGGAATTGGCGGGTAGCTTATGTACGCCCAGAAATTGCTATAAGTTCCAACATCAATTGGCTCGGCGTAATACTGGGAACCACCACTCCCCACTTGAATACCATCCAGGGAGTAGGATGTTATATCAGCGGCAGTTCCAATGTTGTTTTTATTAAATACGCCGCGAAACCCGTTGGGATAAATCGTCGTTGAGATTCCCCCGCTGGCCGGCTGGACCCATACATAGCCCGGCGCCACGTTCGTGGCCTGTGGAATCAAGCCGTTGGCGCTGCCATTCGTTGTCACCATGCCGTTGGTCGCGGGCGCCAGCGCCAAGCCGTTGGTCACGCCGGCCAGCGCGTAAAGGTTGGTCGTCACGGCCAGCGCATAAAGATTGGTGGTGGCCGTTACATTGCGCAGCGTGCTGAGCGTGGCCGCATTGGTGGCCGCGATGGCATTCGTCACATTGGCGCCCTGGGTGCCGATCGTCTCCAGCAACGCCGTGTTCGTGTTGCCCAGTACTGCCAGCGTGGCCGCATTGGTCGCTGCAATCGCATTGGTCACATTGGCGCCCTGGGTGCCGATCGTCTCCAGCAACGCCGTATTCGTGTTGCCCAGTACTGTCAGCGTAGCCGCGTAGGTCGCTGCAATGGCGTTGGTCGTATTCTGTCCTATCTGGTTGGCCGCCCCCAGCGCATCGTAATTCGTCGAGATAGTTGCCGTTTGATGCGCCACCGAAACACCGGCACTTGCACTGGCCACCGCATTCGTGAGCCCATTAACCGTGTTACCTCCGCCCCCGCCGTTGTTTTGCACCGCCTGCACCGCCGACGCAAAATCCGCCGACCCCTGCATGAGATCCCAAAAGTTGGTGATCTCCGGACCACCCGAGTAGAGCGTGAACACCCCATTCGTCGCATCCGTTTCCACCCCGCTAAAAGGCAACTGCTGCGCCGCCGCGGGAAGAGTGAAGAGAGCAGAGAGAAGAGAGCAGATAAAAATCAGCAATACGAGCGGAGCCCGCGCGTTTCTCCCCTCTTCCCTCTTCTCTCTTCTTTCTTCTTGCTTGGTTTTCATGGTGGATTTTCTCCCAGCACAATGATCCCGTCCCTGATGCTCAAATAGACGATGCTGTTGGTTCCGCTATCCCAGAACGGCCGGTAGAGCGTGTTGCCGGAATTATCAATCGTGGGCATGTACTGCCCGTTGACCACGTTGATCGGCAGCGGTGGATAAACGTCTTCCGCCGGCACGCCGCCGGCGGGCGCGCCAGGGAACCACAGGCTCGATATTTTGCTGCCGATGTAGCCATTCGCAAACGAGCGCACGCGCAAGAGGCATGGCCCATTCACCTGGATTGTATTCCCATTCCACAACTGCGCCGCCGGGTTACCCGACCACGGATGCGAACCATCCGTGGTCCAGTAAACCGACCCGACCTGCGACGCCGAAACGGTGACCCGGAACGGATACACATTGTTCCCCGGCGTGGGATCAATCGGATGGTCTGTCGTGAGCATCGGCGTCGCCAGGTCCTGCAACAGATTCGGGTCCGCCTCGAACGTGAAAAAATTGAGCTGGCACACGCGGAGCGTGTCGTCACGGTCCGGCGTGAAGAGGACGATGGCGTTCTTTTCGGGCGCAAGATCCGTGGTGAGGTTTTGCGCCCAATACGTTTTGAGCAATTTCTGTGCATAAGCCGCTGCGCTGCGCAGCGGCAAGTTGCGTCCGTTCGGGCCGCGATTGAGGACGACGTTTTCGACGAACTGCACCGTCACTGGAATGCGCAGGGCGCCGAAGGGGACTTCCGGATCCGGGTCGAGTAAATTCTCGATGGCCAGCACGAGATAACCCATCCCGATCTTCCCATCCGACCCCACGCCCGTCACCTTGAGCACGCGATCCGTCAGTATGGACGCCACATCGCCCGGCTCGCACACCTCACCCGGCAGCACGCCGAGCACCGGATCACTCTGGAGCATCGCCAGGATGTCCTGCTCAATCAGCCTATAAAGGTCGGTATAGATCATAACCAAAGCCTGAGAACGCGACCAAGGCAGAAGGAAGAATGAAGAATGAAGAAATTGCTGCATCCTGGCCGCCGTCTTTTTTCTGCATTCTTCATTCTTCCTTCTGCCTTATTACGCGACGCCGGAATTTCAGATTTAAGATTTGAAATTTCAGAGGGAAGAAGCTCCCGGCGGAACTCCACGATTGACTGCGTTCGTGAGTGCTGCGGGTTGGGACAACCCGCGCTCCGCTCTTTGCGTTCTTTGCGGTTAATTTTCATTTTTGGTTTTTGTTGGACGGCGCGCACGGACCCCGGCATCTGCCCCGACATCCGATGTCGGGTTTCATGTCGGGGGGGGTGACGCGCCCTACCAATCTTTGTTTTTCTGCATTCTTCATTCTTCCTTCTTCCTTCTCCGTGCCTACGTCTGTGACATTCCATCGAAGGAATCGGTGCGCACGCGCCTTCCCGGCCGCGCCTTAGCAACGCTCCCCGGCACGGAAATCTGGCGCCTTGCGACAGATTCAAAATACTTCTGTGCGTCGTCATGCGATTTCTGGCGGTCCTCAGTCAACAGCGCCTTGCCGCCCGGCAACGCCTGGAGATACAGCCAGCGCACGATGGCGATGGCCCGCGGGAACTCCCCCACCGGCAGCGTCCCCTCCGTGGCGTCCACCACCCGCCCGCCATCCCGGTACGCATGACGTATCTGCGAGATCACGCGTGACGTGATCAGCCCCAAGTCCGCCATATCCGTATCGCCCTTCGCGGCATCGTAAGCCAACTGCTCGCTGGAGTTGAACTGCGCCAGCACGTCGTCCACCGTGAGTTGTTCCCAGCCGATCATATCGAGGTAGGGCGGCGCTGCCGCGCCGCCCATTTGTCATTCGTCATTCGTCATTTCTCACGGAGTGAGAGTGGCATCAATCTGCGCCGGATACCCCCCATTCGTCGTCGCCCCCGACGAGAATATCGCCACCTGGAAGATATACACACCATCTCCCACCGTTTGGGTGATATTGCTTTCCGTCACCAGCGCCGTCCCGGTATAGACCGGCGCTTGCGCCCATAGCACTGGCGGCGCCGTCGTGAACTGCAGGTTCGTCCCGGTCACCGCGTTGGTGTACCCGCCGATCGGCCCGATGCCTGGCCGCACGGCCACAATCAGCGTATTCGAGCTTGCGATCGGCTGCTGGGAACTTTCCCAGATGTCAATATTGTGCCAACCGGAATAGTTCATCTGGTTGGTGAACTGCACCACAGTATTGGTCATCCCATTGGTGATCGTCCCGCTCCACAACGTGTACGTGCGCGGATTGACATAGGTGCCTGTTACCTGGGAGCGCACAGGCACTGCCAGGAAGAGCGAGACCGTTAGGAGCATCGCGAACGCGAGTGACGTGATGCGTGATGCGTGATGCGTGAATTGTTTGGTCAGTTTTTTCATAATCATTTTTATTTTTTGATTGTTACCGCAAAGATCACACCCGCCTGCGCCAAGGCTATGGCGGGCAGGAAGAGCACAAAGTCCGGAATTTCAGATTTAAGATTTGAAATTTCAGAGGGAAGAAGCTCCCGGCGGAACTCCACG